>CANEXL010000068.1 GCA_947443745.1 Microbacteriaceae bacterium | reverse complement strand
CGAGTGACCACCGCCTCTCTTACACCCACATCCATGGCCCCAGTTGTGAACCGACCCAACCCTGTTGCGGTCGGAACAATCGTGTGGCTGGGCAGCGAAGTTATGTTCTTCGCAGGCCTGTTCGCGATCTACTTCACACTTCGGGCCGCTGTGCCAGACATGTGGGCGACCGAGGCGGCGAAGCTCAATTTCCCCTTCGCCTTGACCAACACCTTGATTCTCGTATCGTCGTCTTTCACCGCTCAGTTTGGTGTGTTTGCGGCCGAGCGTTTGCAGGCTCGTTCAACGGGCTGGCGTCCCTCTCAATGGGGCATGGTCGAATGGTTCTTCCTGACCTATGCCCTCGGAGCGATCTTCGTTTCTGGTCAGGTCTACGAATACGCCATGCTCGTGAGCGAAGGCGTGTCGCTCAGCGGAAACGCGTACGGTTCCGCGTTCTACCTAACGACAGGCTTCCACGGACTCCACGTGACCGGTGGGCTTATCGCCTTCCTGATGGTCATTGGTCGCGGTTTTGCCGTCAAGAACTTCGGTCACCGGGAGGCGACAAGCGCAATCGTCATCTCCTACTACTGGCACTTCGTTGACGTCGTGTGGATCGGGCTCTTCCTGGTCATCTACGTACTCAAATAGAAATTGGACGGATACTGACTCGCATGCGTAACAAGACTCCTCGCTCCGCTCGCCGCTCCGGCCGTCGCGGACCCCTCGCTTCCATCGTCCTCATCGCTCTTGGCCTCGCAGCAACAGGCGGCGCGTACGCCGCTTTTAGCAGCGTCTCCGCCAACGCTTCTGTCGACCTCTCCAGCCCTGCCGTTATCGACGAGGGCTCCAAGCTGTTCGCTGCTAACTGTGCAACCTGCCACGGCATGCAAGCTCAGGGAACCGCTGACGGCCCCAGCCTCATTGGCGTCGGAGCAGCGTCCGTAGACTTTCAGGTCGGCACCGGTCGCATGCCTATGGCTCGATCAGGCCCCCAAGCTGAAGTAAAGCCCGTGCAGTTCACGGCAGAGCAAACGTCCGCGTTGGCGGCCTACGTCGCTTCCCTCGCCCCTGGTCCTGCGATTCCCTCGCAGACCCAGCTTGAGAACGGAAACGCCTCAAACGGTGGCGAACTGTTCCGTATCAACTGCGCCATGTGCCACAACGTCGCCGGCGCCGGTGGCGCTTTGACCGAAGGTAAGTACGCGCCGACCCTCAAGGGTGTTGCGGCCGTGCACGTCTACGAGGCAATGTTGACCGGCCCCCAGAACATGCCGGTGTTCAACAACTTGAACCTGACTCCTTCTGAGAAGAAGGACATCATCGCGTACCTGGCTTACAACGAGGCCAACCCTTCGCCGGGTGGACTCGAGTTGGGATCCTTGGGCCCCGTCTCGGAAGGCCTCTTCCTCTGGATTTTTGGTTTGGGATCGATTGTCGCCCTCACCGTATGGATTACCGCAAAGTCGAACTAGTCGACCTTTCGGTCACGAATTATAAGCAACTGAAGGAGAACAATGGCTAAGAACGAGAGCGGCCCCGCCGACATCGTTCCCGCGGCGGGTCACGACACCGGTACCGAGATTGTCTTGGGTACGGGCGTTGTTTCCCCCGACGCGTTTACTGATCCCGGCCTTCCTCCTCACCGCCTTCGCGTTGTCGACACGGATCCCAAAGCGGCAAAGAAGGCTGAGCGGGTTGTCTACGCTCTGTTCTACATCTCCATCATCGGCAGCGTCTTTGCGGTGTTCGCGTACATGTTCTTCGCGCTGGATCCCAATGACCTGAACTCCGTGCGTCTCAACAACCTCTACATCGGCTTGGGAATTACTCTCTCACTGATGGCAATTGGTATCGCCGCCGTGCACTGGGGCAAAGCTGTCATGGCCGACAAGGAGGGCGTGGACCAGCGTCACCCCACACGCGGAACCGAAGAGACTCGTGCTCGTGCCTTGGAGATTTTCAAGGAAGCTGACCAGGAGTCGGGCTTCAGCCGTCGCTCGCTTATTCGCAACGGCCTTATCGCTTCGCTGATTGCCTTTCCTCTTCCCGCGATTGCTCTGTTCCGCGGTTTGGCTCCCATGAATGTGGATCCCAACAACGAACTCAAGCACACCATGTGGGAGAAGGGTCTGCGCCTCACGCGCGACCCCTCCGGCCTTCCCATCAAGGCCTCTGACCTCACCATGGGTTCGAGTTTCCACGTAATTCCCGAAGGTCTCGTCGACCTTCCCGAACACGAGAAGCTCGACGCTAAAGCAAAGGCCGCAGTCCTTCTCGTTCGCCTAGAACCTTCGGCATTGAACTGGACCAGTGCGGAGCGAGAATCATGGTCGTATCAGGGCATCGTGGCATATTCCAAGATCTGCACGCACGTTGGGTGCCCGGTAGCGCTTTACGAGCAACAAACCCACCACCTCCTGTGCCCCTGCCACCAGTCCCAGTTTGATCTCGAGAACGAATGCAAGGTCATCTTCGGCCCAGCCGCTCGTCCTCTGCCCCAGCTCCCCATCACGGTGGACAGCGAAGGCTACCTCGTCGCCGCAAGCGGCTTTCATGAACCTGTCGGCCCTAGTTTCTGGGAGCGTCTCAATTGAGTACCGTCGCAACTAATCAGCAATCTGGCTTTATTGGTAAGGCATCAAACTACCTAGACGAACGAACGAGTATTTCGGGAGCCGTCAAAGAATTTGGCCGCAAAATCTTCCCCGACCACTGGTCGTTCCTCCTCGGTGAGGTTGCCCTGTATAGCTTTGTCATCATCTTGCTCTCGGGCAGCTTTCTGACATTCTTCTTCCAGGCATCCATGTCGCCCGTCGAATATGCGGGCTCCTATGTACCCCTCAAGGGTGTCGAAATGTCGGCGGCCATGTCGTCCACACTCGATATCTCCTTTGACCTTCGTGGCGGCCTCCTCATGCGCCAGATCCACCACTGGGCCGCTCTGCTCTTTGTGGCCGCCATTGGCCTGCACATGCTTCGTGTCTTCTTCACGGGCGCCTTCCGCAAGCCACGTGAGCTGAACTGGTCGATCGGTTTCGTCCTCTTCGTTCTGGCAATGGCCGAGGGATTCACTGGCTACTCGCTTCCCGATGACCTGCTTTCCGGAAACGGTCTCCGCATCATTGACGGAATGGTCAACGCTGTTCCTGTTGTGGGAACCTGGATCACGTTCCTTCTCTTTGGCGGCGAGTTCCCGGGTAACGACATCGTCGGTCGCCTCTACACCTTGCATATTTTGCTCTTGCCAGCCATTGTCCTGATTTTCATTGTGATGCATTTGATGTTCGTCATCATTCACAAGCACACGCAGTACCCTGGCCCCGGAAAGACCGAAGATAACGTCGTCGGCTTCCCGATCTTGCCCGTGTACGCGGCCAAGGCCGGCGGATTCTTCTTCATCGTCTTCGGAATCGTTGCGCTGATGGCCTCACTTGTGACCATCAACCCCATCTGGGCCTACGGCCCCTACGACCCCTCACCGGTTTCGGCAGGAACGCAACCGGACTGGTACATCGGCTTTGCTGACGGTGCCTTGCGCCTGATACCGCCCCATCTTGAAACGGTGTGGTTGGGTTACGTGTGGTCATGGAACATCCTCATCCCCATGATCATCTTGGTCGTCTTCCTGTTGGTTGTCTTTATCTACCCCTTCGTTGAAGCGTGGGTTACGGGCGACAAGCGTGAACACCACCTGCTGGACCGTCCACGTAACGCGCCTACGCGCACGGCCATCGGTGCCGCGGGTGTCACGTTCTATGCCGTCCTCTGGGCTGCAGCGAGCTCGGATATCATTGCGACGCACTTCAAGGTGACAATGGAGGGCGTTATCAACACTCTCCAGATTCTCTTGATTCTTGGCCCCATCATCGCGTTCTCCATTGCAAAGCGAACGTGTCTGGCTCTGCAGAAGAAGGACCGCACCATGGCCCTTCACGGATTTGAGACTGGGCGTATCGTGCGCATGCCTGGCGGCGAGTACATCGAAGTTCATCAGCAACTCGATGTTTACGACCGCTGGAAGCTCGTTTCATTCAACGACAACGCTCCCCTCATGTTGCGGCCCAACACCAAGGGCAAGATTACGGGTGGGATGCGGTTACGCGTTCGCATGTCTCATTGGTTCTTCGAGGAGCGAATTGCGCCCGTGTCTTCCGTCGAGCACCAGCTCGAGCTGGAGAACACTCACCACTAGAACATCTAAACAGACGGTAATGCCCTTGGATTCTTTGATCCAGGGGCATTACTGTTTAACGACATCACGCATCACGCAGTCCCCTCCTCCGCTCAATGTGTGGACACACAGACCCAAGGAGGGGCCCAACATGACACAAACACCGACCCAAACACCGACCCAAACACCGACACAATCGCCGCTTCGCAAAACACCGGGACCGCCATCGGGATCGGCTAAGGGCTCGGCTCCGGCGGCAAAGTACGACATCAAGAAAGAGATGCCGCAGCTTTATGCACCAAAACGTGGCGAGATCGACCACATCCGAGTTCCCCAACTTTCCTATGTGGCCGTCAGTGGACAGGGTAGTCCCGACGACAACGAATTTCAGGCGGCCATGGGCGCTCTCTACGCGATTGCCTATCCTCTCAAGTTCCACAGCAAGAACAGACTGGGCCGGGACTACGCGGTGGGACCAGCAGAGGGCCTCTGGTGGGCTGATGACCCGGCCGCCTTTGCACGGGGTGACAAATCCCAATGGCAATGGACCCTTTTGAGCGTTCTCCCGCCTTGGATCCGTGAGGGCGACTTCACAGCGATTCGCGCTGCTGCCGCCGCGAAGGCTTCGGGGACCGCTTCGAGGGAAGGGAGCACGGAGCAAGAGAAGGACATCGCAGGCGCTGTGCAACGCGCTCAGTTCCTCACGCTCGACGAAGGAGAAAGCCTCCAGGTGCTCCACATTGGCCCCTACGCGGCAGAAACCGAGATTCTCAACACGATGCATGAAGATGTGATGCCCGCCCGTGGGCTGACCTTCAACGGCCCGCACCACGAAATCTATCTCGGCGACCCGCGAAGAACTGCTCCCGAGAAGCTCCGCACGATATTGCGCCAACCCGTCAAGCCCATCACCACCTGAAACTTCCATGAAGGGCATAGAAAAAGCCGCCCTCCCATGCGGGAGAGCGGCTAGATCAGAGCAAAACGTTAGCGACCGAAGTTGCCACGGTAGTACTCGAAGCTCCACCCAGTGAGGGCAATGAGGACAACAGGAATGGCAAACAGTGCAATCCACACACCGACCGCAAGGCCGAGAATGACGACGGCGGCACCGAGACCCAAGATGAAGGGCCACCAGCTCCAAGGGCTAAAGTAGCCAATCTCGGGATCTCCGTCGTCGATGTCTGCGGTCAGACGGTCTTCGGGAAGGAGGACACCACCTTGCGCGCGGTAAACCGCGTTGAGGTAGAACCCAATCAGGCCAGCAAGCCCTGCGGAGAGCAGGATTGCCAACGTAGGAACGGGGTCGAAGGGGTGGCCCGCCAGATTGTTCCAGACGATGTACAAGACTCCGGCGACGAGGAAATATCCGCCGAGAACCCACATCAGGTTTATATTTGCCCTCATGGCCTTACGCCCTCTCGCCGATTGCTGCGGTGGTCGAGCCCGTGCCGCTGCTGTAGCCGGCCGGAGCAAGCTCAGGGTGATTCAGGTCGAACGCGGGTGACTCACTACGAATCCGAGGAATCGAGGTGAAGTTGTGGCGCGGCGGTGGGCAGCTCGTGGCCCACTCAAGCGAACGAGCGAATCCCCATGGGTCGTTGACCGTTACCTTGGGAGCATTTCGCGCCGTGAGATAGACATTCAAGAGGAACGGAATCATGGAGATACCCAGAATCATGGCGCCGATGGAAGACAGCTGGTTCATCCACGTGAAGCCATCGGTGGGAAGGTATGTCGCGTAGCGACGCGGCATTCCGATAACACCCAACCAGTGCTGAATCAGGAATGTCGTGTGGAAACCGATGAACAGCAACCAGAAGTGCCAGTAGCCCAGGCGCTCGTTGAGCATGCGACCTGTCCACTTCGGCCACCAGAAATAGAAACCGGAGAACATAGCGAACACGACGGTTCCGAAGACGACGTAATGGAAGTGCGCGACAACAAAGTAGGTGTCAGAGACGTGGAAGTCGAGAGGAGGTGAGGCCAAGATGACACCGGTGAGGCCACCGAAGACGAAGGTGAACAGGAAGCCCAATGCAAACATCATGGGAGTCTCAAACGTGACGGAGCCCCGCCACATGGTTCCGATCCAGTTGAAGATCTTCACACCCGTTGGAACAGCAATCAGCATGGTCAGGAGCGAGAAGAACGGCAGAAGAACAGAACCGGTGACGTACATGTGGTGAGCCCACACCGTCATCGACAGAGCGCCAATCGCGATCGTCGCGTAAACGAGAGTCTTGTAGCCAAACATGGGTTTACGGCTAAACACCGGCATTACTTCGGAGATGATGCCGAAGAACGGCAGAGCGATGATGTAGACCTCCGGATGCCCGAAGAACCAGAACAAGTGCTGCCAGAGAATGGCACCGCCTGTTTCAGGGTCATAAACGTGGGCCCCGAAGATTCGGTCGGCCCCAAGGGCGAGCATCGCCGCAGCCAAGACGGGGAAAACCAGGAGGATGAGGATGGAGGTGACGAGCGTGTTCCACGTAAAGATCGACATACGCCACATGGTGAGGCCCGGGGCGCGCATCGTGATGATCGTGGTGACGAAGTTCACGCCACCCATAATCGTTCCGAAACCACTCAAACCGAGGCCAAGAACCCACATATTCCCACCGATACCCGGTGAGAACGTCGTACTCGATAGTGGCGCATAGGCGAACCAACCGAAGCTTGCCGCACCCTGAGGGGTAAAGAAGCCGGCGACGGCAATGAAGCTTCCGAAGAAGAACAACCAGAATGCCAGAGCGTTCAAACGGGGGAAAGCAACGTCTGGGGCACCGATTTGTAGCGGCATCAATGCGTTAGCGAACCCTGCGAATAGAGGTGTCGCGAACATGAGCAGCATGATGGTGCCGTGCATGGTGAAAAGTTGGTTGTACTGGTCTTTCGTTTGAACAACCTCAAGGCCGGGCGCGAAGAGCTGCGCACGAATGATGAGCGCCATGACGCCACCAATGAGGAAATACACGAACGAGGTGATCAGGTACATGTACCCGATGACCTTGTGGTCGGTGGACGTTATCCAGCTAACGACAACGTTTCCTTTGTTGACGGGGCGGGTTACGCCCACCGTCAGTGGCTTGGAAGCAGTCGATTGAACTGTGCTGGGTGTCAGAGTTGTACTCATTCTGGTCGCCTCTACTTAGCAGTCTGGGAAACGGGTGCAGCGACACCCGAGAGGTTCTGGTTGCGGTTATAGGTCGCATCAAGCTGACCGCTGAAGCCATCAGCCGCAAGCTTCTTGGTGTAGGCCAGGTACTCGGCCTCAGAGACAACCTTCACTTGGAAGAGCATCTGCGAGTGATACTCGCCACAGAGTTCCGCACACTTGCCATTGAACGTACCTTCACGCTCGGGAATGAAGGACATGTAGTTCGTCTTTCCCGGAATCATGTCTTTCTTGTACAAGAAGTCAATGACCCAGAAGGAATGAATGACGTCGCGAGCATTCAGCTGAATTTCCACTGTCTTGCCGACGGGCAGGTACAGAGTGGGAATCGATGCGGGATCAATCGAACCGGCAGGAGCTGCGGGATCGGTTGATGGCTGAACCTGGATGCCGGAGGTGTAGACGTTCTGGTCGACGTAGTTGAAGTCCCAGGCCCACTGCTTGCCAAACGCCTGGATCGTCACATCAGGCTTGTCATAGCGCGCCTCGATGATGGCCTGGTCACGCGCTGTGAAGGCGAAGAACCCCAGAACCAGAATCAGAGGAATGACGGTGAAGAAAATCTCAATCGGCATGTTGTACCGAAGCTGAACGGGGAAACCGGTCTGGCCCTTGCGGCGGCGGTAAACAACCATGGCCCAAATCATGAGGCCCCAGGTGATGACACCCACCACGAGGAGAACGATCCAGCTGGTGACCCAGAGGCCCACCACACGGTCGACGTGGTTGGTAGCAGCACCACCCTCACCAACGGGCAAATAACCCTGAAGCTGTTGCTGGGTGCACCCAGCGAGAACAAAAGCTAACGTTGCTGCGATTGGAATCGCAGCCCATCGGAAACGACGAGAAGTACGCACCGCTGACCTTTCACAAAGACTTGCCGGGAACCACATCTACAACGTGTGGTCGACCCTCAGCCTACCGCCTGAGGCGCTTTATGTTGTGCTCGCCGAGGCCGTTTCCGCTCAGAAAAATCATTGAAAAATCGCGTTTAGTGGAAGGAATCTCCGCAGGCGCAGCTGCCTTCAGCGTTGGGGTTATCGATGGTGAAACCCTGCTTCTGAATGGTGTCTTCGAAGTCAATGGAAGAACCGTCAAGATAAGGAACGCTCATCTTGTCAACGACGACACCGACACCCTCAAAATCGACCACGGCATCGCCCTCAAGCACGCGCTCGTCAAAGTAGAGTTGGTAGATGAGCCCCGAGCAGCCGCCAGGTTGAACGGCAACGCGGAGGCGCAGGTCATCGCGGCCTTCCTGAGAAAGCAAGCTACGTACTTTTTCTTGTGCCACGGTGGAAAGTCCCACGCCATGGGCACGTACGTCGGTCGAGATTGTTTCGGTCATTTCCACTCCTCGGAACACGGTGCGTCGGTCTGTACAGTCTACGGTGAGAACCCCCGAAGAGGCTGGGTTATTCCTGAGTTATTGGCCAATATTGAGGCGTAAAAGCAGGAGCGCCTGAGCCACTATGGCTTTCTCAAAAGCACCGATGTGTAGGGACTCATTCGGGCTGTGCGCCCGAGAATCCGGGTCTTCTACCCCGGTGACCAGTATCTGCGCCTCGGGAAAAACGGACACAAAATCCGAGATGAAGGGAATCGATCCCCCCACGCCCATGTCGACAGGCGCGACGCCCCACGCATCCGTCATGGCAGTACGAGCCGCGACGGCAGCCGTGCCGCTTGTGTCAGCCAAGAAGGGCTCCCCCGTACTCAGATCAGAGATGACCGGCACAACGCCCCAGGGAGCGTGAGAAAGAAT
>CANEXL010000067.1 GCA_947443745.1 Microbacteriaceae bacterium | reverse complement strand
TTTATGGGGTTGAGGACCTTGAACACGTCGCTTTGGAGCTCAATGCCCGCCCACGAAAAACGCTCGGCTGGAGGACTCCAGCCGAGCGTTTACGTGATCTAATTACTTCTACTTAGCCGCCAGTGTTGCAACGACCCATTGAATCCGCCAAGGCGGAGAGCATTTCTTCGTGATTCTTGTGAACGTCTGTTCCAAGGGAACCGTTCGAGAAAGGACGCATCCCCAAGAGAGGAGCACCCGGCAAGGACTAGAAGTCCATGCCACCCGAAGGGTCGCCCATGGGTGCAGGTGCGCGTTCTGGCTTCTCAGCAACGACTGCCTCAGTGGTGAGGAACAGTGCCGCAATCGACGCAGCGTTCTGCAACGCGGAACGCGTTACCTTGGCTGGGTCAATGATGCCGGCGGCGAGAAGGTCAACGTACTCGTCGGTAGCGGCGTTGAGGCCCCAACCGATGGGCAAGCTACGAACCTTGTCGACGACAACGCCGGGCTCGTGACCAGCGTTGAACGCGATCTGACGGAGAGGAGCCTCGATAGCAACGCGAACGATGTTTGCACCGGTCGCCTCGTCACCCTTGAGATCAAGCTTCTCGAAGGCAGTCTTACCAGCCTGGATGAGAGCAACTCCACCGCCGGGGACGATACCCTCTTCGACTGCAGCCTTTGCGTTACGAACGGCGTCCTCAATGCGGTGCTTGCGCTCCTTGAGTTCAACCTCCGTTGCCGCGCCGGCCTTGATGACAGCAACGCCACCAGCAAGCTTGGCGAGACGCTCTTGGAGCTTCTCACGGTCGTAGTCGCTGTCGGTGTTTTCGATCTCGGCGCGAATCTGAGCGACGCGGCCCGCGATCTGCTCGGGGTCTCCGGCACCTTCGACGATGGTGGTCTCGTCCTTGGTGATGACGACCTTGCGGGCGTTACCAAGAAGCTCGAGGGTGACGTTCTCAAGCTTGAGTCCGACCTCCTCAGAGATGACCTGTCCACCGGTGAGGATGGCGATGTCCTGAAGCATTGCCTTGCGGCGGTCACCGAAGCCAGGAGCCTTGACGGCTACCGACTTGAAGATGCCACGGATCTTGTTGACGACGAGAGTAGCGAGTGCTTCGCCATCAACGTCTTCAGCAATGATGAGCAACTGCTTGCCCGACTGGATGACCTTGTCAACGATGGGCAACAGGTCCTTGATGTTCGAGACCTTGTTGTTGACGATGAGAACGTAAGGGTCTTCGAAGACGGCCTCTTGACGCTCTGGGTCGGTAACGAAGTATGCCGACAGGTAACCCTTGTCGAAGCGCATGCCCTCGGTCAGCTCAAGTGTGGTGCCGAACGTGTTCGACTCCTCAACGGTGACAACACCCTCTTTACCGACCTTGTCGATGGCCTCGGCGATAATGGCGCCGATTTCGGGGTCTGCAGCAGAGATGGATGCGGTAGCCGCGATCTCTTCCTTGGTTTCGATTTCTTTGGCGTTTGCAATCAGCTCTGCCGAAACAGCGGCAACAGCCTTTTCGATGCCGCGCTTGAGGCCGATGGGGTCTGCGCCAGCAGCAACGTTGCGAAGTCCCTCACGCACGAGTGCCTGAGCGAGAACGGTTGCGGTCGTCGTTCCGTCGCCAGCGACATCATCTGTCTTCTTGGCAACTTCCTTGACGAGCTCGGCACCAATTTTTTCAAACGGGTCGTCGAGTTCGATTTCTTTGGCGATGGATACACCATCGTTGGTGATTGTGGGGGCTCCCCACTTCTTTTCGAGGACCACGTTGCGGCCACGGGGCCCAAGGGTGACCTTGACCGTGTCGGCAAGAATATTCAAGCCGCGCTCTAGGCCACGACGGGCTTCTTCGTCAAAAGCAATAATTTTTGCCATGGTTGTTTTTCGTCCCTCCCGGACGTCAGAAAAATGCTGGATTTAGCACTCAAAACAGACGAGTGCTAACTCACATTCTGGCACTCACTACCGGAGAGTGCAAGCGCGTCCGTGGCGGAGGAACCGTCGGCCGGCGACCTCCCAGCAAACTCTCTGCAAGGACCGTGACGCGCGCTGAGCAGTGCTCTCAGCAAACTCTACGGAACGAGCGTGACGGACCCGTCGGTGGGAGGCATCTCGATCCACGTGTTGCCGGGAGCCAAACGAATCGTGACGCCATAATCATCCGTCAAATGGATGGGGCTTGTCGCCGAGTCCTTACTCCACGTGCCGTGAATTGTCTTGCCGCCGGTGGACACCCACGCCTCACCACTCGAGACCATGACGGTCTTGGGAAGCGTCATGAAGTCCTCAATGAAGACGCGCATCGCCACAACATTCGTCGCAGAGATTTGGGTGCCATCGGCATCCATGTCAGCCCCGCCCCACTGAGACCGCAGGTACTTTTCCGATGCGGCGTCATAGGTCCACGAATCGTCGCTGTAGTTGCTGAAGGAAATGTTGATGGTGCTCGTCGGCGTTCCGTCCCGGCCGGCCGACGAAAGTGCCGGGTTCAACGCATAAGCGAACTGTTGCTGAGGGGCCGCAAGGCCAGGATTCTCAGCGATGACCTGTTGAGCGTTCAGAGCCAAGTTATAAGGAGCAACGCGGTCGCCAATGCGGAACATGGTCGTATCGTTCTCGGTGATGTTCACGAGTCCGGTATCCAGGATCATGTTGCGGACCTCTTGAGGACCCCATCCGGAATAGGCAACAATGCCGCCGAAAGAAGAAACAATGTCGGGGTCCATGGGGCGAACCGAACGCACCGGTCCGACAACGGCGGGAACGTTGGACTGCCAGATGCCGACATAGCGGGTGATGCCGCCTTCAACGAGTTCTTCAAAAATAATGTCGGCCTGGTTCAGACCAATCTGTGGTTCGCAGTGCTCGACGTTGCAGATTTTTACCGACAGCGCAGGGCCGGTAGCAGCATCGGCCGCGACAACGAGTCCCGTCAGCGGCGCAATTTTGGTGGGAGCAGGAGTTTCATAGGTCGAGACGTACTTTGCCGAGGAAGTTCCGGACGGCGAAGCCCCCGGAGAAGAGCACGCAACAACGCCCAGAACGAGGCCAGTGGCAGCGACGGCGAACAACGCCCGGGTCACAGTTTTAGAAGAAATGCTCACGCACAAAGACTAACGCCGCCCGCGTGAGCGGACGGCGTTAATTCGGGCGAGCCCGAAATTTCAAAAAAGGTTAGCCCAAACGTACAGACTCAGCCTGAGGCCCCTTGTTTCCAGTACCGACCTCGAATACGACGCGCTGGCCCTCTTCGAGGACCTTGTAGCCGTTCATGTCGATAGCGGAGTAGTGGACGAAAACGTCCTGCTCGTCGCCGTCTACAGTGATAAAACCGTAGCCCTTTTCAGCGTTGAACCACTTTACGGTTCCATTCGCCATGTTAAATCTCCAATTGCAGTAACCAACCGACACCCACAAAACGCTGGTGCCGTTGAATTGATACTAGTCGACCAATCTTTCGCACGGAAACTCAGCGTGGCAACAAATTCCCTAAAATTGTAACGATTAGGTTGCAGCCGGCGTCGGAACAGCGGTTTCCGGGGCAAGATAATCGGCTCCGAGGACCACGGTGAGCTGTGCGGAGCTCTGAATATAGGCGTCGGTGAGCTCAATGGTGCCGGTACCAAGCGTTGCCAGAATTCCTCGTGCGGCCCCTTCGAGGCTCGGGTCGCCGTAGTACACAACGGTGTTTGCGACCGTCTCGCTGGCGTTGGTTCCATTCCCCACGTTCCAGCCCGCCGCGACGAGGCTTTCGCCCACGGTCGTTGCCAACCCTGGAGAGCTCGTGGCGTTCAAAACATTGACCAGTAGAGCAGGGTCGACCGTTGCTGCGGCGGTGGGCACGGCCGTCGGAGTGGGGGTCGCCGTGGCGCCAGCGAAGAGCGAAGAGAGGTCTTTAAGGCTCACGGTATCGCTGACAACAACCAAGCCGCCGACGCCTGCCGTGACCAAAAATCCTGTCGCCAAAGCAGCCCACGCGAACTTGACGAAGGTGCTGCGAGCACGCTTCGGGGCACGGTGAGCCCCGCGTCGCGTGAGTCCCGAAGGAATGTCGTCGTAAGGATCGACAGAAATATTTTTGTTCATTTAGTCTTCATCACTATTTTTAGAAGTTTCAGGAGAAATTCGTGCCTGACGGCTGATGCTGCGCTCATCCTTCATTCTCTGCAAACGCTTGACCAACATGGGATCGTAGGCCAGAGCCGCTTCTGACGAAATAAGAGCGCCGAGCACTTGATAGTACCGGGCTCCCGAAAGTGCGAACGCCTGGCGAATGGAGTCTTCTTTAGAACCTGAGTGCTGCCACCACTCACGTTCAAAGTCCAAGATGGCTTTGTCCCGATCACTGAGAATGTGAGCAGCTCTTCTTTCGGGGGTTGCCTCACTCGATGCCATGCTCACTCCTCCCGCGATTCGACGTCTTCATCCTATGGTGCAGGCGAACGCCATTTCACTGAATGAACTGTGAGCCGCCGAGGAGTGAGCTCAACCGCGACTCCCCCGCGACTCCCCCGCGACTCCCCCGCGACTCCCCCGCACTTTTCTGGGCGCCACTTGCGCGACTTGCGCGACTTGCGCGACTTGCGCGACTTGCGCGACTTGCACGACTTACGTCACATGACGTCATGCCTCCAGCATCCAGCCCACGTTCAGGAGGCAGAAGCGTAGAATTATCGTCATGGATTACACGGTGAACAAGAGCAACGACGAGTGGCGCAACGAACTCAATGAGGAACAGTTTGCTGTTCTCCGCGAGGCGGCAACCGAGCGTCCCTGGACCGGCGAACTCCTTGATGAGGAGCGTTCGGGCCTCTACACCTGCGCTGCTTGCCATGCAGAGCTGTTCAAGAGTGGCACCAAGTTTGATTCCGGATGCGGATGGCCCAGTTTCTACGAATCCATCAACCCCGAGGCCGTGCAACTCATTGACGACAGCACGCTCGGAATGGTGCGCACCGAGGTTCGCTGTGCCAACTGCGGTTCACACCTCGGCCATGTTTTTCCTGACGGCTTCGGCACCCCAACGGGTGACCGCTACTGCATGAACTCGCTCGCGCTAGATTTTACTGCCGAGGAGAAGTAGGGCGCCGACAACGTCCTCCGGGGTCTGACCAGACTCTGTCGTCCAGGCCGTAAGAAGATCAGCTGATTCCTTCGGTAAGTTCAATGTCACCGTAACGAATCCGTCCGCCACTTTCTTCTTGTCTCGCACGAACGCACCAAGAACAGGGACCACGACTGTTCCGAGAGCGTCAAGAATGGCGATGACCGCGAGCGTTCGAACGTAAAGCTCATCGACGAATCGTGCCGCAATGTCAAAGTCGGTGATGACCAAAGCAGCGACGAGGGCATACACAACGGCAATCGCGGCCAATGTGATGTAGAGGCAGACAAGAATTGCGCGGCGGCGACGCGAGGCCAACAAGAGCAACAAATTCGCCTGGGCCAGAAAGACGGCCAGAATGCCAGCGAGAGCAAACGCCTTGAGAACGATGTCGGCAATAGTGGCGTTGGAACCCCAGAAGCCCCAGATCAGAGCGACTCCGGTGGCGCACGCGACGATGCTGGCTGCCAGCCCGACAAACCCCATAAAGCGGACCTTGCGCCCGGCAATGGCAAGGTGGCACAACGCCGTGATGCTCAGCCCGGCAACAAGGCTTGTCGTGCCGAGAATCTGTCCCTGCGTCTCAAGCAAGGTGCCTATGAGCACCGTGATAATGCCGATAACGGCTGCCAATGCGACCGAGACAATGATGGCAATGACCGTCGCGCGGCGCAGGCCCCGCAGAGCCCGAGAACTAGGAGGAAGCTCCGCGCCTGAAAGCTTTTTCTTCACACTGCGAAATTATCATGGGAAACCCCGGGGAGCCCGAAGAATCGGCTATTTTGTCAGGGCTATTTTTCGGCACCAATCTTGATGCCGCTATTTTGCGGAACCTATTTTGTTGCGGCGATGTTGAGCGACGCGGTAGCGAGGGCTCCGTCAGCAACACCCCAGGCCGTCAGAATCTTGCCGTATGTGCCGTCGGCAATGAGGGACTGCAGTGCCGCTTGCACACCAGGAGCAAGTCCACCGTCTTTCGCCAAGACGATTCCATAGGGAGCCGAGTCAAATGTCGCGCCGGCGAGAACGAGCTTGCCCGCCGATTGCGCGATGGCGTAAAGCGTCACCGGCGAATCGGCACTGACGGCGTCGGCCTGTCCGAGTGCCGCAGCGTTCGTGGCCGCCGCGTTGTCATCAAACTGGAGAATTGTGAGGGGGGCCTTGCCAGCGGCGACACATTTTTCGGAACGTGCCGGGAGCTCATCCGTGATCTGGGTACCACCGGTCATGGCGGCAACAGTGAGGCCGCACGCGTTGTCTGGGTCAACGCTTTTACCCGCTGCCGTCGCCCACTGGTTGCCCGCACTGAAGTAGCTCACAAAATCGACTTGTTGCTCGCGCTCGACGGTGTCGGTGAATGACGAAATTCCCACGTCAAACTTGCCGCCCACAATGCTGGGGATGATGTTGTCAAAAGAGGCCTGGTTGACGTCGGCCCTCAGCCCCAACTTGGCGGCAATGGCATTCACCAACTCGATTTCCCAACCAATAGCAGCACCATCCGCATCTTTGAATTCGTTGGGCGCGTAGGAGGCATCACTGGCAACGTTCAGGATGCCCTTTTCGGCGATGGATGCAGGAAGCAAAGCAGCCGCCGCGGAATCGATGCTCACCGTGGCAGTCGCCGATGGGCTAGAGGTCGTCGAGGCGTTGTTGACGCAACCCGTCAGGCTCAGGGCAAGAACGGCCGCAACGGCAGGAACTATGAGGGGCAAACGCATGACAAAAAGCCTTCAGTGAAAGAGACGTGAGGGGACGAATACAACCGTAATCACACACGGATGAACCATCTCGCGAGAGTGACCAAATGCGTAACAAAAGTGGGGCCAGCTGTGGGACTCGAACCCACAACCCCCGCTTTACAAGAGCGGTGCGCTACCAATTGCGCCAAGCCGGCATGCAGAATCCTCGCGGACGCTACGTGTCAATAATAACGAATCTGCCGACAGAAAAAGCCCACCCTCTGAAGAGAGTGAGCCTTTTCGGCAAAACCGAACCTACGGAGCAGGTGTCGGGGTGGGCGTCGCCGTGGGAATCCCCGCGGCCGCGACCCGAAGGACAAAGGCGTTGAATAGTGCGGGATCCGTCAGAGATTCCGTGTACTGAACGCCGTTCACGAGAACGGTGGGTGTGCCTGTGACGTTTGCCACCTGCGTACCCGGCAGTGGGCCGGTCAGCGAACGATCCGTGGCCGTCTGGGCCCACTTTTCGAACGTGCCGGCGTCGATGCACGAGTTGATGGCCGTCGTGTTCGTTGCCCCCGCTGCCTGAATGAGGTCCTTGATGCTGGCGTTATCGAGGCCCGCAGTGCCTTCAGCCGGCTGCTGCGTGAAGAACGCCTGGTTGACGGCCCAGAAGTCGTCGGGTGAGTAGTTGGCCACGCACGCGGCAGCTCCCGCTGCACGCAAGGAATACTTCGTGCCCGCCGAGCGGCTCGTGAGAAGCGCAATCGGGTGAACCTCGACAGTGGCAGCGCCACTCTCGACCAGTTTCTGAATCTGAGTGGAGTTCGTCACATCAAAATCGCGGCAATAAGGACACAGGTAGTCCTGGTAAATACGAATGTCGATGACGCCGGGGGTTGCGACCGACGGAACGGCAGCGGCACCCTCAGCCAAAGCATCCGTGGGTTGAGCCTTCATGCCAATGCCCAAAACGATGCCATCGCTGGCCATGTTTGCGGGGCCGGGGCCTGCTGGCTTGACCGAACCGCTAATCGAAAGCGCGACGACAGCAATGACGGCGATCACGGCAACGGCAATTCCGCCCTGCAACAACCAGCGATTGCGCTTGTCTTTCTTCTGCTGCGCGATGCGGTGCTCTTTAGCCTTCGAACGGGCGTCTTCGCGACGTTCATTGCGCGTGGGACGTGATCCTGGGGAACCAATGGTCATGCGGGTGTTCTCCTAGCTGGGTCTGGGGTGGCACCGACATTGTGCCGAAGGCGCACCCCTAGCGTAGAGCCGAAGTCTGGCAGTTAGCTAGACAGCGGCTGAACGCAGGCGGGAAATTTCATACAGCGTAACGCTGGCGGCGATTCCGGCGTTGAGGGATTCCGTACTAGCGGAAATGGGAATAGAAACGATGGCGTCGCAGGTCTCGGTCACAAGACGAGAAAGTCCTTTGCCCTCGCTGCCAACAACGATCAGCAGTGGGCGATCCGATAGCGCAAGACCGGGAAGGTCGACGTCGCCGTCTCCATCTAGGCCAATCACAAACACGCCGCGCTCTTTGAACGCCTTAATAGCAGCGGTCAGGTTGGACGCCATGGCGACCGGGCAACGAGCGGCGGCACCGGCGGAGGTCTTCCATGCCGAAGCCGTGAGGCCAACGGAGCGACGCTGAGGAACGATGATGCCGTGCCCGCCAAACGCAGCAGTCGAGCGGATGATGGCGCCCAGGTTGCGGGGATCGGTGATGCCATCGAGCGCGACAAAGAGGGGATTCTGACCGGAGGCGATGACCTCGTCGAGAAGTTCGGTGGGGTGAGCGTACTCGTAGGGTGGCACCTTGAGGGCCAGTCCCTGGTGTACGGAGTCGTGACCGGCAAGGCGGTCGAGCTCGGGGCGCATGACCTCCATGATGGGCAGGCCGCGCTTGGTGGCAATGTTCAGCACCTCTTTGACCCGGTCATCCATTTCGATGCGGTTCGAGATGTACAAAGCGGTTGCGGGAATCTCAGCGCGAAGCGCCTCGACGACCGAGTTGCGGCCCGTCACAATTTCGGCCTCGTCTGCCTGCTTGGGGCGACGAACCTGGGGCTTGCGAACGGAACCATCAGCAGAAGGACCTGCTCCGCCTCCGCCACCGGGGCCACGAAGTTTTCTCGTCGCCGCCAGCTTGTCCATGTGAATCTTGCGCTTACCGGCGGGGTGCCAGTCGCGTTGCGTTGCTTTGGGGGTGGGTCCCTTACCTTCGAGAGCCTGACGACCCTGTCCGCCGGAACCAACGGCCTTATTCTTACCCTGCTTGCGAACCGCTCCGGCTCGTCCTGGCTTACCGGCCATGAAGACTCCAATGTGCACC
>CANEXL010000066.1 GCA_947443745.1 Microbacteriaceae bacterium | reverse complement strand
CTCGTCGCACTACCGCGTTGTTTCAACGGCCGCAGAAGCCGCTGACTTCATCGCGCACGCGGGGGATAACCGCGCGAGTGTCGAGCACGAGATTGACGGCGTTGTCGTCAAGGTGGATGACCTCGCTCTGCAACAAGAACTCGGTGCCACCAGCCGCGCTCCCCGCTGGGCCATCGCCTACAAGTACCCTCCCGAGCAGGTCAACACCAAGCTTCTCGACATCAGAGTGAGCGTCGGCCGCACCGGTCGCGCAACGCCCTACGCCGTCGTTGCCCCGGTTCGCGTCGCCGGTTCCACCGTCGAGTTCGCTACGTTGCATAACCAGGATGTGGTCAAGGCCAAGGGCATTCTCATTGGCGACACCATCGTCATTCGCAAGGCCGGCGATGTCATTCCCGAGGTGCTCGGCCCCGTCCTCGAGCTGCGCGATGGCACCGAGTGTGCCTTTGTCATGCCGGCCGGATGTCCCGAGTGCGGATCGTTGTTGGCGCCCGCCAGTGAGGATGACATCGACCTCCGCTGCCCCAATGCCCGCAGCTGCCCCGCGCAGGTTCGTGGCCGCGTCGAACACATTGGTTCCCGCGGGGGACTCGATGTCGAGAAGCTCGGAGAGGTCGCCGCGGCGGCCTTGACGCATCCGTTGGAGCCCACCGTGGCCCCGCTCGTTACCGAAGCAAAACTTTTTGCGCTCACCCTCGAAGACCTCCTCCCGGTGCGCGTCTACGTTCGCGACCGCGACACCGGCGAGCCCGTGCCCGACGCCGACGGTAACCCCAAGATTGTGTCGTTCTTCCAGAACGAAGACGGCCAGCCGGGCAAGAATGCCACGGAACTTCTGGTCAATCTGGCCGAGGCTCGCACGAAGCCGCTCTGGCGCATCCTCGTTTCGCTCTCGATCCGCCACGTGGGCCCGGTCGCCGCTCGCGCGCTGGCCGACCACTTTGGTTCCGTGGACGCCATTCGTGCCGCTTCGAAAGAAGAACTCGCCGCTATTGATGGTGTTGGCCCGGTTATCGCCGACTCGGTTCTCGCGTGGTTCGAGGTCGATTGGCATCAAGACATCATCGAGCAGTGGGCGGCTGCGGGCGTGCAGTTCACAACTCCCGGTCACGCCGGTCCGGGGGCGAACGTTGATCGTGGGGGAGTGCTCGCCGGGCTGACCATCGTGGCGACCGGCTCTCTGGACGGTTACACCCGCGAAGGCGCGCAAGAAGCCATCATCTCCGCCGGGGGCAAGGCGGCCTCGAGTGTTTCCAAGAAGACCGACTTTGTGGCTGCTGGCCCGGGTGCCGGGTCGAAGCTTGCCAAGGCCGAGGAGTTAGGGATTCCCGTTCTCGATGCTGCCGGCTTCCACATCCTCGTCACGCAGGGCCCAACAGCCCTCTAGCCCCCAACCGGAGGTTTCGCTATGAAAAAATTGCTCGCCGCTGCTGTCACGAGTGTTCTCGTCGTGCTTCTCTCCGGCGTTGGCGGAGCAGCATTCGCCAGTGCTCAGAATGTTCGAACACTTTCTGTCGAGGACGGTCCGACGGGGGTAGCCATGACTCCCGACGGCCTCACAGCGTTGGTCGCCAACTCTGGGTCTGATTCCGTGTCCGTGATTTCTCTGGTGTCCGAGACGGTGATGTCAACGATTACCGTTGGTATCGGGGATGGACCCCAAGACCTCGTTGTCAGCGTCGATGGCACGAGAGCATTCGTCACAAACTATTTCTCTCACGACGTCTCAGTGATCGACATCGACAGTCTCATGGTCGTGGATACCATTTCGTTGGGCGGGGCTCCGTTCTCCATGACGTTGAGCGCCGACGGAACTAAGGCGGTGGTTCCAGACTCCATTTCTGGAATCTACGTCATTGACCTCACAAACTACGGCGTCGTTTATTACCCGATTAGTCCAGGTTCGGCGCCCGTCTTTGCCGCAGTCAGTCCAGACGGTATGACGGCTTATGTAACGGGCGCAAATACCGGATCTGTCTACGTCGTCGACCTGGCATCCGGAATTCTCATCAGTACCTACCCGCTGTCATTGGGAATGATTTACGGCATCACTCTGAATGCAATGGGCGATGCAGCCTATGTTGCTGTTTACGGTGGCGGGGCGGGCAGTTCGGTGGTTCAAATTGACGTTGCTACCGGTGATGTGTTGGCGACGCTCACCGCCGCCGGCGCACCCGAGACCATGACGTTGGCACCAGATGGTCAATCACTTCTTGTGACGACCCAACACAACGGCCTCGTCGTTCTCAACCTGGCCGATTCTTCGCTCAACGAGACGGTCCCGATGGGGCAAGACCTGCGCCATGTCGCAATCAACGCAGCGGGCACCACTGCGGTTGTAACGAGCAATGCGGATGGAACGGCGACCCTCGTTGACTTTGATCCTGCCTTGGTCGCTCCACCCGTCGTGACATCACCGGATGCCCAACTCCCCTCCACCGGCGCCTCACCGCTGCAGAGCGCCATTCCGTTGTTTGCGTTCGTGCTCGTGCTCGCCGGACTTGCCGTATTTGGCATTCGGCGCTCGCTCGGTTCAGCGATGAATGCGTCAGCTCCGTCAGTGCGCTGACCGGCTTTTCGGCGACGATCCCGCAGTGGCGACCTGGCCACGGGATTTTTTTGTCGAGAGGTCACTAGTGGTGACCCGACCCCCGGGATTCTTCGTCGAGAGGTCAGTAGTGGTCAACCAACTTGTCCAAGACTCGCCACTACTGACTTCTCGACGGGTAATTAGGCCTCAGGGGTCACCACTACTGTCCTCTCGACGGGAGATGGTCGACGGGAGATGGTCGACGGGAGATGGTCGACGGGAGATGGTCGACGGGAGATGGTCGGGGTGCCGCGGTCGGGGTGCCGCGGTCGAGACGACTAGCGAGGATGGTCGCTGCCTCGGCCCGGATGTGGCGGGCGTATACGGGCGGGGCTGAGTGTGGCGACATCCTCGCCTATCCTCACGGTGAACCCACCAACGCACACCGCGATAAACTTGAGCTCATGTCTGACATCACCGCCGAACAGGTTCGCCATCTGGCCGGCCTCGCTCGTATTGACCTTTCCGAAGCCGAAATAACGAGTCTGACCCTGGAGCTCGGGCAGATTGTCGAAGCCGTTGCTTCCGTCTCCTCCGTCGCTACGGCCGATGTGCCCATCACGAGCCACCCCATTCCTCTGGTCAACGTCTACCGCGAAGATGTCGTCGCCGACGTTCTCGACACCGCACAGGTTTTGACGCAGGCCCCCGAACATGACGGTAGCCGTTTCAAGGTCTCCGCAATCCTGGGAGAAGAACAATAATGACGGATCTCATTCGCCACACCGCCGCTGAACTCGCGACGGCTCTCGCCTCCGGTGCTACCTCCAGTGTTGAGGTAACACAGGCTCATCTCGACCGCATCGCTGCCGTTGATGGCGCCGTTCACGCCTTCCTGCACGTCAACCCCGAGGTGTCGCTCGCGGCTGCCAAGGCGTCGGATGCGCGCCGCAAGGCCGGCACCATCCTGAACGCCCTCGATGGTGTGCCCCTTGCTATCAAGGATGTTCTCGTCACCACGGACATGCCCTCCACGAGCGGCTCGCTCATTCTTGAGGGGTGGATGTCGCCCTACGACGCCACCGTCGTCACGAAGATTCGCGAGGCCGGTCTGGTGCCGCTCGGCAAGACCAACATGGACGAGTTCGCGATGGGTTCCTCCACCGAGCACTCCGCGTATGGCCCCACGCACAACCCGTGGGACCTCGACCGCATCCCCGGTGGCTCCGGTGGCGGTTCGGCGGCAGCCGTTGCCGCCTTCGAGGCCCCCTTTGCCCTCGGCTCCGACACGGGTGGCTCGATTCGTCAGCCTGCCCACGTCACGGGAACCGTTGGCGTCAAGCCCACGTACGGTGGCGTCAGCCGTTACGGCGCAATCGCGCTGGCCTCCAGCCTTGACCAGATCGGCCCCGTCTCTCGCACGGTGCTCGACTCGGCGCTGCTGCACGACATCATCGGCGGTCACGACCGTCACGACTCCACCTCGTTGAAAGACGAATGGCCCTCCATGGCCGAAGCCGTGCGCAACGCGAATGTGAAGGGTCTGCGCATCGGCGTCGTCTCCGAACTGGATGGCGAAGGATTCCAGCCCGGCGTCTTGGCTCGTTTTCACGAGGCTCTTGCGCTGCTGGAAGCCAATGGCGCCGAGGTCGTCGAGGTCAGCCTCCCCAGCCTGCAGTACGCGGTCGCCGCGTACTACCTGATCTTGCCTGCTGAGGCATCCAGCAACCTGGCCAAGTACGACTCGGTTCGCTTTGGCATGCGCGTCAACCCTGTGGGTGGTGGCACGGTCGAGCAGGTCATGTCCGCGACCCGTGAGGCTGGCTTCGGTGCCGAGGTCAAGCGGCGCATCATTCTCGGAACCTACGCCCTTTCGGCCGGATATTACGACGCCTACTACGGCAGTGCCCAGAAGGTGCGCACGCTCGTGCAGCGCGACTTCGCGGCAGCATTCGCCAACGTGGATGTTCTGGCCTCGCCCACCGCCCCCACCACGGCGTGGAAGCTTGGCGAGAAGCTGGATGACCCGATGGCAATGTGGCGCGGCGATATCGCGACGATTCCTGCCAACCTGGCGGGCATCCCCGGTATGTCGTTGCCGGTCGGCCTTGCAGAGGAAGACGGCTTGCCCGTCGGTATTCAGTTTCTGGCTCCCGCCCGTGCGGATCACCGCCTGTACAACGTGGGTGGCGCCCTCGAGTCTCTCTTGGAAGAAAAGTGGGGCCACACCCTGCTCAGCCAAGCTCCCGCATTGATTGAAGGACAGCGCTAATGGCGAAGGCAAAACTCATGGACTTCGATAAGGCTCTCGAGCTGTTCGAACCAGTCCTCGGCTTCGAAGTTCACGTCGAACTCTCCACCAAAACCAAGATGTTCTCTGCCGCTCCCAACAACTTTGGTAGCGAACCCAACACCAACATCACGCCAACCTGCCTCGGCCTCCCCGGAGCCCTGCCCGTCGTGAACGAGCAGGCCGTGCGCTACTCGATCAGCCTGGGTCTTGCGCTCGGCTGTGACATCGCACCCTCGTCGAGCTTCGCTCGCAAGAACTACTTCTACCCCGACCTGGCCAAGAACTACCAGATCTCGCAGTTCGATGAGCCGATTGCCATCAATGGCAACGTCGAGGTGGAGCTGGCCGATGGCCGCCTCTTCCAAATCGATATCGAGCGCGCCCACATGGAGGAAGACGCCGGCAAGCTCACCCACGTGGGTGGTTCCACCGGTCGCATCCAGGGCGCCGAGTATTCCCTCGTTGACTTCAACCGTGCGGGAGTTCCTCTCGTCGAAATTGTCACCAGAATCATTTATGGCGCCGAAGCGGATGCCCCCGAGCTGGCCAAGGCGTATGTCTCGACCATTCGCGACATGGTCGTGGCTCTTGGAATCTCTGACGCCAAGATGGAGCGCGGCAACATTCGCTGCGACGCCAATGTTTCGCTGAGCCCCCGCGGCAGCGGAAAGCTCGGCACTCGCACCGAGACCAAGAACGTCAACTCGCTTCGTTCTGTTGAGCGCGCGGTTCGCTACGAGATCCAGCGTCAGGCCGCGATTCTTGCCGGTGGTGGCACGATCACGCAGGAAACGCGTCACTGGCATGAGGACACCGGAGCTACCAGCGCCGGTCGCCCCAAGTCCGACGCCGATGACTACCGCTACTTCCCCGAGCCCGACCTGCTTCCCGTCGTTCCGGCTCCCGAGCTCATTGAGGAACTGCGTGCCGCGCTTCCCGAGAAGCCCGCCGAACGCCGTCGTCGCCTCAAGGCCGACTGGAACTTCAGTGACCTTGAATTCCAGGATGTCGTGAACTCCGATCTTCTGAATGAGATCACCGAGACCGTCGCTCAAGGCGCGTCACCTCAGACAGCGCGCAAGTGGTGGACCGGCGAAATCGCTCGTCTGGCGAATATTGCGGATGCCGAGCCAGCGTCGTTGGTCACGCCCACGCAGGTCGCCGAACTTCAGTTGCTCATCGACGACGGCACGCTCACTGACCGTCTGGCGCGCCAGGTGCTTGAAGGCGTGATCGCTGGCGAAGGTTCGCCGCGCCAGGTTGTCGATGCTCGTGGTCTTGCCGTGGTCAGTGACGACGGTGCGCTCATCGCCGCCATTGACGAGGCGTTGAAGTCTCAGCCCGACGTGATGGAGAAGATCCGTGAGGGCAAGGTGCAGGCTGCGGGCGCCGTTATTGGTGCCGTCATGAAAGCCATGCAGGGCAAGGCAGATGCGGCTCGCGTGCGCGAGCTCGTGTTAGAACGCGCCGCCGCCCTCTAAGCTAAAAGCAGAGGTTGACCGCGTTGGTGGTTGACCACAAAAGAATTCAAGGAGAACATCGTGAGAGTCATTATCTTCCTCATCTGCCTGGGACTGCTCGGCGCGAGCCAAGGTCTTTTGGGCTTGGCCTTTACATACCCCGAGTTCGGTGGAGTGATCTTCTTCTCCGGAATCTTGGTCTTCTGCGCGGCGCTGGCAATCCCGTTCCATCTGATGCGTCGCTCGTAAAACTTTCTGGCTCGGCTGCTAAACGCAGCGGGGCAGCACAATGAAGGCCTCCAACTCCTCACCGAGTCGGGGGCCTTCGTTGTTGGGGCTTTAGCGCGCGGTGTAACCACCGTCGACGAGGTAATACCCGCCGGTGATAAAAGAGGCTCGGTCTGAGAGCAGGAAGCACACGAGGGCCGAAACCTCTTCGGGTTCGCCCAGCCTGCCCATGGGGTGCGAAGCCGCGAGCTCGGGGAGGGCCTCGGCAGGAACATTTTCCAACAGGGGAGTCTTGATAAAGGCCGGACCCACGCTGTTGACGCGGATGCCGCTGGCGGCATATTCCAGGGCGGCATTCTTGGTGAGACCGACAACGCCGTGCTTGGCAGCCGTGTAGGCCGCGGGAATCCCGACCATTCCGATGGAGCCCAAGATCGATGACATGTTCACGATGGCGCCACCACCGGATGCGAGCATGGCCGGAATCTGGTGGCGCAACCCGTAGGCGACGCCGTTGAGGTTCACGTTGATCATGTGATTCCACGCATCGAGCTCAAGCTCGCCAATGAGAGGGCTGGGGGTGCCAATACCGGCATTGTTGACGGCTAGCGTGAGTTTGCCGAAAGCCTTGACCGTCGCCGCGACGGCAGTTTCTTGGTCGGTCGGTGACGTCGTGTTCAGGGACACCGCAATTGCACGACCACCCGCGGCCGTAATCTGACCCGCGATAGCCTCGGCATTGTCGAGATTCATGTCGGTGACGGCAACAGCCGCCCCGAGGGAACCGAGCTCCAGCGCGATGGCCGCGCCCAAGCCTTGACCAGCTCCGGTAACGAGGGCAACGTGCCCGTCAAATGCAGTCATGGCTATTCCTCCATTGGAATATTCGGACGTGTTGTTCTAGCGGTGTTGCGATGTGTCGTTCTAGCGGTGTCGCGATGTGCAATAGCGCGGGTTTTTTAGTGGGAGGTGAGAGCGTGCGCCTTGTCGGCCTCGGTGAACATGTCAACGAGTTCGTTCATGGAGTTGATCACAATTTCAGGGGCAACCGCCGCTGGGGCTTCGGCCAACGCTGCCAGCGTGCTGGTCCCCGTGAGCACGAGTCCGGCTAAAGCACCCGCTGGGCGCGCCATGGCGGATTCCAAGTTGATGTCATCGCCAATGACGAGAATCTCTTCGTTGGGCACTCCGAGCACGCGGCTGACGACGCTCATGGCTTCTGCCGAGGGCTTGCCGAGAATCTGGTATGGCTGTGATGTCACGTGCGAGAGACCGGTGACAATGAACCCGGAGACCCCAACATTCAAGCGCTCTTGCGAGGCAAAACTGGGGGAATCAGAGGTGCAGTAAAGTTCGGCCCCAGCCAGAACGGCTTCGGCAGCTACCTGAAGTTTCGCGCGTCCAAAATCAACGTCCCAACCGATGACGACGGCCGCTGCATTCGAGGGTGTTCCGGCAAAAGCCGACTCCAGGTCGACAACATTCATGCCACGTTTGATGAAGTCATGGTGCATGCCATCGCCACCAAAGACCATGATGGGTTTGTTGCCGTAGCGCTCCTTCATGACCTCTGCGGCAACGACGGCCGGGGTGAGAACTTCGTCGTCACTGACATCGAAGCCGAGATCGCGCAGCAGAGCGGCGATATCGCTGGGCTTCTGCGCCGTGCCGTTGGTGAAGACACAGACTTTTCGCCCCGTAGCCCTCGCCTGCGCGATGGCTTCTTTGGCGCCGGGCAACACGGAACCGCCGTGGCCGCTGGGGCCGTCGGAGATGACGAGGCATCCGTCGATATCAAACATGATGCCGCGCACCCGAGCGAGCCGGGCAAGAATTTCTGGGTTGGTCATTGTGAGTCTCCCGTGTTGGGGCGTTGGAGGGAAATACTCTGGCCCGCAAAATTCACGGCAAGATATTTCCAGTTGGGCAGCTGGTTGGCGGCGTCAATGAAGCTCGCCGCGTTGGTGACGGGGCCCGTTTTTGAGGAACTGGCCGAGGAAGTGTGCGAGCCGGCTTTCCCCTTCCACGCCGGTGCAGGGCCAGCGGCAAAAACACCGTCGACTTGCTCGGTTGGCAAAACAAGGCGGAGCATGAGCTCTTCCTCGGTTAGTGCTCGACCAAACTTTGTGGCGTATTCGACGTGCAAGTCCTCGAGGGACTTCTCGACCACGGGAATCGAGAGTTCCTTGGAGCGAGGCATGTCCGCAACGCGCTGCAGAACCTCGGGAAGAATGGGACCCTCGGGGGTTCCGAAATGGCCGAGGACAAACTTGAGAACCTCATCCGGAATGCGACTGTAGCGTTCCTGCCCGCTGCGTTCGGCGAGCACGTTCATCAATGCCTGACTTCCCACGAACTGGCTGAAGGGGGTCACCATGATGGGGTAACCGAGCTCCCCACGAACGCGTCCGGCTTCTTCGATGACCTGGGGGAGGGCATCCAGCATGCCAATTTCACTGAGCTGACGCTTCATCGTGCCCATCATTCCGCCGGGAACCTGGTGCACGTGAAAGCTCAGGTCGTATTCCCCGGGAACACCTGCCTTGAGGCCTTGCGCATCGGCGAACGATTGCAGCATGTTAGCGGCAGCGGATGCGGCCTCGCGGTCGGCCTCCACCGGAATGCCGAGGGCATCGAGATTAGCGACGAGGTGCTCGAAGCTGGGCTGTGCGGTTCCGTTGGAGAGGGGGCCGAGGCCGGTATGCAGCACGTCGATACCGAGCTCGGCGCCGACCAGGTAGAGGTGCGGAGCGGCACCGGTGGTGCAGTGACTGTGTAGTTCGAGGGTCTTGTCTCCCGCCGCAACCCGCATCACGGGAACGAGTTGGCTCACGCGCTCAGCGGTCAGCAACCCTCCGGGATCTTTGAGATAGATGCTGTCGATGAAGGGGGAGTTCGCGTAGGCGAGGGTGTTGTTGCGGTAGCGATCATCGGTGTGCACGGGGCTCTCGGTGAAGACGACGGCTGCGACGACCTGCTCGATTCCCTCCTCCTTGGCCCACTGCGCCACGCGCAACG
>CANEXL010000065.1 GCA_947443745.1 Microbacteriaceae bacterium | reverse complement strand
GGTCGGTCACCCGTAAAAAATCTTTAGTATTTTTGGGAGAAATCGTCACGTTGTACCGCATGACGCTGTCGGCCAAGATGACCCCGTTGGCGTCGAGAATCTTTCCACGTTCGCTATAAATGGTGGCGGGAAGAGAGCGCTTGCCCATCGATTCCTCGTTGTACGCCGCCGCTTGAACAATCTGAATGTCCACCAGCTTGACAACGAAAAGTGCCACAAAAGCAACGATCAAGAGCATCGAGACGACGGTCCTTCGCCGCGTCTGTTTACTGTTCACGTGTGTGCCTCTGACTCTGCAATTTATTCATACCCGGATGTTCGTGAGCGACCCGTTGCCTAGTGCGTGGAGACACCCGGCAAGCCATTTTGCAACGGTACCGGGCCCGCTGGAACAACAGGCGCAGGCACGCTGGCGGATGCTCCGGCAACCCCTGGAGATCCTGCTGTTGCCCCGGTTGCCGCCGCCGCAGCTGCCGCAGCAGCAGTGACGGTCACGAGGGGAACGTTGGTGAGGAGCGAATTAGCCACGAGAGCGCCACCACCGGTAACCCCGGCATCGGAGGCTGCCGCGACGGGGCTTCCCAAAACGGCGCCATCCGACAGTCGCAGATAGACCGGAGTGTTATTGCTGACCATGCCCAGAGCCTCGGCATTCGCCGCAAGATTTTGCGGAGAGGCCAATCGGTCCAGGTCTTGGTTCACGGATTGCTGAGTGCGATCGAGTTCTCGGTTCTGGGCTTGCAGGCCAGAAATCTCGTAGGCGCCGCTGGAAACCGCGACGCTCAAGAGGAGCTGAGCCACAATGATGCCAAAAATAACGGATACCGTCACCACGGCGTAGAACACTCTGGGGCGAGCTTTACGTTGTGACCGCGTCGTGACAACACGAAATCTCTGAGGAGCGGCTACAGGGGCTTCGAGGCCACGGCGTGGAGCCGCCATTCTGAGGGGTGCTAAAGCGCTCATGCGACGGTCTTCGTTCGTTCTGCCGCGCGCAAACGCACAGGGGTGGAGCGGGGGTTTCGAACTTGCTCATCTTCTGAGGCACGTTCGGTTCCGCGGGTGAGCAGCGTGAATTCTGGTTTGTGTTGCTCAAGTTCGACGGGGAATCCGACGGGGGCAGTGGAGGCGGCGCCCGCCACCAGGAGCTGTTTCACGATTTTGTCCTCGAGCGACTGGTACGACATGACGACGATGCGGCCACCGACGCGCAGAGCCTTCAGCGCTGCAGGAATCGCCTTCTCTAGAACAGCCAATTCCTGATTGACCTCAATGCGCAGGGCCTGAAATACTCGCTTGGCGGGATGGCCCGCGTGCGACAGAGCCGCAGGCGTCGCATCCGTCAGAATGCTCACCAGCTGAGCCGACCGCGTAACTGGCTCATTCTCACGGCTCGCGATAATGGCACGGGCATAGCGGGCGGCGAGCTTCTCTTCGCCGTAACGCTGAAAAATGCTGCGCAGGGCCGACTCGGGATACGAAGCCAAGACATCTGCCGCGGTCGGGCCCGTCGTCGCATCCATGCGCATGTCTAACGGCGCGTCCTTGGAATAGGCAAATCCACGTTCCGCCCGATCCAGCTGCAAAGACGAGACACCGAGGTCGAAGAGAATTCCGTCGACCGAGTCAATCCCGAGACCATCGAGAGCATCATCAATTCCGTCGTAGACCGTGTGCACGAGGTGAACCCTGTCGCCAAAAGGAGCCAGCCGCTCCCCCGCGATAGCCAGAGCATCGGTGTCGCGATCGAGACCCACCAGAGTGAGCTCAGGAAAACGCTGCAGGAAGGCTTCTGCGTGACCGCCCATACCCAACGTGGCGTCCACGAGGATGGCGCCCGGGGCGCTCAGAGCAGGGGCAAGCAGCTCGACGCAGCGGTCAAGCATGACGGGGATGTGAATGTCGTTGAGGGCCATAAGCGTTGCGGACCGAGAGGTCTTAGGCTCTGATTCCCCTCCATCTCGACCTGCAACCGGGGAAGGTGTGTCAGGGCTGATATGGCGAGGAGTCAGAGGCTAAGGCTCTTAGAAGAGTCCGGGGATCACCTCCTCCGTGGTGTTGGCGAAACTTTCTTCGTTGGCGCTCAAGTAGGTGTTCCAGGCTTCGGCGTCCCAGATCTCAATGCGGTTACCGGCACCAATGACAGTGAGTTCGCGGTCTAGCCCGGCGTAGGTGCGCAAGTTGGCTGGAACCGTAATGCGGAACTGCCGGTCGGGGGTCTCCGCACTCGCTCCCGAAAGAAAAACACGCAGAAAGTCACGTGCAATCTTGCTCGTGACGGGAGCCTGGCGGATGCGATCGTGAAGTTCTTCAAATTCGCGAGAGCTAAACACGTACAGGCAGTTCTCTTGCCCGCGGGTAACGACAACGCCGGAAGCAAGCTCGTCACGAAACTTTGCCGGCAGGATGATGCGGCCTTTTTCGTCAAGTTTGGGTGAGTGCGTACCGAGAAACATTGGTCGCACCTCCCTTCACTTCCGGCCGATGTTGGGTGCTTCCTCCACATTACTCCACAACACACCACAAAAGTCAGTAACTGACCACTTTTGTTTCAAAATTTGTCCCTCAACCTAGATAGATAGTGCCCTATCGGTGGTGGAGGGAAATGGAGAGAAATGCCGAATTTTCGACAAAAAAAGAACCGACCCGAAGGTCGGTTCTCGAAAGTGAAATTCTCGCTGAGGCGAATCCCCTACAGGCGGCCGTCCTGGCGGCCATCTTGACGCTCGTCCCACCGGGCCTCCATGCGCTGCATAAAGGTTGCCGATCCCTTGCCTTTGCTCTTGGCTGACGTGCGACCTGCTCCGGAAATATCGGACAAGGAGTCCGGAACCATGGGCTTTGCGGGGCGCGCCGCAATCAATGCTCCGGTGAACATGACGGCAAAACCGATGACACCAACGACAACGAGATGGGTCATCACACCAGTGACGAGAGCACCTAGACCGACTGCAGCCACCAACACTCCCGCGACAATGGCGCGATAGTTCGGCCGCAGAGACTCACCGGTTGGCGCATGAACAACATCTGCTTCGCGGCCGTACAGACCGCGTTCCATTTCATCGAGAAGACGCTGTTCACGCTCAGACAGTGGCATGCGGTTCTCCAAGATCCATTAATAAGGGTCAAACAAAGCAGATTTTCATTCTAACCGTCGGGTGCTGGATAGGCTAGGCACGTGCTAGATAGGAATCAGTGGGTGAACCGAGTCAATACCCGGCTCGACAGTTTCATTTCAGAACGCGAATCAATTCTGCGCTCCTTAGGGCCAGACCTTGTACCATTTGTGGAGTTTTCTCGGCAATTTCTCAGCGGTGGTAAGCGATTCCGTGCGCAATTTGCACTGATGGGTTTTGGCACTCAGGTTTCCGTAATCCCTGACTACGCCATCGACGTTGCCAGTGCCTTGGAGATATTTCACGCTGCCGCGTTGGTCCATGACGACATCATGGACAAGTCCGACACGAGACGCGGGGCACCTTCAGCACACCGCCGTTTTGAAAAGGTCCACAGCACTGCCAGTTGGGCCGGTTCGAGTCCCGATTTCGGAACGTCCGCTGCCCTCCTCTTTGGCGACCTCCTGCTTGCCTTTAGCGATGAACTGATTGCGGCCGGCATGCTTCAGGCCTCAGATCCGAAAGCCGCCCTTCGGTCGCGCAAGGAGTTCGACCGCATGCGGCTGGATGTCACCGCGGGACAGTACCTTGACATTGTCGAGGAGCGCGCCTGGCCCAGTATCAACAAGCTCGATGCCCTTGATCGCGCGCATCGTGTCGTCATCTTCAAATCTGCGAAGTATTCCATCGAGGCACCACTCGTCATCGGGGCAACTCTCGCTGGCGCCAATGACGCCGATGTTGCCACGCTGCGCGGATTTGGATTGCCGCTAGGGATTGCCTTCCAGCTTCGCGACGATCTTCTTGGCGTTTTCGGAGACCCCAGCGTGACGGGAAAACCCGCCGGCGATGATCTCCGTGAAGGAAAACGAACGGTGCTCATTGCCCTTGCTCAACGCGAACTGAGCGACAAAGACGTTTCACTCATGGACGCTCTCTTGGGCAGCGCAACCCTCAGTGATGGCGAAATTGAGACCGTGAGAAACATGCTTGTTGCCAGTGGTGCCGTCGACCAGATTGAAAATCTCATTACCGAACAGGTTGCCATCGCTCGAGGGGCTCTGAGCACCAGCGGGTTCTCCGCTGCAACGGTCTCCGAGCTTTCCGCCCTTGCCGACGGAGTGACTCAAAGGTCAAGCTAGGCGGTTGAGCCAGGCGGACAAGCTCAATGGTTGAGCTCAAGGTTTGAGCTCATGGGTTGAGCTAAGGGCTTGAGCTAAGCCAGCGCCTGAGCAATGCGACGAACTTCAGCTTTTCGCCCCGCGAGAAGAGCCTCAATGGGACTGGTCTTCAGGCTGTCCTCATAGGAGGTCAGCCAGTCAACGACCTCATCGCCTTTGTAGCCTTGGTCGTTGAGGACGATAATTGTGCCGCGCAATTCAGGGCGGGGCTCAGTTCCGTCTAAGAAGGACTCCGGAACGCTCAGAATTCCATCGACGCGCTTTGCCGCGAGGGCATGGTCGTCAATCAAGCGCCGGATGCGGCTTGGGCTGAGGTTCATTCGCTCAACAAGGTCAGGGATAGTCAGCCACACGGTGGGCGATGTTATTTCTTTCGACACAGCTACAAGCTTTCCATGCTTGAACAGAAATATTCGCCACGCCGACAAAGATTCCTCAAAAGTCTCACGTTAACCTTGAGACTTATGGGCATTAAGTTCCGATGAAGGGCGCCGTCATGGTTGAGCGTATGTTTCGCTCCACGCACTCGACTGCGGGGACCCCTTCCCTGACTCCTCGTGCTCGTCGCCCTCGCGCAGCCATCGCTGTGCCTGTCGCCCTGACCGCACTCGCCAGTATCGTTTTTGGGATCGGTGGCCCCCCAGGAGCTCATGCCCTTGAGCGAGGATCGAGTGATCGCCTCCCGAAGGTGAAAGCACTCGCGCCTTCCGCTCAGGGGTCATCCGACCGCGTTGTCACAGCAGTCTTTCGTGAGGGGAAGTACACGGTCGAGGCCGGCGATTCCGTCAGCCAAATCGCAACCAACGCCGGCGTTTCTACCGCGGAACTGCTCGCCGCCAACGGCCTGAGCTGGAAAACACTCATCTTTGCGGGGCAACAGCTCGACATCCCTCGCTCCACGAGTGGAACCAGTGTGCCCACTATGGCACCCTCCATTACCCGCCACCGCGTCAACCCCGGCGACACCCTCGAACTCATCGGCCGCACGTATGGCATCCAACCACGCGCCCTGATGACAACAAATGGCCTCGATAAATCCAGCCGACTCATCGTTGGCCAACGCCTCGTAATCCCCGATGCTGATGTCATGGGCGAGTTGCCCGCCGAATCTCTCGCCTAAGTCAGGCAAAGGTCTCGCCCGCGACACCGGTGTTTCTGGCAGACAAGCCTCCCGCAGCTATCTAGACTAAAAGGCGTGAATGCCTCATCGACTGACCCCATGATTGGCCGTCTCATCGACGGTCGATATCAGGTCAAGTCACGCATCGCACGGGGAGGGATGGCGACGGTTTATCTCGCCACCGACCTTCGACTAGAACGTCGAGTCGCCGTCAAAATAATGCACGGCCACCTAGCTGATGACAGCGCGTTCAAGGCACGATTCGTTCAAGAAGCCCGATCGGCCGCTCGCCTAGCCCATCCCAATGTCGTCAATGTCTTCGACCAGGGCCAAGACTCGGACATGGCCTACATGGTCATGGAATACCTCCCGGGTATCACCTTGCGCGACCTACTGAAGGACTACGGAAAGCTCACTGCCGAGCAGACATTTGACATCATGGATGCGGTCCTGGGCGGTCTCGCAGCGGCTCACGAGGCGGGCATTGTGCACCGGGACCTCAAACCCGAAAATGTTTTGCTGGCCGATGACGGGCGCATCAAACTGGGCGACTTTGGTTTGGCCCGCGCAACGACAGCCAACACCGCAACGGGACAAGCCCTGTTGGGAACGATTGCGTACCTCTCCCCCGAGTTGTTGACTCGCGGCGTGGCCGATGCCCGCAGCGACATCTATGCCGTGGGCATCATGCTGTATGAAATGTTGACCGGCGAGCAGCCTTTTCGGGGCGAGCAGCCCATGCAGGTGGCCTACCAACACGCCAACGAAAAAGTTCCTCGCCCGTCGCTGAAGAATCCTAATGTTCCCGCCGCCCTAGACGACATCGTCATCTGGGCGACAAACCGCTCCCCCGGCGATCGCCCGGAAAACGCCGGGGCTCTTCTGTCGCGTTTACTCGAGGCTGAGTCCGGCATCCGTTCGGGCACATCGAGCGCCGACATGACGACACAGCAAACGATGGTCATGCCCGCGGGCGTGATGTCCTCTCGCGAGGATGAGACACGCGTCATCACCGGCAGCGTTCTCTCGGCTTCTCAGGCCGGCCGCGCACGCCCCGCCAACGCGGTGTCGACGCTCACGTCATTTTCTCAGACGCGTCGCACTCGCGGCGCCTGGCTTCTTGCACTCGTTGTCCTGGTGGCAGCGCTGGCTGGTGGCACGGGATGGTTCTTCGGCTATGGACCTGGCTCCCTCGCCGCTATCCCCTCCATAACCGGGCAAACCTCGGATCAAGCAACGGCCACCCTCGCAAGCGAAGGCTTCACGTCAAAACTTGCCAACAAGAGCGATCTGAAAATTGCCGTGGGGCTTGCAATTTCGACAAATCCTGCCGCAGGAACTCAGGTAACCAAAGGATCGCTCATCACGATCTTTATTTCGACAGGGCCGGCAATCCTCACGGTTCCCACCTTTGCCGGCATCAGCGAGACCGACGCAAATGCCCTCGCGACAAAGACCGGCTTCCTGGTCGGTGAGAGGGTTCCGCAATTCTCGAGTGATGTGGCTTCGGGGATTGTCATTGAAGCGATTGACACCTCAAACGCCGTGCTGCCCGCGACCTATCCCGAGGGCGAAACCGTTCGCTTCGTTGTCTCGGTTGGGGGTGTTCCTAGTGTTGTGGGATTGACGTTGGAGGAAGCCACCGCCAAGTTCACAGCGCTTGGCTTGGTTGTGTCTCCCACGACGGAATCCTTCAGCGACAGCGTCGCTAAGGGCACCGTCATCGCCCAATCCGTTCCCGAAGGCACGATTCGCCCCGGCGCCTCGATTGGTCTGGAAGTATCCAAAGGTGAAGACCTCGTCGCCGTTCCCAACGTCATGGGATTAACAATCACTCAGGCGTCGGCCGCCCTCCAAGCCGTTGGCTTTGGGTTCACGACGAACGTTCCCGTGATCTGGTACAACCGACTAGAGGTCACGGTGCAGAAGCCCGGCGCGGGGCAAATGGTGAAGCGGGGCTCAACGATTGAGATCCGCAACGACGGCTAAGCCCCTCAGCCGAAGGCTCCCGCGCTCCAACGTGCGCGCGAGAGACTCACGTCCTCACGCATCCGCGTCAGGCAACGGGAGACGACTTATTTACTGCGGCCGAGTTCCTCAGCGACCAAGAAGGCCAATTCGAGCGACTGCTTGTGGTTGAGTCGAGGGTCGCACAAGGACTCGTAGCGTGTTGCCAGCGAGTTCTCATCGAGCATCTCTGACCCACCGAGGCACTCGGTAACGTCATCACCGGTGAGCTCAACGTGGATGCCACCGGGGAACGTCCCCACAGAGCGGTGCGCTTCGAAGAAGCCCTTGACCTCGTCGACGACATCGTCGAAGCGACGCGTCTTGTAGCCGTTGGGCGTTGTCATGCCGTTTCCGTGCATGGGGTCGGTGATCCACAGTGGTGTTGCACCGCTGGCCTTGACCGCTTCAAGCAGAGGAGGCAACGCCTCCCGAATCTTTCCCGCACCCATGCGCGTGATAAAGGTCAGGCGACCGGGCTCGCGGTTGGGGTCGAGCTTGTCGATGAGGCGAAGCGCGTCGTCGCCCGTCGTGCTGGGGCCGAGCTTGACACCAATGGGGTTACGAACGCGCGACAAGAAATCTACGTGAGCGCCATCGAGTTCGCGCGTGCGTTCTCCGACCCAAACGAAGTGCGCCGACGTGTTGTACGGGGTGCCCGTGCGCGAATCGATGCGCGTCATGGGGCGCTCGTAATCCATGAGAAGAGCCTCGTGAGACACGAAGAACTCCGTGCGCTTCAGGGCTTCGAAGTCGGCACCACAGGCGGACATGAACTTGATGGCGCGGTCAATCTCGCCCGCAAGTTTTTCGTAACGAGCATTGGCGGGGTTCGACGTGAATCCCTTATTCCAGTTGTGAACCTCACGGAGGTCGGCGAAGCCGCCTTGAGTGAAGGCACGAATCAAGTTGAGCGTTGCGACGGCGGTGTTGTAGCCCTGAACCAGACGCTCGGGGTTCGCTTCGCGCGAATCGGGCGTGAAGTCATAGCCATTGACGATGTCACCGCGGTAGGCGGGAAGAGTCACACCATCGCGGGTCTCGTTGTCACTGGATCGAGGCTTGGCGAACTGCCCCGCCATGCGCCCCATCTTGATGACGGGCATCTCTGCGGCGTACGTCAGCACGACGGCCATCTGCAGCACCGTCTTGACGCGATTGCGAATCTGTTCGGCGTTGGCACCGGCAAACGTCTCGGCACAGTCGCCACCTTGCAAAAGGAAAGCTTTGCCTTGGGCGGCAGCAGCCAGGCGATCGCGCAGAGTGTCAACCTCGCCGGCAAAAACGAGCGGTGGGTAACTGGCAATTTTGGCGCTGGCTGCAGCGACGGCTTCCGCGTTTGGCCACTGAGGCTGCTGCTTGATGGGCAACTCACGCCAATAGTCCAGACCGGCAATCACTGACGCGTCGGCGGCAATGTTTGGTTCGGAGGAGACAACCACGAGAGAAACCTGTTTCTATAAGGGAAATAACGAGCCACCGTGTCTGCGGTAAACGCCTCACAGGCGACCCGAACGGTACTTTCCAATCTTATCGAGAAAGGCTGGGTCGCTTTTCCTTGACGCTACTGGCATAAACGTCAACGTATTCCTGCTGGCTCAGGCCGGCAAGCTCGTACATGATTTCGTCGGTGACGGCACGGAGGATAAACCGGTCCCCCTCCATTCCGGCAAAGCGGGTGAAATCCAACGGTTCGCCAAAAATGATGCCGATGCGGCGCAACTTTGGCCACTTGGAGCCGATGGGCATAACCTTCTCGGTGTCAATCATGGCAACCGGAACAACGGGAACGCCCGCCTCCAGAATCATGCGGGCCACTCCGGTGCGCCCACGATACATTTTGCCATCGGGGCTTCGAGTGCCTTCGGGATAAATTCCCAAAATTTGCCCCTCGGTCAGAACGCGAAGACCGGTATTCAGCGATGCCTCGGATGCCTTTCCCCCGGAGCGATCGATGGGCAACATTCCCGTGCCCAGAAAGAACATTTTCGTGAGCCAGCCTTTGAGGCCCTTACCCGTGAAATACTCGCTTTTTGCTAAGAAAACCATGTTGCGTTCAATGACGAGGGGCAAAAAAATGGAGTCAATGAAGGAGAGGTGGTTGCTGGCCAGAAGAACGGCGCCATGAGTGGGGATGTTCTCGGCCCCGGAGACCCACGGCCGAAAAATTCCGCGCAGCAATGGCCCGGCAACTATGTGCTTCATGAACCAATAAAACAAGCCCTCACCCTTTCAACGAAGTTCAGCATAGCGAAGCATGCGACGTCCCGATGGGTCACGCCAGTGTTTCCGCATGCCGCCTGGCCAAATCAGCAGCGCCCACGACCCCGGCATCGTTGACGAGTTCGGCAATGGCAAATTCCGGTTCCGGATGAAAACCTCGTGCCGAAACGTTCTCTAAGAAACTGGCGCGAATGGGAACGAGGAGCTCATCACCCGCGGCGGCAACACCGCCGCCAATGACGAACAGCTGGGGGTCGAGAACAGCGGCCAGAGATGCGCAGGCAATACCGACCCAAGATCCGATCGAATGCAGCGCCCTCATGGCACCGGGGTCGCGAGCCTCCAACAGTTTTCTTACGCCCACCGGATCAAGAGAACCGTCGGCGTGGCGATACGCGGCAAGTTTGCCACCGAGGACGGGATCGTGAGAGACCTCGGCGGCGAATCGCATCAGCGCCCGCCCCGAGCCGTACTGTTCGATGCAGCCGCGCGAACCGCATCCGCACAACAATCCGTTATCAACCACCCGCAGATGACCAATTTCAGCTCCGGCCCCGAAGCCGCCGCGAAAGAG
>CANEXL010000064.1 GCA_947443745.1 Microbacteriaceae bacterium | reverse complement strand
GGCGGATTCAATGGGTCGTTGCAACACTGGCGGCTAAGTAGAAGTAATTAGATCACGTAAACGCTCGGCTGGAGTCCTCCAGCCGAGCGTTTTTCGTGGGCGGGCATTGAGCTCCAAAGCGACGTGTTCAAGGTCCTCAACCCCATAAACCGATAGGTCAGTGCTTTTGGGAAAATACTGACGAAGTAGGCCGTTAGTGTTTTCATTTGAACCTCGCTGCCAAGGACTGGCCGGGTCACAAAAATATACGGGCATCTGCGTTGCGATGCTGAATTGTTTATGCGCCGCCATCTCCGCTCCTTGATCCCAGGTCAGGGAGCCTCGAAGCTGTGTCGGAAGAGCAGACATGGTTCTCACGAGCCCGTCCCTGACTTCTTCAGCGGTGTGTCCGCCTGGCAGATGGACCAACATCACATAACGGGTGGTGCGTTCCACCAAGGTGGCAATCGCGGACTGGTTATTGGCCCCAACAATGAGGTCCCCCTCCCAATGCCCGGGAACAGCTCTGTCTTCAACGTCGGCGGGCCGCTCAGAGATCATGACCATGGGGTCCACGAACCGTGACCTGCGCTCTAACCCTGTGTTGTGTTGTTTGCGTCTGGTTCGCCCCGTGCGAAGGGCGGCTTGAACTTCACGGCGCAGTCCGCCCCGAGCTTGTAAGTACAGGGTTTGGTAGATCGTTTCCGGTGACACACGCATCTCCTGATTGTTTGGATACTCCGTAATCAAAGCGTGGCAGATTTGTTCAGGAGACCAATGAAGACGCAGCTTGCTCTGAACAAAAGCCTTCAGTTCCTCCTGGGTGAGAAGTTTGCGTTCCTTGGGACGCAACCGTCGCCTCGCCGCGTAACGATGAGCTTTATACGGTTGATACGTGTGCCCATCACGGTCATCATCACTGCGATTATTGCTGCTATTGCGGCGCAGCTCTCGACTGATCGTTGACGGTGCCCGGCCCATGATTGCCGCTGTCGCGCGCACTGATGCGCCCGAGGCATGTAAATCCTTTATCTTCTCCCGATCAACTAGAGAGAGAAACCGTGGGGAAAGAGTGCGTTGCAACATCAGCAAGGAAACACCATCGAAGGCGCGTTGAGTACTCACACCCCTGTTGTACTCGATGACGCGACCGTCTGGATAGATGCGCCTGCCGTGAGACATGATGATGCCCTGCTCCCAGTCCAACGTCGAACGAGGATTGACCCCTGCTTTCAGTGTCGCTTCCCGGCGGGTGAGGCCCTCAGCGCGCAGCCGCAAGTATTCCTCTCGGTGCCTGGATTGAAATCCCGCGGTGATGAGACCTGTTTTCACGCACCACTGATAACAGGTGATGACAGGGAAACCCACTTCCCTTGCGGCGGCGCTAACTGCACCTAAACGCTCGAACGCGGCGAAGAACGAAGCTTTTTCATCAAGCGTGTATCGGCGCTTGATCCGAGGTAGATCGGTTAAATGAGACACGGTCGTTGCAACTCCCAGAATTACTGAGTGTTGCAACGACCGTTAGAACCCAAGAAACTTTGGGCGGGACATTTCTCATAACTCGGCACCCCAGCAGTGCTCTCGCTTTGGGCGCGGTGTGACCTAATCCGAGACGTCGAGCGTCGCAGGGCTTTTCTTGGAACGACCGGGACTCGCTTGAGAAAGAGCTGCGAACGGAGTATCCGTTCGAGCAAAAAGGTCAATCAAGCCTTGAGGAACCGCATTTTCATTGGTGAGGAGATCCTGCATGAAATCCCAATCCTTCTGCGACACATACATGACCGACTCGTCTTTGAGAACTTCACGAGCTTTCTCAACAGCAGTTCCTAGAACAAACGACGAAACGTCTTGGTGGAGCGACGCCGCAGCCGCCCGAAGAGTTTCCAACGTCTCAGGAGCAATTCGCATGTTCAGCCGACTCGTCCGCGGATTTTCGATGGTCACAAGATTCCCCTTCTTTCTGTTTTTGTACTCACAAGGTATGTACATCATACGTGTTTGCCGATTGACCGTAGCGTGCTGATACTCATGGCAACGAAAAGACTGGCCGGCTCCGAACTCGAGAAGCCCTGGCGAACGTAAAAATCGCGGGCGCCATCGTCGACCGCGTCCACGACAATGAGCTCCACGCCGACTCGATCGGCGACTTCGAGTGCCAGCACAAAAAAGTGACGCATGAGGAGACTCCCGATTCCCTTTCCCTGAGCATTACTACTGACTGCCAGTCGCGCGAGTCGAATGGCGGGCTGGAGGTACCCCCGAAGAGAAGTGCCCTCTCGAACGGGTAGCTCAACGTTTGCGGCAAGCGACGCGTAATAACCGACAATCTCGTTGGAGTCACTTTCGACGGCCAAGAACGTGCGGGTATTGCCTCTTCGTTCCTTCTGCCCGGCCTGAAACTTGAGCCAGTCATTGAGCGACGGAACACCGCAGTCGAATGCAGCTCGGTCGTACGTTCGGGCGAAGGGGATGATGAGGATCATCCATTCAGAATGCCTTCCCCGCCCCGGACCCCCAGAGAGGCCGCGTGAATCTGTCCACAGCACCTCGGGACCTTGAGCTGGGGAGGAGATGGTGGCACTGGCGGGGGCTAGGAGGGGAGGAGAAGCCCCAGGGTCACAGCAATCCAGAAGCCGATGAGCATGAACGGGCCGAACGGGATGCGGGTGGCACGAGTACCCCGGCGAGTGACAAGGATGATTGCGCTGGCGAGACCACCGAGGCCAAAGGCCAGCACGGGCGAGAGGATGGCAGCCGAGGGACCGATTAGGCCGGCCGCCGCCCCCAAAACACCAGCCAACTTCACGTCGCCCATCCCCATTCCGCCGGCGAAGCTCAGCGCAAAGAGAAAGAGCACGTAGGCGACCGCCGAGACGAGCGACGTCAGCACCGCAGGCGCGAGGGTGGCCGAGGAGACTGGCCCTAACGAGTGGTCAGCACCGACAGCAATCCCTGACGACACCGAAACGGCAACCAGCGTTACGGCAGCCACGAGGTATCCCGGCAACACCAGAAGGTTGGGCAGACGCCGCGAGCGCACGTCAATCACGATCAAGGGAATCGTTACGGCGGCGATGTATGCCATTAGTAGCCAGCCCCAAGGATTCATTCCCGCACGCTAACGCAGAAGACCCCCGCCGTGATCGAAACATCCACAGCGGGGGTCTTCCATAGATCGCGGTTTAGGCGTTGTAGTCGGGCGACTCCAACAGTTCCGTGACGAGTGCAGCGATGGCGCTGCGCTCCGAACGGGTGAGGGTGACGTGCCCGAACAGCGCGTGACCCTTGAGGCTCTCGATGACGCTGGCGATACCGTCGTGGCGCCCGACGCGCAGGTTGTCTCGCTGAGCAACGTCGTGCGTCAGGATGACCCGCGAGTTCTGCCCGATGCGACTGAGCACGGTGAGCAGCACGTTGCGTTCCAAGGACTGGGCCTCATCCACGATGACAAACGAATCGTGAAGGGAACGACCACGGATGTGCGTCAGCGGCAAGATTTCCAGCAAGCCACGGTCGACGACCTCATCCAGAACGTTCTGCGACACGAGAGCACCGAGGGTGTCAAAGATTGCCTGACCCCACGGGTTCATCTTCTCGCTAGCGTCACCAGGTAGGTATCCGAGTTCTTGGCCACCCACGGCGTACAGCGGGCGGAAGACCACGATCTTCTTATGCTGCTGACGCTCGAGAACAGCCTCGAGGCCGGCGCACAGTGCGAGGGCCGACTTCCCCGTTCCGGCACTCCCCCCAAGCGACAGAATGCCAACACTGGAGTCCAGCAGCATGTCGATAGCCAGACGCTGCTCCGCCGAGCGGCCATGAAGTCCAAAGACATCGCGGTCGGCGCGAACAACCTTGACCGCGCCCTTTTCGCCAACACGACCCAAAGCCGAACCGCGGCCCGAGTGAATGATCAGCCCCGTGTTGATGGGCATGTCAACGGCTTCGCGAACACGGATTGAATCCGATTCGTACAGCTCAGCCATCTGCTCATCGCTGAGGGAAATCTCGGCGACCCCGGTCCATCCGGAATCAATGGCCAGCTCAGCGCGGTATTCCTCCGCCGACAGGCCAATGGATGCCGCCTTGACGCGCATGGGCAAATCCTTGGAAACCACCGTCACGGCCAGGCCGTCGTTAGCGAGGTTCATGGCAACGGCGAGGATTCGCGAGTCGTTATCGCCCAGCTGCAAACCCGAAGGGAGCACAGCCTGGTTGGAGTGGTTCAGTTCGACGCGGAGCGATCCGCCGTCACCAATGGGAATCGGAAAGTCGAGCCGTTCGTGCTTGACGCGCAGGTCATCTAAATGCCGCAGAGCCTGCCGGGCGAAATAACCGATTTCGGGGTCATTCCGTTTTTTCTCCAGCTCGCTAATCACCACCACGGGAATGACCACGGCATGTTCGGCGAACCGAAACAATGCCTGCGGGTCAGACAACAAAACCGAGGTATCTAAGACATAGGTACGCTCGGTTTGACGGACTTTTTCATTTGTCTGGCGCAATCCCGAGGTGCGGGATCGTGTGGCGCCACTGCTCTGCGGGCTCATGAGTAGAAACTACGACTGGTTTCTCTTCAAAGCGTTGCGACACGCCCTCGTTCATCAGCGCGACATCTGAGTGTGACGAAACTAGACGCCGTAGCGACGGTCGCGGCGCGTGTAGTCGCGCATGGCGCGCAAGAAATCGACCTCGCGCAGGTCGGGGTACATGGCTTCCACGAAGTAGAACTCGCTGTGCGCGCTCTGCCACAACATGAAGTCTGAGAGGCGTTGTTCTCCGGATGTTCGAATAACGAGATCCGGATCCGGCAACCCACCCGTGTACAGGTGGGCACTGATTAATTCGGGGGTGAGCTTCTCGGCGAGATCGTCAATACTGCCGCCGTGGGACTGATGCTCGGCGATGATGCTGCGCACCGCATCCGCAATCTCGGCACGACCGCCATACCCAATGGCCAGGTTCACGTGCAGGCCGGTGTTGGTAATGCTGCGCTCTTCTGCGGCGACGAGTCGTTCGAGGAGAGCGGGAGGAAGACCCTCGTCATTACCGACGTGCTTGATCTTCCAGTCGCGAAAAGTGGAGAGACCTTCAGCAAGGCCGCCGATGATGTCAAAGAGTTCAGTGAGTTCGGCCGGGTCGCGACCGGTCAGGTTGTCGGTGGACAGCAGGTAGAGCGTCACCATCTGAATGCCGATGTCATCGCACCAGACCAAAAACTCGGGAACCTTCAACGCGCCAGCGCGATGGCCGTGCGACGCGCCGTCCAGAAAACGCTCGCGCGCCCAGCGGCGGTTGCCATCGACAATCATGCCGATGTGATGAGGGAGAACGTCGGGCGTGAGGCCGTGCCGCAGTCGCTTTTGGTACAGGCCGTAGAGGAGGCCGGGGCGACGGGTGTGGGAATTCACGCTCCCTACGTTAGTCGATTATCGCCCTCCGAGGACCTCCGCGTCGGAGGCGAAACACCGTATTCTGGCCTATATGAATGCACCGGATGATTCGGCCCGTCAGAACGTCGCGAGCGACGGGACGAGCGGGATGTCAGAGGACGACTTTGGCAGCCTGCCACTGATTGACGCGGCAGAACCCATCCCCGCAGATGAGGTCAAGCCGCTGTGGCGCGGGTGGATTCACGCGGGAGTATTCCCCATCGCCATTGCCGCCGGAATCGTTCTGCTCGTTCTGGCCAACGGTCCCGCTGCCAAGTGGAGTTCGGCCGTTTTCGTTCTGACGTCACTCTTGCTCTTTGGTAACTCGGCTTTGTATCACCGCTTCACGTGGAAGCCACGCACCAAAATCATCCTGAAGCGCATTGATCACGCCAACATCTTTTTGCTGATCGCCGGCACGTACACACCGCTAGCCATCTTGGCTCTGCCCCCCGAGCAAGGAACGCTGCTTCTCGTGATCGTCTGGTCGGGAACCGTGCTCGGCATTGCCTTCCGAGTGTTCTGGATCGGCGCTCCACGTTGGCTCTACGTGCCGTTGTATGTGCTGATGGGCTGGGGCGCCTTCGTGTTCATCGTGCCCCTGTTTGCCGCGAGTGTTCCGATGATGATTCTCGTGCTCGCCGGCGGATTGCTCTATACCGTGGGCGCCGTCATTTACGGAATGAAGAAACCGAACCCCGTTCCCGGAGTCTTCGGTTTTCATGAGATATTCCACTCACTGACGGTTCTGGCATTCATGTGCCACTGGAGCGCCGTGCTCATCATCGCCCTCGCGCCGGTTTTCAACGCGTAACACCCGCTTTCGGCACGAGGCCCGGGGCATCGTTCGGGCAACACCAGACGTGGTGACTTAGTTTGCGGCCTTGCGCTCTTCTTCGGCCTGGGCAGCAGCGGCAACCTCGGCATCAAGTTGAATGCCGACCTCTTCGCGATAACGTGAGCGACGGATGCGGCGCACCAGGTCAAAAACAAGCAAAACCGTCATGCCCGCAATGAAGAACGTTGCGAAAAAGCCCACAACTCCGGGGGTCACCAAATCGGGATTTAGGTCGGCGGCAAGATAAATCACGGGATCCTCCGTTTACACGAAAGGCACATGCAAAACCGCATAGCCTTAGGAGTAAAGCGTACCGTCGGTATTGCGCGAAAACCTGTGGGAGATCCCTGTGAGCACGACGCTGGAAGACCGTTATGGTCGCTCCCGCACGGCACCGAATCTGCGCCGCCGCCGATTGATCATTTCCGCGATTGCCATCGTCACGTTGGCGGCCGTGATTGCGTGGCTTTTGTGGACGGACGTTTTGGGATTGAAACCCAGCGTCGTCTACCGCGACACCGGTCATTCCCTGATAACCGACTCTCAGGTCAGCGTCATGTTCGATTTGACCGTGACGGAAGGTCACGAGGCGGCCTGCGCGATCCAGGCACTGAACCCCGACTTTGCCATCGTTGGCTGGAAGGTGTTCGTTTATCCGGCGTCCACGGAGCGCATCCGACAAATCACCGAAACCATAACGACATCTGAGTTCGCGACCACAGGTTTGGTCTACTCCTGCTGGCTCACCTAGGCTGAGATAACGCGTTTACGAAGGATCATCATGGCAGAAGCACCCATTTCAAAGTTCATCAACCAGGCGGCCTACGACCGCCTCGAAGCTGAGCTCGAAACCCTGTCGACTACGGGCCGCGAAGAGATTGCGTTGCGCATTCAGTCTGCTCGCGAAGAGGGCGACCTCAAAGAGAACAGCGGATACCACGCCGCCAAAGACGAGCAGGGCAAGATTGAGGCGCGCATCCATGCACTCAAGTCCCTGCTGAAAGATTCAACCGTCGGCGAGGCTCCCGTGAGCAGCGGGGTTGTCGAGCCCGGAACCGTTATTACCGCCATGATTGCCGGCGACGAATCTGTCTTCCTGCTGGGCAACCGTGAAATCGCTGCGGGAACCGACTTCACCGTCTACAGCGAGGCGAGCCCCATGGGTGCCGCCATTCTTGGCCTCAAGATCGGCCAGTCCGTCACGTTCGAAGCACCCAACGGCCGCGAAATTCACGTGGAGATCACGAACGTCGCAACCTTCACGGGCTAGTTTTCCCACACAAAAGCGAACTTCTAGAAACTGAGTTTTCCGGGTTTCAGAAGGCCCGTCACGTCACCAAATAGGTGAGGGTCACTGGGGTCAATCTTCAGCACCTCCATGCCATCGGCAACGTCACTGAGGCGAATCCAGACCGGAGTCGCACTGAGGCGAGACTGAAAATAGTAGGTCGGCTCGTCAAGGTCGCACACGGAGTACCACCACGTGGGGTACACGCCCCAGTCGACATCCGGGGCGCCAAAAGGCACCGCGACGTTCTGAATGAGCTGGAACACTCCGGCGAGCGCCTGATTGGTGGTCTCGGGCGTGGGGAGGTAGTGCAAGAAGTAGCTAGCGCGCACGAAGCGGTCCATGCTTTTGATATCGCCGGGAGGTGGCAGCTCTCCACCAAAGGGCGCGTAGCGTGCCAGGTTCGCCATTTGCTCGTCAAGCAATGGAGTGTTCGCCATCACTCTGAACTCGTGACCGTGATGAACAATCAACTCGCCGTTGTGGGGTTCAATAATGGCCGAATCCCCCGAGGCGTCTTCGATGGCGAGGTGCGCGCCGAGTTGGAGCCCACGAATGTCTGGGGAGAACAGACGGTAATCATTCAGGCCGGTAATCGCCTCGGCGACCGTTGAATAATTATCCAGAACATATTGGGCCCAGAGCGTGTGGCTGAGGCTCGGTCGATCGTCAGGGACGGGCCACGTCACATTATCGAGATAAAGAAGGTGGGCAGCCAGGCCGTGTTCGTTCATTCCGTCGGCGGCCCCGGCACCCCACATCGTGGTGCTCACGCTGGCGTAGTGGGATTGCCAGCTCATTGGATGGGGTTGGCCCACCGCTGCCCTCTTCAACCCGCGTGGCAGAAACCACAGTTCCGGTTCGTCAGAGACACCCCAGTCCATGCAGCGGCTGACGACGTTGGCCACACCATTGTCATTTGAAAAAATACGAGTGCACATGATAATTCCCCCATTGATATGGCTCTCCCCGTGACGTTACCTCATCGTTGTCTCAACCACGGCGTAAGAAATTATCGCTGACGGGAACCTTCACGCCGTCAGGCGGTTGCCCAATGCCGTGCAGTTCGAGAAGTGAACTAAACGAACAATTAAGTGCAGGTTTCCGCACCAGGTCGAGCTATTTTCAACCTCGCTCAACGCTAGCCTTCGGAAAGCTTGACTAACTTGAGGAAATTTAATGAAAAAAAGAATTCAATTTGGGCTTGTATTGGCCATCGTGGGGAGCCTGACAGCGGTGTCTCCAGCGTTCGCCGCACCGTACACTGGCGACCCTATCGTCGTGGGGCCAGACACCGGCACATGGTATTGGGATGACCTGAGCCAGCTTTCAATGTCTAACATTTTTACCGACACCTGGAGCGACACAGGGGGCGACAGCAATACCTGGAACTCCACCAACTCGGCGCTAATCGGCTCGGACAACACGAGTTACGAGGCGCTTGGGTGCGCTTCTGCAGAAATGAGTGTGGCCACGGACGGGTCGGGCGATCAAATATTGGTCTGCGCCCCTCAAATCATTGATAACGGGGACGGCGCTGTGTCTGTCCAGGTTGAGAACCGTTTCTTCTCTGCTAGTCAGACGTGGCGTCAGCGTTTCATCGTCACTAACAACGGCACGGCTGCCGTTCATGGCCAAGTCCTGGCCGTCAACTATGCAGCTCGGCAAGGTGATTCGACCGCACTTTCGTACACCAGCAGTGCAGGGCCAGTTGGCGACTGGGCCACCGAGTACGATTCCGTTCCCGACGTCAACACAACTCCCGCGGACCTCACCTGGGTCACAGACGACCGAACGGGGCACGAAGATGCTCCCGTCGTGAAATATGCCGTTGGCCGCCTTGGATCACCTGTTCTGCTTGCCGATGACAACACCCGAGGATTTGTTTCTGGCGGTCAGGGCCGTACCGAGCCCTTAGTGTCGGTCAACAACAACACGAATAGCTATTTCGAACTGCCGCCTATCGCGGCTGGGTCAACCGTTGAAATTATTACACTCGCCAGGGTCTTTCTTTTCAGCTCGGACATCACCGATGTCCCTCCCTTTGACGACGGATGGCAGACCGCAACGTTTAACGCGACGCAACTTGCCATCGCTGACACAGGCCTAGAGTCTGATGCCGTCGTGTTTGCAGGCGTCGCCGACCGCGCGAGGGTCCTCAACTGGACTCCGACCGCGGTGGTTCCTCCCGTTGTGGAGCCCGTGCTCGCCACGACCGGTGGCGACTCGGCATCGCTGGCTGGCTTCGCTGGCCTCGCGGCGCTAGCTATGGTGGCTGGCGCTGGAGTGCTCTTCGCACGTCGTCGCCGCACTGCAAGAAACTCAGTGAGTAACTAAGAGCGAAACGGTACTCCGCACACGACGCTAACGCAGTTCGCCCCCCGGCTCATTGAGTCGGGGGGCGAACTGCGTTAAGTCACAGCGTGCTTAGATATCGTCGCTAATGCGAACCTTGAAGCCCTCGTCGCGGAGGCGCTTGACCACCAGCTTGCGGTGGGCACTGCCACGTGTTTCGATATGCAACTCAAGCTCGGCTTCACCGATCTGAAGGCCGCGCCCGTGACGGGTGTGCAGCACCTCAACGACGTTCGCGTTGGCATCCGACACAATCTGCGCGGTACGCGCGAGCTGACCCGGGCGATCGGGCAGCATGACACGAATCTTCAAGTAGCGCTCCGAGGCC
>CANEXL010000063.1 GCA_947443745.1 Microbacteriaceae bacterium | reverse complement strand
TCGACCAGCACAACGCTGGAAGCACCGCGGCTCAGCGCCTCGAGACCAAGGGCTCCGGAACCGGCGTAGAGGTCGAGCACGCGAGCGCCTTCGATGACATCGCGAGACTCCAGTGCAGAGAAGATTGCCTCGCGCACCATGTCGCTGGTGGGGCGCGTGCCCTCGCGGGCAACCTTGATTTCTCTGGAGCCGGCGAATCCCGAAATAATGCGTGTCACAGTCGACCAGCCTACGCGGTGCTCGCTTCGATAAACTTGCCCTATGCCAGCCTTTGCTTCTGCGACGAGTCCGGCAATTACTCTGGATTCTCCGCTGGAGGCCGTTCTGGGGTCGCGCTCGGCCGCATCCTTCAAAAAGGCGTTCGGCATGCTGGTCGTCGGAGACCTGCTCGCCCACTACCCCCGGCGTTACGCCAGCCGTGGCGAGTTGACGGCCATTACCGATGTGCCCATCGACGAAAACGTCACCATCGTCGCCGAGGTTCTCGATGTTCGCGAGCGTCCGATGCGCGCCCGCAAGGGATCTCTGCTCGAAGTTCGCATCACGGATGGTCGCTCGGGCGGCATCATGACCCTCACCTTCTTCAACCAGGCGTGGCGAGCCAAAGACCTGCATGCCGGGGTGCGCGGAATCTTCGCTGGCAAGGTCGGGGCGTACCGGGGGGCGTTGCAACTCGCTCATCCCGATTACGAACTGTTTGAAGATAACGGCGAGGCCGGTGATCAGGATGCCCGCAAATGGGCCCTCACTCCCATCGCCATTTATCCTGCCACGAGCACCCTCGCGAGCTGGCAGATTGGCAAGGCCGTGGCCTTGGCGCTGGCCGCCCTCGCCGAGTCACCCAACGGACTGCCCGATCCCGTACCCGAATCAGTGCGCACGAAGCGAAAGCTTCTCGGATGGTTGGACGCGCTCACCAAGATCCACCAGCCCGAAACGGATGCCGATTGGCAGAAGGCGCAAGACACCCTGCGCTTTCACGAGGCCTTCGTGCTGCAAGTTGCATTGCTTGATCAGCGCGCCAAGTCGCAAATGCGGGACTCGACCCCACGGCCGCCGAAAACCGGGGGATACCTCGACCGGCTCGACGCGTACCTCCCGTTCACGCTCACTCCCGACCAGATGACCGTTGGTGACGAAATAGCGACGGATATTGCCCTCCCCGCCCCCATGAATCGTCTGGTTCAGGGGGAGGTCGGGAGCGGCAAGACCCTCGTTGCTCTGCGGGCAATGTTGCAGGTTGCCGACTCGGGCGGGCAGGCCGTTCTGCTGGCGCCCACCGAGGTGCTCGCGTCGCAGCATCTGCGCTCGATCACCAAAGCACTCGGCCCGGACCTTGCAGCGACCCTCATGCCCACCCTCATCACGGGGCAGCTTCCGGCCGCGGCGAAACGCCAGGCTCTGCTCCGCACGGTCTCCGGGCAGTCGCGCATCATCATCGGTACCCACGCTCTGCTCAGCGCCAACGTCGAGTTCTTCGACCTGGGACTCGTCGTCGTGGACGAACAGCATCGCTTCGGGGTGGAGCAACGTCAGGCGCTACGCCTGAAGGGCAACAACATCACTCCGCACGTTCTCGTCCTCACGGCGACACCCATTCCGCGCACCGTGGCGATGACGGTGTTTGGGGACCTCGACATTTCCACGATTGTGGGGCTACCCGAGGGACGCGCAGGCATCACCTCGCATGCGGTGGCGCTCGCCGCACATCCGGCCTGGTTATCGCGGGTATGGGAGCGCGTGGGAGAGGAGCTCGACCAGGGCCGCCAAGTCTTTGTTGTCTGCCCGGCGATTGACGCCGCGGGGGTTCCCGAGGACGACGCCGGGGCGCTGCTTGATGACGCGAAGATGGTTGCCTCTGGTTCGGGCGGGGGATCAGGTTCAGGTGCGGGTGCGGGTGCGGGTGCAGGAGCCGACGTTCCCGTCGCACCCCCTAAAGCCTCGGTGGAGTCGATTACGGCGTTGCTGCGCGAGCATCCGGTATTGGGAACAAAGCGCATCGCGGCGTTGCACGGGCGCATGTCGAGTGATGACAAAGAGTCCGTTATGCAGGCCTTCGCTACCGGAACTATCGACATTGTCGTGGCGACCACCGTTATTGAGGTTGGGGTGGATGTGCCCAATGCGTCCACCATGGTCGTGATGGATGCTGACCGTTTCGGCGTCTCGCAGCTCCACCAGTTGCGCGGGCGGGTGGGCCGTGGGTCTGTGCCGGGGCTCGCGCTGTTTGTGACCTATGCCGACGAGGACACTCTCGCCCGTCAGCGCGTCGAAGCCGTCGCCGCGACGACCGACGGTTTCGAGCTGGCCCGCATTGACCTGGAGTTGCGGCACGAGGGGGATGTGCTGGGCGTCAGCCAGTCCGGCGGGCGTTCGTCGCTGCGATTGTTGCGCGCGGCCCGTGACGGTGACCTGATTGCGGATGCGCGCGAGCTCGCTGGCGAGGTATTGGCAGGCGACCCGCAGCTAACGACCCACACGGCGCTCGCCGAGGCATTGCGCCGCAGACTCAGCGAAGCCGAGCGCGACTTCTTGGATAAGAACTAGCTTCTCTCCAGCGAGCTTCTCTCAAGCCAATTTCCACAGAACGAACTTTTTTGAGCATCCGCTCGGCTCGTCATGTTCTGCTGGAAACAATCTTTGCGTAGTGTGGTGCCATGAGCAGGATCGCCGTCGTCCCTGGATCGTTTGACCCCATCACGTTGGGGCATCTCGATGTGATTGCCCGCGCCTCGCGCCTGTTTGATGTGGTTCACGTCGTCGTCGTGCATAACCCAGGAAAGTCGGCCCTTTTGCCGATTGCGCAGCGGGTTACGCTGATCGAGAAGGCCATCGAAGAAGCCGGGCTTTCGGGCAACATTGTGGTCGCCTCCTGGAGCATGGGGCTTCTGGTGGATTACTGCACCGAGGTTGGCGCCCACATTCTCATCAAGGGCGTTCGCAGCCAGCTTGACCTCACCTACGAGACGCCCATGGCGCTGGTGAACCGCAACCTCACGGGCCTTGAGACGCTTTTCATGCTTCCTGACCCCGGTCAGGCTCACGTTTCGTCATCGCTGGTTCGCCAGGTGGCTTCTCTCGGCGGGGATGTTCGCCCGTACGTTCCGCACGTGGTTGCCGAGTACTTGCAGGCGAATCAGTAGTTTTAGCCCCGCAACAAGGATGCGTACACTTGACGAGTGGTTAAATTTGTCAACACTGTCTACAAGGTCCCCGTTTTTGACCTGATGCACCGCCCCGGAGAGCACCGCGAGCTGTCGTTAGAAATCGACGTTCCCGATCGCCTCGGAGAGAGCCTCGTGGCAGTTATGCCCGGTGCCGACATGGACGTGGATGTTCGCCTCGAGGTGCTTCACGATGGCATTTTGGTCAGTGGATCCGTGGATGTTGCGGCCGAAGGGGAGTGCGGAAGGTGCCTCACCGAGATGACACTGCCGCTTCAAGTCGAATTTGCCGAACTTTTCGCGTACTCTGTAGATGAAGCTTTTGATTATGAAGTTCACGATGACCACGTGGATCTTGAACCTCTGATTAGAGATGCGGTTGTGCTTGCACTTCCGTTCCAGCCGGTTTGCCGGCCAGACTGCGCCGGACTTGATCCTGAGACCGGCGAGCGTTTGGCTGAACGGCCGGATTCCGAGCTCGAAGAGCGCCTGGACCCCCGTTGGTCTGCGCTTGGAAAGTTCCAGGCTTCCACAGACACCGGTGACGACGTCACCGCCCAGAAGTAGATAAGCACAGAAGAGAGTTAGCCATGGCTGTTCCTAAACGCAAAATGTCGCGTGCCTCCACCCGCATGCGCCGCGCCCAGTGGAAGGCCACGCCTCCTACCCTCGTCAAGGACATTGACGCCAACGGCAAAGTAACCTACAGCCTGCCTCACCGCGCCAAGGTTGTCGAAGACTCCGCTGGAACCCCATTGTTCATGGAATACAAGGGTCGTAAGGTTGCCGACGTTTAGTCCTTCGACTATTCGTTACTCCCTCCCCTTTTTGAGTCACTGACGGTCATTCGTCGTGTCTGGTTTTAACCCCGCGTCGCGTCCAACCTCGTCGCATTCGTCGTCTTCGGTCGACATTGCGGCAATGTTGGGGGTCACGATTGGGGAAGAGCTGTGTGAGCTCGCGCTCACGCACCGCTCTTTTGCGTACGAAAACGGTGGCATCTCCCATAATGAGCGCCTCGAGTTTCTGGGTGACTCCGTATTGGGGCAAGCCGTTACCGTCATGCTCTTCACGGAGAACCCCACTCTCGAAGAGGGCGATCTCGCCAAGCGACGCGCTGCGCTCGTCTCGACGACCGCTCTGGCTGAAATTGCCCGCCGCATCGGTCTTGGCAAATTCATTCGCCTTGGCAACGGTGAAGAGCTCACAGGCGGTCGCGATAAAGATTCCATTTTGGCCGACACCATGGAGGCCCTTATTGGTGCGGCCTATCTCTCCAATGGAGGGGAAGCTGCCACCGAACTCGTCTTGCGACTCGTGCGTCCTCTTCTGGCGGATGCCTACCGCTTTGGTGCTGCGATGGATCCGAAGACGAGCCTTCAAGAACGCGTCGCCCGCTTGGGCCCCGACGTGCCGGTCTATGTGATTGTGGCGGAAGGTCCCGACCACGCTCGCATTTTCACCGCCACCGTGACCGTTGGCAATGTCGTTTCTGCCGAAGGCGTGGGCACCAGCAAGAAGCACGCCGAGATGGCCGCGGCACTGACCGCCTGGACCATGCTCGAGAATGCCTGAACTTCCCGAAGTTGAGGTCGTTCGCCTCGGTTTAGAGCCCGCACTGGTGGGGTCGACCCTCCAATCGGTCACTGTGTTTGAGCCGCGTTCGCTGAAGCGTCACGATGCTCGGCGCGGAGATTTCGCGGCAATGCTCGAGGGCCGCACCGTTCTTTCGGCGGAGCGCCGCGGCAAGTTCTTGTGGTTTCCGCTGGACTCGGGAGATGCTCTCGTGGCACACCTTGGAATGAGCGGCCAAGTGCTCCTTCGTGCTCCGGATGCTGCTCCCGATCGTCACCTGCGCATCCAGTATCAGGTCAGGCATCCTGTTCAAGGCGAGTTGGCCATCAACTTTGTCGACCAGCGAATCTTTGGGTCCATGGCCGTGGACGAATTGGTGTCTCAGAGCATTGGGCGTGCGCCTGGCGGGGGCAGCGGCAATGGTGGGGGCAGGGCTGGCGATGACGGTGTTCAGGTCCTCGTTCCGTCGCAGGCCGCTCACATCGCCCTCGACCCCGTGAATCCGTTCTTCGATGACGACGCCTTCGTTGCCCGACTGCGCAAAAAGTCCACGGGAATCAAGCGTGCCTTACTCGACCAGACTCTGATCAGCGGCATTGGCAACATTTATGCCGATGAGGCGCTGTGGGCAGCGCGGCTCCACTTTGATCGCTCGTCTGACACCCTCACCGTGAAGCAGGCGCGAACTCTCCTCGCCGAGGTTCGCCAGGTGCTCACGAAAGCTCTAGCGGAGGGCGGCACCAGTTTCGATGCCCAATACGTGAATGTCAACGGTGAATCCGGATACTTTTCTCACAGCCTGAACGCCTATGGGCAGCAGGGTAAGCCCTGTCCGCGGTGCGGCACCGAAATGCGCCGCGTCAGCTTCATGAATCGCGGATCACACTTCTGCCCCCGCTGCCAAAAGCCCTGAGCCCCAAAAGCCCTAAGCCCCAAAAGCCCTAAGCCCCAAAGCACGGGGCACGTCAGGAAACGCCGGAGCGTGATTCATCGCGGCGTGGTCTAGGGAAGCATTAGGGATTCTTGTGGAGCGAGCGGGTGCTCCACCGGCCGTGCGCGTAGTCGACGGCGATGGGTCGCGTGAAGGTGTCGGAGATGTTCGCCGTCGTCAAAACATCGGCGGCAGGCCCAGCGGAAATGACGCGGCCGTGCAACATGAGCGCCGCATGCGTGGTGGAGGTGGGCAACTCCTCGAGGTGATGCGTGATCATGACGGTGGCCAACAGGGGGTTTTCTGCGGTGAGCTCCGCGAGCAGGTCGAGCACCTGTTCGCGAGCGCCGAGGTCGAGGCCGGCGGCAGGCTCGTCCAGAAGCAACAGGGCGGGCGGTATGAGCAGCGCCCTCGCCAGCAAAAGTCGCGCGAGTTCGCCTTGGGAGAGCTTCATCCACTTGGTATCTGCCATCGCTCTCAGCCCAAACCTGTCGAGTTGACTGCGGGCTTGGGCGAGTTCGACAGCCGTGGGTTCCCAGCGCATGGGTGTCTCCAGGGAGTTGGTGAATCCTGTCAGCACGATGTCGAGCGCCGACAGCGGCCACTCCAACTGGTGGTGGTTGGTGACATAGCCGATCTTGCGGCGGAGCTCGGTCTTGTCAACCGTTCCGAGCCGTTGCCCAAAGACGTAGGCATCGCCGCGGGTCGGCATCGTGGCGGTGGCGCAAATGCTCAGCAGAGTTGATTTGCCGGCACCGTTGGGGCCCACCAGCGCCCACTGTTCGCCTTCTTTGACGGTGAAGTTGACGCTGTCGAGGGTTGGTCGTCCCTGACGAATGATGCTGACATTGTCGAGCTTAATCATGCGGAGTCCTTTTCTAGCGGTGAGATTCTGGCGGGATGCTTCTGGCGAGATGCTTCTAGCGAGAAGCTTCGGCGCGAAGCTTGCGGGTCACGATGTGTGCCTGCTCGACGAGGAGCCGGCCGAGCTCGGCCTGACGTTCGGGTTTGAAGCGAGAGTCAATACCGGTGAGGCTGAGAGCCCACGCGGGGCGACCGGCAGCGTCGAAGATGGCCGCTCCCATGCCCCAGCTGCCTTCGACCAGAAGTCCGGGGTTGAGGGCGTAGCCCGTCTCCCGCGTGAGGCGAATGCGCTGCCAAAGATTTTCGCGACTATGTTCCTCCCCGAATGTGGGGACGAGGGAATTACCCGCCCGGTCCTCGGTGATGCCATTACGATCACCCATGCTGCGCAGGTGCGCCTCAATTTCTTCATCGGGGAGAAAAGCCAAGATGGCGAGCCCCGCCGAGGCGACCCCCAGCGGAAAACGGATGCCCTCACTCAGCACATGCGAGCGAACGGGGAAGCTTCCTTCTTGGCGAAGGAGGCAGACCGTTTCATTGCCGCGACGAACGGAGAGAAAGGCGCTCTCGCCGGTGAGTTCGGCGAGGGTTGCCACACTCTGGCGCGCGATGTCGGTGACATCGAATCGTTCAGCCGCCAACGATCCAAGGAGATAGATCTCGGGGCCCAGAAACCAGCGAGAGGTGGTTGCGTCGAAGTCCAGCAGGCCTTCGTGGGTGAGGGCGGTCAGCAAACGGTGGGTGGTCGGGCGGGTCAGCCCAGCCGCTCGTGCCACGTCGGAGGCGGAAGCCCCTCGGGTTCGCGGCGCGCTAACTCCCGCAATACTGCTGGTGGCGTTGCCGCCGACACTGCCGTCATCGACTGAGCTCTCGCCCACAATGCGCAACAGAGACGCGACGCGCGAGACGACCTGTGTGCCGGGAACTTTCACTGCATCCATAATGTGTCCACATGTTGAGCATAAAGCAGGACTCTGTCCACGCTGTGTTTTTCTCGCCGAAAAACCCGAATTTCCTTTGACCGACGGCCAAACACCTCGCTACATTCGATAACAATCCCGAGTAATCCGGAGCGATGCCCGAGAGTTTGAGCGGGAGAAGCATCCGTTATCACCAATGTGAGGAACAAAGATGTCCAAAATATGGTCGAGTGCCGCCGAAACCCTCCGCGATGTGGTCTTTGACGGCGCAATCATCGCCGTGGGCGGGTTTGGGCTCAGTGGCAACCCCAGTGACCTGATCGAAGCTTTGCGTGACACTGGCGTGACGGGGCTGACCATTGTCTCCAACAACATGGGGGTAGACGGTCAGGGTCTCGGCATCCTTCTCGAAAATAACCAGGTCAGCAAAGTTCTCGCCTCCTACGTGGGAGAGAACAAGCTCTTTGCGCGCCAATACCTCGATAACGAACTTGAGGTGGAATTCGTTCCCCAAGGCACGTTGGCCGAGCGCATGCGTGCCGGCGGATCGGGCATTCCTGGTTTCTACACGAAGACCGGTGTTGGCACTCCCATTGCCGAGGGCAAGGAACACATGGATTTCGACGGTGAGACCTACATCTTGGAGCGCGGCATCGTCGCCGATATCTCCCTGGTTCATGCCTACCAAGCGGATGCCGTTGGCAATTTGATCTACCGGCACACCTCGCGTAACTTCAACCCGCTGGTCGCCCAGTGCGGGCGCGTCACGGTTGCCGAGGCTGAGCACATTCTGGAGGGCGAGTACATCGACCCCAACATCATCGTCACCCCCGGCATCTTCATTCAGCGGCTCGTGCAGGCCACGCCCCGCGAAAAAGTTATTGAGCAGCGCACGGTTCGCCCCCGCGCCGTTCTTTCCGACGCACCCACCGCAACACGGTAGAAAAGGACATCATCATGGCTTGGACACGCGATCAGATGGCCGCCATTGCGGCATCCGAAATCAAAGATGGCGAATACGTCAACCTCGGAATTGGTATTCCCACGCTCGTGGCAAACCACATTCCCGAAGGTGTCAATGTGACGCTGCAGAGCGAGAACGGCTTGTTGGGTATGGGGCCTTTTCCCATCGATGGCGAAGAGGATGCGGATCTCATCAACGCCGGCAAACAGACTGTCACGCTGATGCCCGGCGGCAGCTTCTTTGACTCCGCCATGTCATTTGGCATGATTCGCGGCGGCCACGTCGCCCTTGCAGTTTTGGGGGCCATGCAGGTTTCGGCTACCGGTGACCTCGCGAACTGGACGATCCCCGGCAAACTTGTGAAGGGCATGGGCGGTGCCATGGACTTGGTCGCGGGAACGCCACGCGTCATCGTTCTCACCGAGCACGTTGCCAAAGACGAGAGCCACAAGATTGTGATGGAGTGCGATTTGCCGTTGACCGGCGCACGATGCGTGGACCGGATCATCAGTGACTTGGCCGTCTTCGATGTCAGTGAGGCAGGATTGGTTTTGCGCGCGCTGGCCCCCGGGGTAACCGAGGCCGAAATCGCCGTCAAAACCGGAGCGCCGTTCCGGGTCGAGCTCGATTCGAGCATCATTGAGGTATTGGCGGCCGACGCCAGCACTGAGAACAAGACCGCAACTTTAGGAGCATCCGCATGAGCGCATCCGCCACCTCCACTCTGATCGTGGGCTACGCCCGCACCCCGTTCGTGAAGTTCAATGGCGTGTTTGCCAGTGTGCCGGCAACGACTCTGGGCGCGCATGCCATCACGGCTGCTCTCACCCGTGCGGGGCTGACCCCTGAAGATGTCGACAACGTGTACGCCGGACAGGTTTTGCAAGGGGGCGCGGGGCAAAATCCCGCTCGCCAGTCTGCCGTCGGCGCGGGCATCCCCCTCAACACGCCCGCCATGACGCTGAACGTTGTGTGCCTTTCGGGTATCGAAGCTATTGTCGCGGGGGTGCGCCTCATCGAAGCGGGGGAGGCAGCTGTTGTTGTTGCGGTCGGGCAAGAATCGATGTCATTGGCACCCCACGTCTGGTCAGGGTCGCGGGCGGGCAAGAAGTATGGCGCCCTCGAGTTTCTCGACACCGTGGAACATGACGGTCTGACGGATGCGTTTGAGAAGCGTTCGATGGGAGCCTCCACCGAGGATTACATCGCACCGCTTCAGGTGACTCGTGGCGAACAAGACGTGGTTGCCGCCGCATCGCACACGCGTCTCGCCAGTTCGCAAGCCTTTCTTGAGGGCGAAATCGAGCCCTACATCCTGACCTCGCGCGCTGGTTCTGTCACGATTTCTACGGATGATGGCGGTCGCCCAGAAACCACGGTCGAGTCCCTCGCCAAGCTTCGCCCCGCGTTCAGCCCGGATGGCACCATTACGGCAGGCAATGCGTCGCAGATTACGGATGGTGCTGCCGCTGTCATCTTGATGAGCGAGGCCGCCGCCAACGCTCGGGGTATCACTGGCATCGCCCGCGTGCTGTCGCACGCGTTCGTTGCCGGCCCCGACTACTCGCTGCACTCCCAGCCAGCCAACGCCATCAACGCGGCCCTGGCAAAGACCACCGTGGCGACCGGCGACCTCGTTGCCGTCGAAATCAACGAGGCGTTTGCTGCCGTGTCGGTGCAGTCGACCCGCGTTTTGGGCGTCGATGCGGCCATCGTCAATGCCCATGGCGGCGCGATCGCGATGGGGCATCCCATCGGGGCGTCGGGAGCCCGCATCGTGGGGCACTTGGCTCGTCGCCTGGCTGCTGCAGGTTCGGGGTCAATCGGAGCGGCGGGAATCTGCGGTGGTGGCGGCCAGGGATCCGCCGTCGTGCTGCAAGCCATCTAGAGAAAACGCGAAACCCACAAACGAGGAGTCCCATCCTCCTGCAAGCAACCAAAACCCCCGGTTTTTTCCCGCCGCCAGCCAGTGAAAGGGAACCGGGGGTTTTTGGTCTGGCCGAGTACTCTTAGCACCATGGCCGAGAAAAGCGAGGTGCCGGGCGCGAGCGTGACGTCGCGCGCGCTGTCGGTCTTGGCTGCCTTCGAGGATGCTCCCGGTTCCCTTTCCGTTTC
>CANEXL010000062.1 GCA_947443745.1 Microbacteriaceae bacterium | reverse complement strand
CTCCTTGGTTCGACACGTAGATGGTCACGATGAGGACACCCAGCCACCCAACGCCCGAAAGAATCCACGAAAGCTTCTTTGCACGAAGGCCGTGAATGAGAAAGCCCAACCATGTCAGGAAGCCCAGACCCAGAATGCTGAGAAGGAGCCAGATGCTGTTGGTATAACGCCATACGCGTGAAGCGAGACGGTCATCAGGTGTGCGGTCGCCTGTCATTGAATCCCCATGACATTACTTTAGAGGTTACGGAAGGCAATCCAAGTAACTGCGCGGTCATTGCCAGATGCAGCCCTTTCGGTACTGGGAGTTCGCGCGGGACCTGCTGGTGTCGTAGTCAGCAGTGCGGGGGAGTCGAGCATCCGGTTAAAGAAAAGCGGCCCCGGGGCGTCCTTAGACTTTCCGGGGCATGACGCCTCACTGTGAGGACTAGAAACTAGCCGACCGAGCTACACGCGTTGCTTTCACCTGACTCTACCTCAGGGTTAGATGGGCGGGGCAGTGAACGGAACCAACTCGTGCCTGTGGACAGCGGGAACTGATCCCTTTGTGGCGACGCTAAAGTCGGGAGTTCTGTACTCGCTAACGACGTAATTGGGGTTCACAATGTCAAGGTCAGTTGTGAAGAACCCTGAATTGCACATCACTGCGGGGCCCCTGCCCACAGTTGTGAAGATTTCCAGTCGCGCGAGCGACAAGTACGCTAATCTGGAGATGAAGCAGCGCGTGTATCTTGCCCATTTTGGAGTTTTCCAGGACCGGCTCGGGAGGCGTCATGCCCCAGATGTCCGTGGACTGCCTGGGGCCGCTTCATTTTTTATGTCGAGAATCCTGCTGTGAATCTTTCACGGCAACTCCAGGACTTTTATGATCATGCGTCTGGAGTCGTCGCATTCATCGATGAGTCATTTAGGCTCGACGGGCAAAACCGGTACTACATCCTTGGGATTGTTATGGTCAGTGTCGATCAGCTTGATGCGACGAGATCAAACCTTCTTGAGTTTTGTGGCGGCGAATCCTTTCATGCTGCCCGATGCATGCTCGGGGTGAGCTCGCAACTCTTCGGCAGGCAACCACTTTGGTCTCGCAGCAAAATGATGGTCTTGATGTGACCGGGAAACGTTGAACGAACTCCGCCGCAACTATCAGGTGAACGAAACTATGGTGGGCATTCACACCTACCCGCGAATTGAACCGCTATTGGGGTTACCCGATGTGCTCGCGTGGACCCATCGTCAGGAATACACGGGACGCGACCCAGCGTGGTTCGACGCATTGCGCAATCAGGCGCAGGTTCATCTCTTATAAAGCCAACGATCCTGAACGGGTGCAGTGACGTCACCGGAGGAGAGTACGTTGTCAGCAAAGGGGAAGGTCACATCATGAAGCTGTTTCGTTATCGCAAGCCATCCATGCGCCAGATGCTCGGCGTCACCAAGCTCAAGCGTCAGGTGAAGCGCGACTTGGGGATCTCGCAGGTCGAGGGCTGGACGCAGCCGTCTCGCCTGAAGCAAAAGGTCAAGCAGCGCGCAGGGCTCTATTCGCCTGGGGTACGAGCCGTGCGGCAGACGTCGAAAGGGCGGTTCCCGACACTGTTTGGGCTTTTCGGAAAAAAGTGAGCGGCTAGCTGAAGGCGAGAGCCCCGGCTTCTTGGTCGGCCTGGATGCCCCAGTACTCGGCGAGCTTTCCATCGCGGAGGTCCCAGATGTCGACGTGCTTGCTTTCGAGGAGATGTGGCTTTTCACTTCGGCTCGACAGGACGGCCACGACGCGGTTGCCATCCTCTAAGAAGTTCTCCACTTCCTCGCGATACTGGCCTTCGGTCAATGTGAAGAACCGGCCGATGAGTTCAAGCACTTCTGCTTTGCCCCTGTAATCGCCCGTGAGAGGACCCCAGCCGCGGGTGTGCCAGACGATGTCATCTGCGAGCAGGCCTTCAATGGCTTTCATATCTCCGGACATGAAGGTTGCATAGGCGCGGCGGACAAATTCACTATTGGTGGTCATGAACTTTCCTTTTCGTCGGGGGGAAGGAGCAATTGCGTGACTCTATTGATACCTGCACTGCTAGTTCCAAAGACTACCTTCCGGAATTGAGAACGACGAGTGGGTCTTGGAATGGAAATAGGAATGCCCGCCCCGAGTATGCGAAAAGCAATGTTCGAGACGGGCGACGCGAGGGGGCCGAACGTGCGGTGGCTCACCGGTTATTGCGCGAGGGGGCGACCCCACTTGTCAGTCATGGCGCCTGTCGCGATCAGAATGATGTCGATGATCCACCAGATACCGAAACCACCGCCGGTGATCAGCTTGAGGAGGCCGGTGCCGACCTTGCCGAGGTAGAAGCGGTCGATGCCAAGGGTGCCGAGCAGGATGGAGAGCAGCAGGGCAACAAGAAAGCTGCGCTGGGGGGCTTCATAGGTGTTCGTCATCAGGGAGTCCTTAGCGTTCGGGGGTTCAGGTCGCTTCGAACACTATCGGTATCAGCTGCGGGCGCTGGCTCTCTCTGTGGTAGTTCTGTTATTATGGCGATAACGTAATATTCAGCGCACTAAGGGGGCACACATGCAGGCAGCAACGGTTGTGCGCACTGCCCGTCGTGTCGCGGGCTTGAGCCAGACGCAGCTGGCCGAACGGTCGGGAGTGACGGCATCCGCTATCTCGCAGATTGAGGCGGGCAAACGTAACCCCTCCTTTGAGACTGTTACACGCCTTATTGCCTCGACCGGTGGGCAACTTGTGTCGGTGCCAACACGCATTGGAACTGCGGCCACCATCGCGTTGCAGATTACCGAAGACCTCCGTGCTGGCAAGCAGGCGTATGCCCTGAGGGCCTTCATTCAGCTGAACGATAATCTCTGTTCTGTCGAGGGCTCGACGCGCCTGGCGTTGTGCATAACGGAGCCTGCCCCCACTGGTTCCAAGCGATGGGATGCCGCCCTTGCCGGCCTCGTCGCCTACCGCCTGGGCCAAGAGGGCATCGCTGCCCCCGCTTGGGCGAACGAGCCATCCCGGTTCTTGGGCAAGGTGTGGAACATCAGTGAAGGTACGTATCCCTTCATCGTGAACGTCAATGACGTGCCAAAAGAGTTCCTCGAGAGGGGCACGCTTGTCGCTGCTCGCGATCTGGAGAGCGTGTAGTTCCCCAGGCGCCGCCTAAGCCTGAGTTTCGGGCCTGAACGCACTCTGGGGAGATTTCGCCAGGTCGGGGTTTGCCGCCTGCAATACAGCGTGGGTCGCACTGAGGGCCGAGACGCCCTTGCGGCGAAGGGGGAGCCACGCCAGCCAGGCTTCGGGCGTAATGGCGACGCGGCTGCTGTGGACGAAATCCGGCAACATCGTGACCGCAGGATTGTCGATCACGCGTTCGGGCTGGCGGGCGAGCACCACGTGCAGTGACGTCATGATCTCGAGCCAGTCCTGTGCGCCGAATCCGGCAGCGTCAAAGTCGCGGAGGGGCTGAACCAAGCGCTCCAGGCTGATGACACCGGTGCGGTTCACCATGTCGTCGAGCATTCGATAGGTCATGACCGTTTCTCGGCTGGGGCGAAAATCGAGCAGGGCCTGAGTCCACTGGCGGCGCTCCTTGGGGGAAAGCGGTGCCCATGCGGCTTCCTCGCGAGCGTGCTGAACGCGATCGTAGTTGCCGAGACCGTCCGCGTAGGAAAGTTGGTTTTCAGACGACGCGCTTTCGGGCAGGGCGCTTTCGGGAACAGTGTTTTCGGGCTGGTTGTTTTCGGACATAGGTGTCTCCTCTGAGCGTGAGGAGGGCAAGGCCCTCCATCGACTTGCCCGACTGCTGATGCCGACGGGCCGGTTCTTCCCCTAGGGCACCCCACTCGATGGAAGGGGGTTGCCGCACAGCAAGCTAGGTACTTGGCGCTGTGACTCTGGAACCTAAATGCACTCTACAAGAGGGCACTGACATTCGAGGTCTTTAGGACAGGCGGGTGACCTTCACGACGCGGAAGCCTTTGTAGTGGTCCTCGCGATACACGTCGTAGCCACCGGCGAACTCGGCACGCAGCCACTTCTCGAAGGAGTCGGCACCGAGGTGCTTGGCCACGACAAAGTAGCCGATGCCGCCCACGACGAGGCGGGGGATCCAGTGCTTCATGATGGAGTGCAGCTCGGCCTTGCCCACGCGAATGGGCGGGTTCGACCAGATGATGTCGAAGTTAACGTTTGCCGCAACATCCTGAGGCGTTGATACGTGGATGTTACCCAGCTTCAGACGCTTGGCGTTGCGGCGGGTGAGTTCCAGCGCGCGCTCGTTGACGTCGATCGCGTAGATGTTGGCATCGGGCGCCTCAAGGGCCATGGTGATGGCCAGGGGGCCCCAGCCGCATCCGAGATCAAGAAAGTTACCCTTTTCAGGGGTCTGAGGCACGATGCGCATGAGGGCATCGGTACCCATGTCGAGGCGGTCGGGGCTAAAGATGCTGCCCGCGGTCTCGATGGTGACCTCGCGGCCGGCGAGGCTGACCTCAATCTCGGTCGTCTTGAAATCACCGGCAGGCTGAGGCGAGAAGTAGTGCTCAGTTGCGGGCGCCAGGTTTGCGGGAGTCTCGCCAGCGGGAGCCTCAGTTGCAGGGGTCTCGTGAGCAGAAGTCTCGGGCGCAGAATCCTGCGCTTCGGGGGTGGGAACGTTTGTTTCAGGCATGGTGTCTAGATTACCGTGAGGCAACCTGCACGTCTGGCGTGCGTGGTTGGTTCAGCCCGGATGCTCAGGCGTGCGGCAGTAAGCCCGCGCCCGAGGCAACGACGTGGGGACCCTCGCAGGCCACTGGCTGGAACGGGCATGTCTGCAGAAGCCCGACTTCATCGTCGAGTTGCGTGGTGAAGGGAGCTGTCGGTGCCTGGCGCAGACCGAGATCGGTGAGACGCTGCGCAACGGCTGTGCCACTATCGACGACGTTGACGGAGTCACTAATCGGCTCGGCTCCAACGGGCTTGGCCCAGAGCCACTGAACAACGTGGCCCTCACCGTTGCCCTTATGAAGGTCGAGTGTGTAACCGCATCCGTCTTCAGACAGGATGTCGATCATCTCGTGCGGACCGTTATGGATGCCTTTAGACATGTGCCCCCCAGAGTTTGCTCAAAGTGCCAGCGTCATAACCGATGGAACGATTATGGAGAAGCGAACAGCACGGGAGAGAGTGAAATGTGGGGGGCTCTCGCGGTGCAGAATCAGCTTTTCACGGAAATTCTGGCATGCTAAAGAGCATTTTGCAACCGTTTCAGCCCGAGTGTTGTCAATCGTGAGGAATTCGTGAACGAATCCTGAGGAGACCTCGGTTAGAGCAGCTTGTTTGCGGGAACGTCCAGAGCTTCGGCAATGGCAAAAACGTTCGTCAGCGTAGGGGAATACCGGGTGTTCTCAATGCGGTTAATCGTCTTGCGATCGATACCGGCCGACTCGGCGAGCTGATGCTGGGTGAGCCCACGTGCCTTGCGGAACTCGCGCACCTTGGCGCCAAATTTTGTGAGGGCGTCGTCTTCAGTGTCGTCACCGGTCGTCTTGGGGGCCGTTGTGTTGGTCATCGTTCTCAGCCTTTCCTGACCGGGGGGAGTGCCTTCGAGAACGAGCTGGGGCTCAGTCGCCAAAAGGGACATTATTTCCACCTTTATTTTCGCATAGAACGTGTGACAGTCGGAAGGGGGGGAAACCGGAGTAACACAGGGGTTTTCGGGAGTATTGCAATACTGTACCTGATGCGGGTCTAAATCTGAACAATATACAGAACATAGTTTCTTCATATAAAAGAAAAAATCTTGTTTTGAAAAACTTTCAACATCCTCTTGACAGTTAGGACAGTTCTGGTACATTTATGGAGAAGGCAGCTCACGACATTCGGGGGGATGCGTGACTGCCTGGTTTTCACAACCAGCGTGGCCGGAACCAGATCTGGGGGGAGTGGTTCCGGCCCCGCTTTTTCTTTGCCCCAAAGGCATGTTCGCGGGCAGAGAATCCTTCAGCGCTCGCGCAGACTGTCGCGGTATCTTTGGAGAAATGACTGAAGACGACAGCACCTCGGCAGTAGATCGCGTTCTTGCCCGCGCCGCGGAGGGTGAAACGAGTAAGGCCCGCGTCAACCTCTTTTCCTCCGGCCGTGCGCTGGCTCTCAGCGACAGTGAGAATAAGGGCGAGAACTTCGACGGCGCCCAGCAGGACTTGGCTGACCGCATCTCTTTGCGCCGCGTCCCGGGGCTCTCCACGGAACTGCAAGATGTCACCGAAGTCGAATACCGTCAGCTGCGCATCGAAAACGTCGTGCTCATCGGTGTCTACGCCGGGCACTCACAAGATGACGCTGAAAACTCCATGCGCGAGCTCGCCGCCTTGGCCGAGACCGCCGGAGCCACCGTGCTCGATGGTCTGTTGCAGCGTCGCCCTACTCCCGATAACGCCACGTACTTGGGTCGCGGAAAAGTGCAGGAATTGCACGACATCGTTGCCGCACTGGGGGCTGATACCGTCATCGCCGATACCGAGCTTGCGCCCAGCCAACGACGCGCTCTCGAAGATGCCGTCAAGGTGAAGGTCATCGACCGCACCGCCGTCATCCTGGATATCTTCAGCCAACACGCCAAGAGCCGTGAGGGTAAGGCGCAAGTCGAACTCGCGCAGCTTCAGTACCTTCTTCCCCGTCTTCGTGGCTGGGGTGAGTCCATGTCCCGTCAGGCCGGTGGCCAGGTCGGTGGCGCGGGTTCGGGAATGGGCTCGCGTGGTCCCGGTGAAACCAAGATTGAGTTGGATCGCCGCCGCATCCACACCCGCATGTCACGGCTGCGCAAGCAAATCAAAGAGATGAAGCCCGCGCGCGATGCCAAGCGTGCCAACCGCAAGCGCAACGACATTCCCGCTGTGGCCATCACCGGCTACACCAACGCGGGTAAGTCCTCGCTGCTGAACCGCATGACCGGAGCCGGTGTTCTGGTGGAGAACGCGCTGTTTGCCACCCTGGATGCCACGGTGCGCAAGTCGGAGACGGCCGATGGCCGCGTCTTTACCTTTGTTGACACCGTCGGATTCGTGCGTAATCTTCCCCACCAGTTGGTCGAAGCCTTCCGATCGACGATTGAAGAGGTTGCCGATGCCGACCTGATTCTTCATATCGTGGATGCCTCACATCCCGACCCCGCATCCCAGCTAAAAACGGTGCGTGATGTCATTGGAGAGGCGGGGGCGTCCGAGATTGCCGAGCAGGTTATCTTCAACAAGGCAGACCTTGCCGATGCGGATGCTCGACTGCTGCTCCGCGGCCTTGCCCCGAACGCAATCTTCGCCTCGGCTCGCACGGGAGAGGGCATTGACGAGATTCTGAGCGTCATCTCCGAGAAGATCCCCAGCCCCAACGTTGAACTCGATTTGCTCGTGCCCTACGACCGAGGTGACATTGTCTCGACCCTGCACGAACGCGGCGCCATTGCCACCACCGAGTACGAAGAGGGGGGAACGCGCCTGCATGTGCGCGTCAAACCCACGGATGTTGCCAGTTACGACGCCTTCGTCGTCGCAGCGCTGACGGCTTAGATCACGAGACGTAGATAAAGGACCCCCATGAGACTTCACATCCCCACCTCGCTTCGTTGGTCTGACTTAGATGCGTATGGGCACGTCAATAACGCCCAAATGTTCGGCCTGTTTGAGGAGGCCCGCATTCACGCGTTCTGGGCCGGTGGCGATGGCGTTGCCGACGACCACTTTCCGACCCGCATTCTTGAGGGTGGTCCGGATGCCAAGACGTTCACCCTGATTGCTCACCAGGAGATTGAGTACCTGCTGCCGATTCCCTACATTCGGGATCCGCTCGACATCCAGTTATGGATTGGTCACTTGGGTGGAGCCAGCATCGACATCTCCTACGAGGTGTATTCGCCGCTGGTGAGCGAGGGGGAGGCTCAGCCGCAGCCGACACTGTTCTGTCGTGCCTCCACGACCATTGTGTTGGTCGATTCGAAGACCATGATGCCGCGCCGGCTCACCGACGAAGAGCGTCTTGCCGTTGGCCCCTACGTTGAGACGCCGGTCGTATTCAAGAAAAAGAGCAGCTAGAACAACCTTTCGGGCCTTTCTCGCTGCGCCGAAACGAGCGTAAGGGTATTAGGCAACCACGATGTTGGGGCCGTCGATCTTCACCTCTAATTTGGCGAGGGCTGTGGTGGCTGGACCCGTTGTGGGGGCTCCCGTCGTGATGCTGAATTCGGAAGCGTGACAGGGGCATAACAACACGCCATCACGACCGCCGACTTTGCACCCTTGGTGTGTGCAGATGGAGCTAAACGCGGTGACAACACCCGCCGTTGGCTGGGAGATGACAAGAGCATTTCCATCGAGGTCAACGTTGAAACTGCCGCCGACCGGAACGTTGCTGAGCGCGGTGACGAGGGCGCCAGATTTTGCAGCGGCGCTGGGAGTTGGCGCGCATCCGCTCAGCATTGCGACACCGGCGACGAGGCCGACGCTGCCCACAGTCAAGAGGGAGCGACGGGAGAGATTTGTGGCAGCCATTATTTTCCTTTTCCGGGAACGCGAATCATTCCTTCTTGAGCGACGGAGGCCATGAGGATCCCGGATTGTGAGTAGATGCGACCGTTCGAGAGTCCCCGGCCGCCTTGAGCGCTGGGGGATTCTTCGACATACAGCATCCACTCGTCGACACGGCCAAAACGGTGGAACCACATGGCGTGATCGAGACTCGCGGCTTTGAGTCCGGGGGTAGCCCAGGCGACGCCATGACGGCGGTAAATCGGCTCGAGCACGGTGTAGTCGCTCGCATACGCCAGAGCTGCCCGATGCAGATTCTTGTCGTCGGGCAGGGTGTCGACGCAGCGCATCCACACGGCCTGGTGGGCAACCTGCGGGCCGGTCACGCCCATAAAAATAGGCGATTCCACATACCGGATGTCGAAGGGCCGCCCCTTCGCCCAGTACTGCGCGACCGGGTGGTCAATCGCACCGAGCACATCCGCCATGCTGGGCAGTGATTCGGGATCGGGTAAGTCTGCGGGCATGTCGATCTGGTGGTCGAGACCCTCGTCATCCACTTGGAAGGACGCAATCATCGACAGGATGGGCTGGCCATTTTGGTAGGCCTGAGCGCGGCGGGTCGCAAACGAGCGACCGTCATGGATGCGATCCACCGAGAACGTGATGGGCAGATTCGGGTCACCGGGACGCAGAAAATAACCGTGCAGCGAATGGATGATGCGCTCGTCCTCGACGGTTCGGGTCGCTGCCACGAGCGACTGCGCGAGAACCTGGCCACCGAAAACGCGGCCGTGAGGCATGGGCTGACTCGGACCGGTGAAGATGTCCTCTTCGGTGCGGGCGCCGACATCCGTGAGATTGAGGGTATCGAGGAGGGCCTGGACGTTGGTGTGCATGGAGCCTCCTGAAGTAGTGCGCTGTGATGCCGTGTTCACACCTATGTTCGATAGTTTAGAACCGCTATGAGTGTGAATCTGACCCTTCCCAGTGAACAGGATGCATCCGACCTGACGGTCTTTCTCGAACGGGCGGCGAAGCTCGGGTGTGAGCACGTTCGCTTGATTGGTGTCGGCACTGTTTTGGCCGCGTACGTGGGCGTTCTGGTTCCCAGCGGGCTGCTCGATACCGCGCCCACCGTGCTGGGGCTGCGGGTGTTTGAGCGCGGAGATTCGGTTACGGTCGATGCCGTCGTGACGATTCGCGGAATGCTGGATCGCCTCGCGCGGCCAGAGTTGACCTTTGCGTTGCCCGTCGCTGAATCCGGCATTGCGTGGGCCGGCGTCTCGGCACCGCGCGGCGGCTGGGAGTCCGTGGGTGCCGTCTCGGCTTCCGAGCTTGAGGCGATTGCGCGCGCAGGCATTGACGAGATCGCCGGCTCCAATGGTCTGGGTACGATCATCGTGACGCGCGCCCGCCGCGATGTGTGGGGGCGCCCTATCAGCTCCGACCCGGCGATGACACAGTTTGTGGCTGGCGCGGCCTTTGCGGCGTTCGGTCTGGGATTTTTGGGCGAGGACGAGCCTCTATTGACGCGCTCCGCCAAGTGGATGCGGCTCACCACCGCGCGTGGGCACATCCTCGTTCGCTAACGATTATCGGAAGCGAATTGCCGCAAATAGCGGGTAACCGCTTGCAGAAATTATCGAGTGGTCGCATTTTGTTGCCATGATGAGCCGGATGCTCACTGAACGGTCGTGTTTCGCGGGCAATCAAGGCCTGGAGGCCGCGAAACGCGACCCCTCAGTTGCGTTTCGGAGCTCCGAGGCCGCGAAACGTGACGACTCGATGGGCGTGAGGGCCCAGAGGGCCGAAACGACAGTTTTCCACGGAAACTTTTCAGGACGAAGAGCCAAAGGGCTTAAAAGGCCCGCCGCCAGGCGGACATTCTTCGCAGAGCGGCGGAACCTCTGCGTTTGCAGAAGATTTTGCCGCTAAACCATCGCTCGCACGCTCCGCTCGTGGCAAAGAAACTGGTTGACGTGCCCGTGCTTGCACGGCGCGAGGTGGGCAGAGGTTGTCAGGGGCGCGGGCGGGAGTGCG
>CANEXL010000061.1 GCA_947443745.1 Microbacteriaceae bacterium | reverse complement strand
CTGGCGCCCAGACATTTGAGGCCATCGGCCTGAGCCAAGCCTTCGTTGACCAATACTTCACCGGAACATCCAGCCAGCTCGGGGGAGTGGGCCTCGACGTTATCGCCACGGAGAACAGCCGTCGCCACGAGAGCGCATACCCGACCGATGGCGCCGCTCCCAGTCACGAGCGTCTCGCGACCGGCGGCGAGTACCAGTGGCGCCGCGATGGCGCCCCGCACCTTTTCAACCCAGAGACGGTCTTCAAACTGCAGCACTCCACGCGGGAACGTCGTTACGACACCTTCCGCGAGTACACCAAACTCGTCGACGACCAGTCGCGCGATTTGATGACCTTGCGCGGACTCTTCGAGTTCAGCTCCGGCGAGCGGCCCGTGGTTCCCCTCGATGAGGTCGAATCTGTCGAGTCCATCGTCAAACGTTTCTCCACCGGAGCGATGAGCTACGGTTCCATCTCGCCCGAGGCTCACGAGACGTTGGCAATCGCCATGAACCGCATTGGCGGTAAGTCAAACACGGGTGAGGGCGGTGAAGACGTTGCGCGTCTCCTGGATCCCGAACGCCGCAGTGCCGTCAAGCAGGTTGCCTCCGGACGTTTCGGTGTCACCAGCATGTATCTCACGCACGCCGACGACATTCAGATCAAGATGGCGCAGGGAGCAAAGCCCGGTGAGGGCGGTCAGCTGCCCAACAACAAGGTCTACCCCTGGATTGCCCGAACCCGCCACGCGACCGCTGGTGTGGGCCTGATTTCACCACCACCACACCACGACATTTACTCGATCGAAGACCTCAAGCAGCTCATCTTCGACTTGAAGCGTTCCAACCCCAAGGCTCGCGTTCACGTCAAGCTTGTGAGCCAATCAGGTATTGGCGCCGTTGCTGCTGGTGTCTCGAAGGCCCTCGCCGACGTCATCCTGATCTCGGGTCACGACGGTGGTACCGGTGCGAGTCCCCTCAACTCACTGAAGCACGCCGGAACACCGTGGGAACTCGGTCTTGCCGAAGCCCAGCAAACGCTCATGCTCAACGGTATGCGGGACCGTGTTTCCGTTCAGGTCGACGGCCAGCTGAAGACCGGCCGCGACGTCATCGTCGGTGCTCTTCTTGGTGCCGAGGAATTCGGCTTTGCCACCGCGCCACTGGTTGTTTCGGGCTGTGTCATGATGCGGGTCTGCCACCTTGACACCTGTCCCGTCGGTGTCGCGACGCAGAACCCGCTCCTGCGGGAGCGATTCAGCGGAAAACCAGAGTTCGTCGTTAATTTCTTCGAGTTCATCGCTCAAGAAGTGCGCCAGTACCTTTCGGAGCTGGGATTTAGAAGCCTTGACGAGATCATCGGCCGCAATGACCTACTGAACGTCAACGGTGCCATTGAGCACTGGAAAACCGACGGTCTCGACCTCGCCCCAATTCTCGTGGGCCCCGTATTCGCCGCCGATGAGCCTCGTCGCCACGGCCGCGAGCAGGAGCATGAGATTGAGAAGCACTTCGATGTCGAACTCATCAATTTGAGTCGCGGCGCGTTGGCCGACGGAACATCCGTTGTCATCGACCTGCCGATTCAGAACACCGAACGTGCCGTGGGCACCATGCTCGGGCATGAACTCACCCTGAAGCACGGCGAAAACGGTCTCCCCGAAGGCACGATTGACATCACGTTGCATGGTTCCGCAGGGCAGTCCTTCGGGGCCTTCGTGCCGAGCGGCATCACGCTTCGCCTCATCGGCGATTCCAACGACTACGTCGGCAAGGGCCTCTCGGGCGGTCGCATTATTGTTCACCCGCACCCCGACACAACGTTCGCTCCCGAAGAGAACGTCATTGCCGGGAACGTTATTGGCTACGGCGCAACATCGGGCAGCATGTTCATTTCTGGCTGTGTGGGGGAGCGGTTCTTAGTCCGCAACTCGGGCGCCACCGCTGTGGTTGAGGGCGTGGGAGATCACGCTCTCGAGTACATGACGGGTGGTTTGGCCCTCATCCTGGGAGAAACTGGTCGTAACCTCGGTGCTGGAATGTCGGGCGGAACCGCCTATATTCACAACCTTGACGTCGCCAAGGTCAACAGTGACTCACGAGCCTCTGGTGAGTTGAGCCTGATCGAACTCGGAAGCGCCGACGTGGAGATCGTGCGCGATCTGTTGGAGCGTCACGTGACCGAAACCGGCTCCCCGCGTGCGACGCACCTTCTCGCCGAATTTGCCACGGAGAGCGCGAAGTTCACCAAGGTGCTGCCTCGCGATTACGCGGCGGTCCTCGAAACCCGAAGCCAAGCCGAAGCCGCTGGGCTCGATCCCGATGGCGAAGAAACGTGGAAAAAGATATTGGAGGTAACTGGTGGCTGATCCGAAGGGCTTCCTGAATACAACGGTGCGCGAGACTCCTGCCCGCCGTCCCGTCCCCATCCGTCTCATGGACTACAAAGAGGTTTACGAGAAGGGCGACATTGCCGTTCTCAAACGCCAGGCCGGTCGCTGCATGGATTGCGGTATTCCGTTCTGCCACCAGGGTTGTCCCCTGGGAAACCTCATTCCCGAGTGGAACGACCTCGTCTGGCGTGGCGACGGCGAGGGTGCCATCGAGCGCCTTCACGCCACCAACAACTTTCCCGAGTTCACCGGTCGGTTGTGCCCCGCCCCCTGTGAGTCGTCCTGCGTCTTGGGCATCAACCAGCCCGCGGTTACCATCAAACAGGTCGAAGTTTCCATCATCGATGACGCCTTTGAGAATGGATGGGTGAAGCCCCACATCCCCGAGCGTCTCACCGGCAAAACCGTCGCCGTTGTCGGCTCCGGCCCCGCTGGGCTCGCTGCCGCGCAACAGCTCACGCGAGCCGGTCACACCGTTGCCGTTTTTGAGCGCGACGAAAAAATTGGCGGCCTACTGCGCTACGGAATCCCCGATTTCAAGATGGAAAAAGAGCACATCGACAGGCGCCTCGCGCAAATGGAGGCCGAGGGCACCCGTTTCCGCGTGGGAGTGAACATCGGTGTCGACATTTCCTGGGCGGACTTGAAGACCCGTTATGACGCCGTCGTCGTCTCTACCGGAGCACCGGTTCCTCGCGATCTGCCAATTCCGGGCCGCGACCTCAACGGCGTCCATTTCGCCATGGACTTCCTAACTCAGTCCAACCACGTTGTTGGCGGGTATGACGTCTCCGAACAGATTGTGGCGACCGCAAAGCACGTTGTCGTTCTGGGTGGTGGTGACACCGGAGCCGACTGCATCGGAACCGCTCACCGGCAGCAAGCGCTCAGCGTCACCAACCTGGCTATCGGAAAACGCCCTCCCCAGGAGCGCACGGAACAACAGCCATGGCCGACATTCCCCAACTTGTTCGAGATTTCCTCCGCTCACGAAGAAGGTGGCGAGCGGGAGTTTCTCGCCTCCACCGTTGAGTTCTTGAACGATGGGAACGGCAACGTTCGCGCCATTCGTGTTGCCGAGACCGAGTTCGTCGACGGTCGCCGCGTGCCGAAATCGGGCACTGAACGCGAAATCCCCGCCGACCTCGTGTTGATTGCGATGGGCTTCACCGGCCCAGAGACCGCTCACGTGAACGAGCAACTGGCACTGCACACCGACGATAGTGGAAACTTCTTGCGTGACGACACCTATGGCACCAGCGAGGCTGGCGTCTTTGTCGCTGGCGACGCAGGTCGAGGTCAGTCACTCATTGTCTGGGCCATCGCCGAAGGCCGCGCCGCGGCTGCCGCCGTTGACGCCTTCCTCGAAGGGGAGACCCTCCTTCCCATTCCCGTCGTGGCCTCAGACAGAGGATTCTCTGCCTAAAGCTGCGTTGCTCCCGTAACAACGTTCCCCCATGTCGGGATCCCTCCCTCGACACCGGTACCACCGAAATGAAAGAGACCGTTTCATGAGAAGAGCCAAAATTGTTGCCACCCTCGGGCCGGCAACATCCAGTTACGAAAGCCTGCTCGCCATCATCAATGCCGGTGTTGACGTCGCACGCATGAACCTCAGCCATGGAACCTATGACGTGCACGAAGAGGTCTACAAGAACGTTCGTCGCGCTGCTGCGGATGCGGGCAAGTCGGTGGCCGTCATGGTCGACCTGCAAGGACCCAAGATTCGTCTGGGCAAGTTCGAGAACGGCCCCTACGACCTCGCCGAAGGTGACATCTTCAAGATCACGATCGACGACATCATCGGCAACAAAGACATCTCATCGACGACGTTCAAGGGCCTTCCTGGAGACGTCAAGCCCGGAGATCCTCTTCTCATTGATGATGGCAAGGTTGGTCTGCGTGTTCTCGAGACCGACGGCACCGTCGTCACGACCATCGTCGAGGTTCCCGGCCCTATCTCCAACAACAAGGGCATCAACCTCCCCGGCGTTGCGGTCAACGTTCCCGCGTTGTCTGAAAAGGATGAAGCAGACCTTCGCTGGGGTCTTCGCCTCGGTGCCGACTACATTGCGCTTAGCTTTGTGCGTGACGCCTCCGACATCGTTCGCGTTCACGCCATCATGGATGAGGAAGGCGTGCGCCTTCCTGTCATCGCCAAGATCGAGAAGCCTCAGGCAGTCGAGAACCTTGAAGCAATCGTGGACGCCTTCGACGCGATTATGGTTGCCCGTGGTGACCTTGGCGTGGAGTTGCCTCTCGAGGCCGTTCCCATCGTTCAGAAGCAGGCAGTGGAGCTTGCGCGGCGTTGGGCTAAGCCCGTCATCGTTGCGACTCAGGTTCTTGAATCAATGATCTCGAGCCCACGTCCCACTCGCGCCGAGGCATCCGACTGCGCCAACGCCGTTCTCGATGGAACCGACGCCGTCATGCTGTCGGGCGAGACCAGCGTGGGAGACTTCCCCGTCATCACGGTCGAGACGATGGCCCGCATCATCAAGTCGACCGAAGAGCACGGTCTCGAGCGCATTCCCGCACTCGGAACGAAACCCCGCACTCAGGGTGGTGCCATGACGTTGGCCGCGGCCGAGGTTGCCGAGTTCGTCGACGCGAAGTACCTCTGCGTCTTTACCGAGTCCGGTGACTCAGCACGCCGCATGGCGCGTCTGCGTTCGCCTATCCCCATGCTGGTCTTCACCCCGCACGAGAGCATTCGTCGTCGCATGGCCCTCACCTGGGGCGTCGAGTCCTACCATGTTGAGCCGGTGACCCACACGGACGCCATGTTCGCCCAAGTGGACGACATTCTGCTGGGCAACGGCCTCGCAGAAGTCGGTGACAAGGTCGTCGTGATTGCCGGAACTCCTCCCGGAATCTCTGGTTCCACGAACGACCTCCGCGTTCACCGTGTTGGAGATGCACGAAACGCTGCTGCTCCTGCCTACGCCAATCTTTCGTAGGCGACTTCACAGGTTTCTTTGAAAGTACTTTTCTGTGGTCTTCACGAGAGACCCACGGAATGAAAAAGTGGCCCTGTTCATCAAGAACAGGGCCACTTTTCGTTGTGCCGAATGTGGGACTTGAACCCACACGTCCGAAGACAAAGCATTTTGAGTGCTCCGCGTCTGCCATTCCGCCAATTCGGCTGAACACAACACGACTAAGAATATCCTAGGCTGGGGGTGTGACTGACCAAGAGATCCAAACGCCCATCGCCCGCCGAGTTGTTGTAGCCGAAGACGAGTCGCTTATCCGTATGGATATTGTCGAAATCCTTCGTGACAACGGCTTTGATGTCGTGGGGGAGGCCGCTGATGGCGAAGCCGCCGTCGCCTTGGCCATGGAGTTGCGACCCGATCTCGTCATCATGGACGTCAAGATGCCCAAGATGGATGGCATCACCGCCGCCGACAAGCTCAACAAGGAGCACATCGCACCCGTCGTTCTCCTCACTGCCTTCAGCCAGAAGGAACTCGTCGAACGCGCGACCGAGGCAGGCGCCTTGGCCTACGTCGTCAAGCCCTTTACTCCCAACGATCTTCTTCCCGCCATTGAAATTGCATTGTCGCGCTGGGCACAAATTGTGGCACTGGAGAACGAGGTTTCCGACCTTTCAGAGCGTTTCGAGACCCGCAAGATCGTCGACATTGCCAAGGGCATTTTGAACGAGAAAATGGGCCTCACCGAGCCCGAGGCGTTCCGCTGGATTCAGAAGGCGTCGATGGATCGTCGTCTCACGATGAAGGATGTTGCCGTCACCATCGTTGATCAGCTGGGCGCAAAGAAGTAGCAGTTACCCGCTCAACCCGTGTGCATATTGCGATGAGTCGCTAGTTCGCTTCCTTGATGAGGTTCGTGATGCGCATTGTCGACAGGCGTCGACCGCCTTCATCGCGCACAACAATCTCATGTGAGGTGAGGGTTCGTCCGAGGTGAAGAGCACGGCACTCGGCTATCACGAAACCTTTGGTCGCACTTGCCGTGTGGGTGGCGTTGATCTCAATGCCCACGGCATTGCGACCTTCACCGGCATGGATGTTGGCAGAAATTGAGCCGAGCCCCTCGCCGAGGACGACGTGCGCGCCGCCGTGCAGAATGTCAAATGACTGCGTATTTCCCTCAACCGGCATGGTTGCGATGGAGTGTTCCGCGGTGAGCTTGTGAAACTGGATGCCCATTTTGACGGAAAGCGGACCGGCACCGCGGCCGGCCATGACCTCAAGATCGAGCGCCGGAGGGCGAACATATTCTGTTGACATAACGTCGGTGTCCTTCTTAAAGTTTCTCGTCGGTAGCCCTGTGTAGGCTTGGGCTGTGACCACTAGCGAACAGCCTACCCTCATGCTCATTGACGGGCATTCGCTCGCGTTCCGGGCTTTTTATGCCCTTCCGCTTGACAGCTTTAAGACGCGCGATGGCCAGCACACGAACGCCATTCACGGCTTCATTTCGATGCTGCTCAACCTGCTGGCCAAAGAGAAGCCCACCCACCTCGGTGTCGCCTTCGATATCTCCCGCTACTCGTTTCGCACGCGTGAGTACGCCGAGTACAAGGGCACCCGCGGCGAGACGCCGCCCGAGTTCATCGGTCAAGTTCCCCTCCTGCAGGATGCTCTACACGCCATGGGAATCACGACCATCACGAAAGAAGACTTCGAGGCAGACGATATTCTCGCCACGCTCTCCCACCAGGGTTCTGCGGCGGGCTTCAAGGTTTTGGTCGTCTCGGGTGACCGCGACACCATCCAGCTCATCGATGACAACGTGACCCTCCTCTACCCCTCTAAGCAGGGCGTTTCGGAGCTCACCCGCTACGACGCCGAAAAGGTGTTCGAACGCTACGGTATTCAGCCGCATCAGTACCCCGAGGTAGCCGCCTTGGTCGGCGAGACCAGTGACAACCTACCCGGCATCCCCAAGGTGGGAGAGAAAACCGCTGTCAAGTGGTTGAACGAATACGGATCGCTAGACGAGATTCTTCGGCGCGCCGATGAAATCGGGGGCAAGGTCGGCGAGAGCTTGCGCGAGCATTCCGAGAATGCCGTGCGTAACCGCCGCCTCAATCATTTGGTGACGGATGTTGAACTTCCTGTTGCCCCGAACGACCTGGAACGTAACGCCTTCGATCTCGAAGCGGTTCGCGAAGTCTTCGGTCGCCTCGAATTCCGCTCCCTACTGGAACGGGTCGTCAAGCTCGGCGGGGGAGCCCCGGCGACCGATTCTTCCCCCGCATCCGGCACCTCAAGAGCTACCACCTCAGGATCAGCGAGCTCAGCGTCAAAGAGCACGGGTGGGACAACGGCCGGCCCGGCATACGCTGCACCGACAGCCCCCGAGTCTCTGACGCCGGTAGGCACAGCACCGCGCACCCAGACCCTTCTCGACGAAGAACTGCGCGGCTGGCTCGAGCGCGCCACCGACGCCGCACCGTTGGGCGTCGCCGTCGTTGTGGAAAGTTACGCCAGTGGCATTGCGGGCTTTGGGCTCGCAACCGAAACCGAGACCGCCTTCGTCCCGTTCTCGCCTGGGCACGCCGATATGGCTCCTTTGGTTCACTGGCTGGCCGGACCCAGCCCCAAGCTCATGCATGGAGCAAAGGCGCAGATCAAAGAACTTGCCGCCCTCGGCATCCCCGTTAAAGGTTTGGCTTTCGATACCGAAATTGCCGACTGGATTATTCGCCCCGACTCGTCAAAGCGCGAGTTACCCGAACTCGTTGGTCTCTACCTCGGTGAGGCGCTGTCGACCCCAGACCCGAACCAGCTCGTTCCCGAAGACGACGAGCTCGGTGCGGCTGGCCATGCCTGGCTCGTGGAGCGCCTCTCGAAAGCCATCCGTGTGCAACTGGATGCTGGATCTCTTGCGCTCTTACTGGAAATCGAGATTCCCACACTCGTAGCGCTGGCGGCAATGGAGCTCCGCGGTGTGACCGTCAGCCATGAGAAGCTCTCGGCCCTCAGTACCGCGCTTGGCGATCGCGCCACAGCAGCGGCGACCAGCGCCTACGCCGAGATTGGCAAAGAGGTCAACCTCGCCTCACCAAAACAGCTGCAAGAGGTTCTCTTCGACCAGCTGAACATGCCCAAGACTCGGGCCACCAAGACCGGTTACACCACGGATGCTGCGGCGCTCGTTGATTTGCAGGAGAAGAGCCCGCATCCGTTCCTGGGGTTCTTGCTCGAGCATCGCGATGTCACCAAGCTCCGTCAGATCGTGGAGTCTCTGGACACTGCAATTGGTAGTGACCACCGAATCCACACCACCTATGTGCAGACGGGAACCAGCACGGGCCGCCTGTCATCGATCAACCCGAACCTGCAAAACATTCCGGTTCGCGCGGCCGACGGTCGCCGCATCCGCGAGGCCTTTGAAGTGGGAGAGGGCTTTGAAACCCTACTAACCGCCGACTACTCGCAGATTGAAATGCGCATCATGGCGCACTTCTCCGAAGATGAAGGGCTGATTGAGGCCTTCAAATCGGGCGAGGACCTGCACCGTTTCGTGGGATCGCAAATCTACGGTGTTCCTCCTGAGGACGTCACCGGCGACATGCGGTCGCACGTCAAAGCAATGAGCTACGGATTGGCTTATGGTCTGAGCGCCTTCGGTCTCGCCAAGCAGTTGAAGATCGACAACGGTGCCGCCAAGAAACTGATGTCGGACTACTTCGAGCGCTTCGGGGGAGTTCGGGATTATCTGCGTAGTGTCGTCGAAGATGCCCGCATCAAGGGCTACACGGAGACGCTGTTCGGTCGCCGTCGCCCGTTCCCCGATCTCGCGAGCCCGAACCGCGTTCTGCGCGATAACGCCGAGCGCGCTGCCTTGAATGCTCCGATGCAGGGAACAGCCGCCGACATCATGAAGATTGCGATGTTCGGAATCGAAGAAGACATCGCCAACCTCGATCTCAAGTCGCGCCTCCTTCTCCAAGTTCATGACGAACTCGTGCTCGAGGTATTCGAAGGGGAGTGGGACGTGGTCGAGAAGCTCGTCGTCGATCGAATGGAGAATGCCGCACAGCTCAGCGTTCCTCTCGATGTGCAGGTCGGTAAGGGCCAGAACTGGAACGAAGCGGCCCACTAGCCGACTCCTTCGGCTGGCAAGGAGTCGGGAAAACGTGCGCTCCCAGCTCATAAACAGCATGCAAGCAGGGTTCTTTATTTACGGCTAAGCTAACAGGGCACGTTTTGTGCATCTATACCCGCATGCCCTCCCACTGTTTTCGGCCGTTTGCCGTGTGGTTGGGCCCGAATTAAGTTCATACTGGAGCACTTCTTACATGACGCTAGTAGCAAAAAAGGCAGCCACACAGGTAGCCATCAACGACATCGGCTCCGCTGAGGATTTCCTCGCCGCTGTCGAAGCAACACTCAAGTTTTTCAACGACGGCGACCTTATTGAAGGAACCGTTGTAAAGATCGATCGCGACGAGGTTCTCCTCGATGTTGGTTACAAGACCGAGGGTGTTATCCCCTCTCGCGAGCTTTCGATCAAGCACGACGTTGACCCCAATGAGGTTGTCAAGGTTGGTGACACCATCGAGGCACTCGTTCTCCAGAAGGAGGACAAGGAAGGCCGCCTCATCCTGTCCAAGAAGCGCGCACAGTACGAGCGTGCATGGGGCGACGTCGAGAAGATCAAAGAGTCCGACGGTGTTGTTACCGGTTCGGTCATCGAGGTCGTCAAGGGTGGACTCATCGTCGACATCGGTCTTCGGGGATTCCTTCCCGCATCGCTCATCGAGCTGCGTCGCGTTCGCGACCTCACGCCCTACCTTGGCCAGGAAATCGAAGCCAAGATCCTCGAGCTCGACAAGAACCGCAACAACGTTGTGCTTTCACGTCGCGCACTCCTCGAGCAGACGCAGTCTGAGAGCCGCAGCACGTTCCTGACGAACCTTCAGAAGGGCCAGATCCGCAAGGGTGTTGTCTCCTCCATCGTCAACTTCGGTGCATTCGTTGACCTCGGTGGCGTTGACGGTCTCGTCCACGTTTCTGAGCTCAGCTGGAAGCACATCGAGCACGCCTCTGAGGTTGTTGAAGTTGGCCAGGAAGTTACCGTCGAGATCCTCGAGGTCGACATGGAGCGCGAGCGCGTTTCGCTGTCACTCAAGGCCACGCAGGAAGACCCCTGGCAGGTATTCGCCCGTACCCACGCAATCGGTCAGGTTGCTCCGGGTAAGGTCACGAAGCTCGTTCCCTTCGGCGCATTTGTTCGCGTTGCCGATGGCATCGAGGGCCTCGTTCACATCTCTGAGCTCTCCGGCAAGCACGTTGAGCTCGCCGAGCAGGTTGTTT
>CANEXL010000060.1 GCA_947443745.1 Microbacteriaceae bacterium | reverse complement strand
ATTCGGAAAGCCTCGGGGCTGTTGCCTTGCGGCCCTTGGCAAATGTTTCCATCAGTTCGCGCTCTTTGCCCGAGAGCTTCATAGGGGTCACCACGTGGATTCCGACCCGTAAATCTCCGCGACCGCTGCCGCGAAGATGCGTGATACCGCGGTCTTTGACCGTTACCACGTCGGCACCCTGCGTGCCGGGCTTGAGCTCGAGCGTAATCTCGCCATCGAGGCCAGGGAACGTGGTGGTCGTGCCGAGGATGGCATCCGTCATTTGAATCTCGAGAGTGCACAACAGGTCGTCATTTTCGCGGCTGTAGATTTCGTGATGACTGACCTTGACTTCAAAGTACAAGTCGCCGTTGGGCCCGCCGGCCGGACCTGCCTCACCGCTACCGGACATCTGTAGCCGAACTCCGCTGTCGACCCCGGCCGGAATGTCAAGCGGGATGCTGCGACGGGCGCGAACACGGCCCTGTCCCTGGCACGTGGTGCAGGGTGTCGCAATGATGGTTCCGTAGCCTCGGCAACTGCCGCAGGGGCTGGAGGTCATGACGTTGCCGAGGAGCGAGCGAACTGCCCGTGAAATCGAGCCAGTTCCGTGACAGATATCGCAGGTAACCGGTGAGGTACCAGGTTGGCAGCAGGTACCCGAACACGTTTCGCAGACGATTGCCGTATCGACTTCTATGTCTTTATGAATGCCAAAGACAACGTCCGCAAGGTCAAGGTCAACACGAAGGAGGGCATCTTGGCCGCGTTCGCGACGCGAACGGGGGCCACGTTGAGCGCTTCCTCCGCCAAAGAATGTGGAGAAGATATCCCCAAAATCGGAGAAGCCCTCGCCACCGAATCCCTGTTGTGGGCCGCGATCATATTGTTGCCGCTGCGACGGATCGCTCAGAACGTCATAGGCGTGTGTCACGAGCTTGAAACGCTCTTGGGCGTCAGGACTCGGGTTTACATCGGGGTGAAGCTCTCGCGCTAACTTGCGATATGCCTTCTTGATTTCGTCGACGCCTGCATCGCGCTTAACACCCAGAACGTCGTAATGATCAGCCACGAAAGGCAATCTCCTTGTAGATATTGTGTATGGAAAAAATGGAAGTTTTAAGAAAAACGAACAGGTTAGCCGGCATCGAGAACGCGCGTGAGATAGCGCGCGACAGCACGAACCGCCGACATGTTGTTGGAGTAGTCCATGCGCGTCGGCCCCAAAAGCCCCAGTGTCGAGCGTTGTCCTGCGGAGGCGTAGCCCGTGGTCATCAGACTGGCTTGATCGAGGGCAGATGCGCCTAATTCATGACCGATGCTGACAGCAACCTCGGAGGTGTCGGCCGACATTTCTGTGAAGAGCTTGAGCAAAATGACCTGCTCTTCGATCGCGTCCAACATGGGGTAAATGCTTCCGACAAAATCTTCGCCCGTTCGAACAAGGTTTGCCGTTCCCGCCATCACAAGTTTCTGTTGACGGTTCGCTTGCGCCTGTTCGGAAAGGGTTGCCTCGAGCACGGTTGCCGCGGAGAACAATTCTGGAAGGACCCGTGCCGACACGGAGGACAAAGCCGCTGCAACCTCTCCCAGCCCTTGGCCCGCAACCGACGTGTTGATGGTGGTTCCGAGGTTGCCGAGCTCTTCCTCGCTCAGCTCTCGATCTAATTCAACGAGACGTTGATCAACACGGCCATTGTCGGTAATCAGAACGCTGAGAACGCGTCGAGCGCCGACCTTCACCATTTCAACGTGGCGCACCCGCGTAATCCCCAAAGGGGGGTATTGCACAATCGCAACTTGGTTCGTCAGCTGCGAGAGAAGACGCACTGTTCTTCCCAAAAGTTCGTCGAAATCACCCGACTCGTCGAGAAACCGCTCAATGGCAACACGTTGCGGAGAACTAATCTGTTTGATCTCCGCCAAGTGATCGACAAAGAGGCGATAACCCTTGTCCGTCGGGATGCGACCGCTCGAGGTGTGGGGGGCGGCAATCAACTCTTCTTCTTCGAGCAGTGCCATGTCATTACGAATCGTGGCTGCTGAGACACCGAAGGAATGCCGGTCGACAATCGACTTGGACCCAACGGGCTCCCGGGACGAGACATAGTCCGTCACGATGGCCCGGAGAACTTCAAGACCTCGCTGGGAAACCATGTTGACGCTCCCAATCCTTGGCTCGAGCGGAGGTTTTTAGCACTCCCGCGTTCTGAGTGCCAATTCTATCGACCCGCGCTGAACATTGTCTTGTCGAATCCGGAACCGAAGAGTAATCTTTGGTATATCCCCCATTATTTGAAGGAGATGACCGGTCATGACAAACTCACAACAAGGCTCTGCACTTCCCAGTGGTTCAGTACCCCTGACGCAGACGGAGGATCGCCAGTGGGCGTCTTTCGCTCACTTGGGAGGTATTTTAGGATTTTTGCCGGCTCTGATCATTTGGCTGGTCTTCAAGGACCGCGGTGAATTCACAAACCAGCAGGCCAAGGAAGCTCTGAACTTTCAACTCACCATCGTGATTGCGTACATCGTCGGAACGATTCTCTCGATTATTTTCATCGGAGCGCTCATTAGCTTGGCGGCATGGGCTGTGAGTCTGATTTTCTCGATCATTGCATTCACAAAAGTAAAAGAAGGAACGGCTTATCGCTATCCCTTCGCGATTCGCATGATTAAGTAGAGCAATCGCACTGCAGAATCGTGCACTCAGCCAACATTCGGTGAAAGTCCGGTATTTTGTCTGTCAAGACCTTAAGACAGGAGCATCGAATGTCAGAAGCAGTACCTGAAACAGCACCCGTAAGCCCTTATGCCGGTTTCACTCCCCTCGCCCCGTCAGATGAAAAACTGTGGGCGGCGTTGATTCAATTTGGGGGAATCGGATCCGGATTCATCGTTCCGCTGTTGGGTTACCTGTTGCTGGGCAAACGTGGTCCGTTTGTGCGCGAACACGCAATTTCAGCATTGAACTGGCAAATCACGCTTCTTCTGATGTACTTCGTCTCAACAATTTTGACAATCGTTCTCATCGGGTACGTTCTCTTCTTCGCAATCCTCGTACTGTCGATCGTTTTCGGCATTTTGGCTACGCAGCACGCTCATCGCGGGCAGCTGTACACCTATCCTTTGGCGATTAAGTTCATCTCTGCCTAAAGCACAAGACAGCGAACTACATCAAACGGCGAACAACTTCGTCGGCGCGAAGCCGCCCTGCTAACGTCAGCACCAGCTGGCCGGCACGGGCGGCTTCGTAGGTTATGAGACCATCTCCGATGAGCCCGGCGACGAGTGCGGAATCAAAGCCCGCAGAGGACGTACCTCCGTACAGACGGATTTCGAGCAAAACGCGTTCCAGGGAGGTGGCCTCAGCATCAGGCTGCTCACGGCCGGCCGCGGGCGACTCCCCGAGGCTGAGTCGTTGCGCGTACGCGGCAGGATGCTTGACGTTCCAGAACCGGGTTCCTGCTACGTGCGAATGCGACCCGGGGCCAAATCCCCACCAGTCCTGATTTGTCCAATAGGAAAGATTATGACGTGAGCGCTGGGCATCCGTCTTAGCCCAATTGCTGACTTCGTACCAGTCAAAGCCTGCCTCGCGGAGCATCGTATCGGCCAGCTCGTACATATCGGCCTGAAGGTCGTCGTCAGGGGTGGCAATTTCTCCCCGACGGATGCGACGCTCCATAGCCGTTCCCTGTTCGACGATGAGGGCATACGCCGAGATGTGCCCGGTATCGAGAGAAATTGCATGTTCGAGCGATTGGCGCCAGTCATCGAGTGATTCCCCCGGCGTTCCGTAGATGAGATCAACACTGACCTCGAGGCCGGCATCCTTGGCCGCCTGAACGACGCCCGGTACGCGCTTGGGATCGTGAGTGCGATCAAGCGTTGCCAGCACATGAGGAACCGCCGACTGAACACCAAAACTCACGCGAGTGAAGCCGGCCGCTTTGAGAGCCCGTAGATACTCTGCATCTACCGAGTCTGGATTAGCTTCGGTCGTTACCTCGGCGCCCGCACTCAGCCCCCACGTGTCGCTCAATGCCGCCAACGCACGCGCTAGATCGGTCGCCGGGAGAAGCGTTGGCGTGCCGCCGCCGAAGAAGACAGTGGACAGCGGGCGTGCAGGGAATCCCCCCGCCACAAGAGATTCCTGGGCGAGCTGAATCTCCTTGATGACCTCATCGATGTAGTCGCTCTGCGAGGCGCCCTGCAACTCCGTTGACGTGTAGGTGTTGAAATCACAGTATCCGCAACGCACGCGGCAAAAAGGCACGTGAACATAGGCGCCGAAGTCGCGTCCCTTAGAAAGGGACGCTGATCCGACGGGAAGGTGGCCGTCAATGGGTGCTGGATCACCATCGGGCAGAGGGCCTGCCATGACTAGACTCCTCGCACGGGAAGCAACGCGCGAATGTATTGACGGCGCAGCATCCACTGACGAAAGCGAATGAACGGAGTCACGACGGCTCGCATGCGTCCTGGGGCAACCTGAGTCACGGTGCGCAGGATCGCGACAACAGAATCATCCTCCCGCCACTCGACGCCAAAATATTCTTCGCCGACCACCGGGGCAACGTCCAACGTGCCCCAGGCGTAACCGACACGTCGAGGCTCACGAATAACGTAAATGACCCGATAGGTGTGGGTGCCCGACGCCGGCGAGAAGACTCCCGACACTTCCAGCGATTGCCCGGCCATCACGTAGGGGCTGCCGTCGGCAGCATAAAGAGCTTCGCCCGGGGCGGTTGAAATGTCCTCAGGAGAAGAAACGGGACGATCGAAATCGTTGAAGAGAAGAGGCTCGTAGCCCGCAGCTTCGCTCTCACTGACCTGAAGGATTCGCAGATGCGCGCCTCGCGGAACGCCCCATGACATGAGCGCGTCGGTTGCCACCTCGAATCTTTCAGCACCACTGCCGAGGCGTTGCTCGTCGAGAGTGGGCCGAAAATCGGTTGGCGGATACAGCATGACATCAGCAGCCTGCGTGCAACCCACCGCCCCATACATCACCGAAGTGTCGCTGAAGGTTTTACGACGCTTCACAAGGACTATTTCTTTTTCGTTTCGGTATCGCCCGACAATGCCGCGATGAACGCTTCTTGGGGAACCTCAACGCGGCCCACCATCTTCATGCGCTTCTTGCCTTCTTTTTGCTTCTCGAGGAGCTTGCGCTTGCGGGTAATGTCACCGCCATAACACTTCGCCAACACATCTTTTCGGATGGCGCTGATGGTCTCGCGCGCAATCATGCGGGCACCGATAGCAGCCTGAATGGGAACCTCAAATTGCTGACGCGGAATGAGCTTCTTGAGGCGTTCGGTCATGAGGAGACCGTAAGCGTAGGCCTTCTCGCGGTGAACGATGGCGCTGAACGCATCTACTTGCTCACCTTGCAACAAAATGTCGACCTTGACCAAGTCAGCTTCCTGATCGCCGGCAGGTTCGTAATCGAGCGAGGCGTACCCCTGCGTGCGGCTCTTCAGATGGTCGAAGAAGTCGAAGACAATTTCTCCGAGAGGCATGTTGTACCGCAGTTCAACGCGATCTTCTCCAAGAAATTCCATTCCCAGAAGGGTTCCGCGGCGACTCTGACACAATTCCATGATGACACCGACGTAGTCTTTGGGCGCCAAAATTGCGGTCTTCACGACGGGCTCACGAACCGACTTGATCTTGCCGTCGGGGTACTCGCTCGGGTTGGTGACCGTGATGGTCTTCTTGTCTTCTGTCGTGACTTCGTAGGGCACGCTCGGTGCCGTGGCAATGAGGTCTAGGCCGAATTCGCGTTCGAGACGCTCCGTGATGATTTCAAGGTGAAGGAGTCCCAAGAATCCGCAACGGAATCCGAAGCCCAAAGCCACAGATGTCTCGGGCTCGTAGTTCAGGGACGCATCCGACAGCTTCAACTTGTCGAGAGCCTCGCGCAGCAACGGGTAGTCACTGCCATCAATGGGATACAGGCCGGAGAAGACCATGGGCTTGGGCTCGGTGTAGCCCGGAAGCGCGACGGTTGCCGGCTTGATCTGATCGGTAATGGTGTCACCGACCTTGGACTGACGCACATCTTTAACACCCGTAATCAGGTAACCGACCTCGCCGACGCCGAGTCCCTTAGTGGGGGTCGGTTCAGGAGAGGAGACGCCGATTTCGAGAAGCTCGTGCGACGCACGGGTCGACATCATTTGGATGCGTTGACGGGCATTGAGATGTCCGTCGATGACGCGGACATAGGTCACAACGCCCCGGTAGGCGTCGTAGACCGAGTCAAAAATCATGGCACGGGCCGGAGCGGTGGGATCACCCTTGGGAGCAGGAATCTGCGCGACAACGAGGTCGAGAAGTTCGGCGACCCCCATTCCCGTCTTGCCCGATACCCGCAGAACGTCCTCGGGCTTGCCACCGATGAGGCTGGCCAACTCTTTGGCATACTTGTCGGGGTCAGCTGCCGGAAGGTCGATCTTATTGAGCACCGGAATGACCGTGAGGTCGTTCTCCAGGGCCAAGTACAGGTTTGCCAACGTCTGAGCCTCAATGCCCTGGGCGGCGTCAACCAGGAGAACGGCGCCCTCGCAGGCGGCCAAGGAACGACTCACCTCGTAGGTGAAGTCAACGTGGCCGGGAGTATCGATCATGTTGAGGGCGAAGGTTTCGCCGTCAACTTCCCAGGGCATGCGAACGGCCTGAGACTTGATCGTGATGCCGCGCTCACGCTCAATATCCATGCGGTCAAGATACTGGGCGCGCATCGAACGATCGTCGACAATTCCCGTGATCTGAAGCATTCGGTCGGCAAGGGTGGACTTGCCGTGGTCGATGTGCGCGATGATGCTGAAATTGCGGATCTTCGCGGGATCGGTCGACGATGGCTGCAGTGGGTTACGGGCTCGAGGAGACATACTGCTCTAAGTCTCCCACGCCGGAGCGCTCTAGTTTTCTCATCTTGCACCGTTGCTGGTAGTGTTAGCCCTTGGCTTACGTGTGGTCCCGCTGCACGAGAAGTCGGTGAGCGCCCTCTACCGCTCCATCGACACATCCGAAACGTACATAACAACGAGTGAAAGACACGGTTCACGTGGCAAACATCAAGTCGCAAATTAAGCGCATTGGCACCAACAACAAGGCAAACGAGCGCAACAAGGCTGTGAAGAGCGAAGTTAAGACTGCTGTTCGCGCTGCCCGCACCGCTATCGTTGCTGGCGAGAAGGACAAGGCCGCTGCGGCTCTCGTTCTGGCTTCGACCAAGCTCGACAAGGCTGTCAGCAAGGGTGTTCTGCACAAGAACAACGCTGCTAACCGCAAGTCGGCTCTCGCTAAGTCGGTTGCTGCTCTCTAGATCTTCATAACGCTTTCGGCCCTCACTTCGGTGGGGGCCTTTTGCGTGCCCGCCGCGAGCTCCGTGCAGCCTACTCGCGAGCTATGGGAGCACTACTCGCGGCCAAACGAAGAGACGACCATCACCATGCGTTCAACGGCATAGACGGGATCTTTGCCGCCGCCTTTGACGTTGGCGTCTGTCTCGGCAATAACCTCGATGGAGCGGGCTAGCCCCGGTTCACTCCAGCCTTGCAGATCTCGCTTCGCTCGATCGATTTGCCACGGTGCCGCGCCAACAGCCCCTGCAAGTTCTCCGCTGCTGCGTCGGTCGCCCGAAATCTTTGCCATCAGACGAAGTTTGGCGGCAAAGACCGCCACAATCGGCACTGGGTCGGCTCCAGAACTCAAAGCATGGCGAAGCGTCAACAAGGCGTCGCCCAAACGCCCGGCAACCGCGGAATCCACAACTTTGAAGGCGGTAGCTTCGATGCGCCCACCGTAATAGTCATCGACAGTACGGTCAGTGATGTCACCGACGGCGTCTGAGATGAGTTGCTGGCACGCCGATGCGAGCTCGGCGCCCGATCCAGAAAAAGCCGACACGAGGGCGCGGAGGGCGCTTGGCGATATTTTTCGTTGGGCAATTCTAAATTCTTGAGCGGCAAAGTCAGCCTTGTCGCCGTCACTCTTCAGTTCGGTGCACACAATTTCGATTGCCCCACCGGTGCCGCCACGCAGAGCATCGAGGAGTTTCTTGCCTCTCACTCCCCCGCCGTGTCGAAGAACGACGGTCGTGTCGGTATCGGGGCTTGCCGCGTATTCAAGTGCTTCGGTAAGAAAGTCATCATTGCATTTCTCAACATCGCTTACGCGAATGAGACGGGGTTCGCCAAACAGTGAGGGGCTCGCCAATGTCAGTAACTGCCCCGGGGAATACGCACTGGCATCGAGGTCACTCACCTCTAAGCTCGGGTCGTTTGCTCTGAGTTGCTCGCGAATCGCGTGAATCGCTCGGTCCGCTAAGAAGGACTCGGCTCCCGAAACGAGAACGATGGCCGCGGGCTTTGCGGCACTCCACGGAAGCTGCGGAATGGCAATTTTTGCCTTGCCGGCGCGAGTTGCTGGTGCTGTTGCCACGGGATCTCCTTGTGTAAAAATCAGCCTACCGTTCACTCCAGACCGACAGGCGGTGGTCCTGGGCGCTCACCACAATCAGTCCGCTGATATCGGTGCGCTCAACAGACGTGCCCGCATCCGCCAACATTGCCAATGCTTTCGACGTGGGATGGCCGTAGCCATTCTCGGCACCGACGGAGACAAGGCCAACCGAGGCCCCAAGCTTTCGATACAACGCGGCACTCTGATCGCTGGATCCGTGGTGAGCAACTTTTACGAGATCAACCGCCGCTATCGGAGCGTCCAACATCAACGCATTTTGCGCGTCTTCCCCCAAGTCTCCCAGGAATATCGCCGAAAGTTCTGGAGTGTTCACGCGAACGGTGATGCTTCCCGGATTGCCATCCTGCATGGAAACTAACCCCGGGGCCGGCCACAGAACATTCCACGAGGTCGTACCCCATCCTCCACTATCGCCTTTTTGCCCTCGTTCCACGGTCGCACCTCCTCGAGCCAATGCTTCGACGATGAGCTCCTCGCTAACGTCTTGGGGCGTTCCCACGAGAGCACTCGTGACCTTGCCGTTGACGGCACTAACACCACCGACATGGTCGAGATCGTAATGGGTGAGAACCAGGAGGTCGATGTGGTCAATTCCCAACTGCCCTAGACAGCGAGTTAACGGTTCAGGCGTTCTGCCAGTGTCAATGAGGACTATTTTGTCGTCATCACGAAAGAGAACAGCATCGCCCTGGCCGACGTCACACGCGGCAACCACCCAATCGCCGGGAATACTGGCGCTGAACGATATGCCGCTCACGAGGGAAACCGTCAGATACGTTGCACCGCCGAGTACCAAGCCAGCTCCCACAACGCGCCTGACCGCCACGCGCGGATGAAGAAGCATCAGACAGATCCCCGCCGAACTGACGAGTGCCAACACCACACCGGGTGCGCCGGCTAGCCAGGCAAACGAAGGGTTCGGCAGGGAAGAGAACACCATGGCGGTCTGACCGATCCACTGCGCGGGAAGCCAGGAAAGCCAGAGGAGCCCAGCGGCAACCGGAGGAAGGATAGGCAACACGAGGCACGCCAGAAGACCCGTGACGGTTGCCAGAGGCGCCGCAGGGCCAGCGATCACGTTCGCCGCGACCCCGTACGTGGGAATCTGTGGCTGAAGCAAGATGATGACCGGTTGACAGGCCAGTTGCGCCGCGAGTGGAATGGAAATGAGCATTGCGGGTAGCGCTGGCATGAACCGCGCGAGGGACGTGGCCAGCGGTCGCGCCAAAATCAGCAACCCCGCAGTGGCACTGACGGACAAAATGAATCCAAAGTCGACGGCCCACCAGGGGTTGACGATCAACATCACAATCGTGGCAAAGGACAGCAAGGGAAGCCCGGCGCCCGGTCGCCCCGCGGCCAGTGTGATGAGGACAACCGTCGACATTACGGCAGCCCGCACGACGGAAGCCTCCGGGGTCACAAGCACGACAAACATCGCCAGAGCCATCACGGCGCACGTCACACGCCACGTTCTCGAGAGCCCCAGTCGGGCACCCATAATCATGATGGATGCCGTCACAATGACACAATTGGCCCCCGACACTGCCGTGATGTGCGTCAGAGAAACCGCCTTCATCGCTGTTTCTAGGCTCTCGCTCACGGCGCTCGTGTCCCCCACCGCCAGTCCTGGAATGAGTTGCCCGCCCACGCCAGGGAGTGCGCCTGCGGCATCAGCCAGAGAGTGACGAAGAGCCGTTGCCCACGAGAGAAACCAGGGATACTGCGCCGTGACATCCCTGTCCCACGGTTTCACGTCAACGTGGCCAGGCGCCTGAACCAGAATCGACACGCACAATGCGACCGTCAGCAAACTCGTGACCACCGTGACGAGCAATATCCCAGAAGAGATATGTTGGCGAGGGCGATGACTCCCCACGAGCGCCAGCAGAGCGGTAACCCCGCCAACGCCGGCACACGCAGCGACGAGCCACGTTCGCCCCATGAGCACCGAGGCGTCGACACCGTCGTTGGAGGCCAAGAGTGCGATTGCCGCGCCCCAGGCCGCCAGGACGGGAATTGCGAGTCGGGCATCCAGCCTCATGGCACCACCAGATCGCGGATGCTAGCCAAGACCTTGTCGCCAATTCCGGATACCTCACCCAACTGTTCGACAGAAGAGAACCCGCCGCTGGCCTCACGCCAATCGATGATGCGCTGAGCGAGGGCCAGCCCAATGCCGGGCAATGTGTCCAGTTCTGTCGCGGATGCCGAGGAAAGCGATATCAGCCCCTGAGAAGAGCTTCCGGCCGCTCCAGTACCATTTGCTGCCGCCGCGCCCTGAGTCATT
>CANEXL010000059.1 GCA_947443745.1 Microbacteriaceae bacterium | reverse complement strand
AGCCGCATCATGGACCCTCGCTACTTAGGCCAGGACCACTACCGCGTTGCGACCACGGTGAAGGCCATCCTTCAGAAGAACAAGGAACTCCAGGAGATCATCGCGATCCTCGGTGTTGACGAGCTCTCTGAAGAAGACAAGATCACTGTTTCGCGCGCACGTCGCATCCAGCAGTTCCTTTCGCAGAACACCTACATGGCGAAGAAGTTCACCGGTGTTGAAGGCTCGACGGTTCCCCTCAAGGACACCATCGAATCCTTCGATGCAATCGCCAAGGGTGACTTTGACCACGTCGCTGAGCAGGCCTTCTTCAACGTTGGAAGCATCTCCGACGTCGAAGAGCAGTGGGCACGCATCCAGAAGGAGAACGGCTAACAATGGCGAACCCCTTGTTGACCGTCAGCGTTGTCGCTGCCGACAGAGAAGTGTGGTCTGGCACGGCCAACATGGTTGTTGCCAAAACCACCGAGGGCGAAATCGGTATTCTTCCCGGCCACGAACCCATGCTGGCGATCCTCGCCAAGGGTGAAGTTCGTGTGACCTTGGCCGATGGCAGCAAGATTCTGGCCAACGCTGAAGGCGGGTTCCTCTCCGTCGAGCACAACACCGTTCAGGTTGTTGCCTCGGCTGCGGAGCTCGTTTCCTAACGCCGCAACATTTCATTACGGATGCCCGCTCGTCACGTCTTCTCGTGGCTCGCGGGCATTCGTGCTTAACCAGGAGCCCTCATGCTGATTCTGCTGCCCCCTTCGGAGACTAAATGCTGATTCTGCTGCCGCCCTCGGAAACCAAGCGCGACGGGGGAGACGGCCCGCCCCTGGACGTTGCGAGCCTGAGCTTCTCCCCAGCCCTCAACGGAACGCGCAAGCGCGTTCTTTCTGCGACGGTGGCGCTGGCAAAGCATCCGACGGAATCGGCCAAGGTACTCAAGCTCAGCGAGAAGCAGATGTTTGAGGTCGAACGCAATCGCCTCCTAATGACCTCGGCAACGATGCCGGCTATCGATCGCTACACCGGGGTCCTCTTCGAAGCCCTGGGGGCAGGCACCCTTCCGCACGCCAGCCGAGCATTTCTGGGGACCCACGCGTTCATCGAGTCGGCGCTGCTGGGCCCGATTGGCGGCCTCGACCTCATCCCGGCCTATCGCCTCTCTTTTGACTCCCGCCTGCCCAAGCTCGAAGGCAGTCCGCTGAAAAAGGTCTGGGCGGCGCCCGCAGGCAAAGCAATTGCTGATCGCGCCGGTGACGACCTCGTGCTCGATCTGCGGTCCGAAGGCTACGCAGATCTCGCGCCGCTACCCGTCGGCGACAACGCGTTCTACGTGCGCGTTGTGACTCGTGGTGCCGACAACGCGGTTCGCGCCCTCAACCACTTCAACAAGAAGGGCAAGGGCGAGTTTGTGCGTGCCTTGGCAATCGACGCCGCAGTGACGGCGCCCATCGCCTCGCTCGACGAACTGTTCTCGTGGGCGGCCACCGTCGGTGTCATCCTCGAGCGCGGCACTCCAGCCGTACCCGCCGCCGGCAAAAGCCCCGCGCAACCAGCGGAGCTCAACCTCGTCGTCTCAGGCGTGCTCTAGCCAGCCGAATCATCGGTTCGACACACGGTCGCACCCAACCCCCGAGTACGCCGTGCACCTACTCGTTCGAAGCGCGGTGACACCCAACGACGTGGTCGTCAACCAAGCCCGCGGACTGCATGAGCGCGTACATCGTGGTGGGGCCGACGAACCGGTAGCCGAGTGTGCGCAGGGTTTTGCTGAGCGCCTCGGACTCCGGGGTGATGTCGGGCACGTCGTTCATGACGGCGCAGCGGGCGCGGCCAGGAGCGGGCTGGTGTTCCCAAATGATGTTTGTGAGGGCGCCGGGCGCGTCGGCGACCAGACCGAGGGTGATGCGGGCATTCTCGATGGTCGCGTTGATTTTCTGACGATTGCGGATGATGCCAGCATCGAGCATGAGTCGCTCGGTGTCGGCCTCCGTCATGGCGGCAACGGACGCGATGTCAAAGTTGGCGAAGGCAGCGCGGAAGCCGGGGCGACGCTTGAGGATGACAATCCAGCTCAGCCCGGCCTGGAATCCTTCAAGGCAAAGATGTTCGAATAACAGCTGGTCATCCCGAACGGGGACGCCCCACTCCTCGTCGTGGTAGCGCATGTACTCGGCGTCTTTGCCCACCCAGCCGCAGCGATCGAGGCCGTCTTCGTCGGTGACCAGCGAGACATAGTTCAGGGGCACTAGCGGGACTCAATTCCCTCGAGGGTGAGCAAGAACTGTTTGGTCGCGATGCCACCACCGGCGCTGTAACCCGTGATGCGGCCGTCGCGGGCCAGCACGCGGTGGCAGCCAACGATCAGCGGAACGGGGTTCGCACCGACAGCGCCTCCGACGGCACGGAAGGCGCCAGGTTTGCCAATGGCCTCGGCGATGTCGGCATAGGAGCGATGCTTGCCCCAGCCAATGCCCGAGAGTTGTGCCCAAACAGAGCGTTGAAACTCAGTACCCGAGAGCTCAACGGGAACGGAAAAGTCCCGACGCGTGCCAGCAAAGTACTCGCCAAGTTCCGTGATGGCCTGCGTGAGAACGGCATCCGTTGGTCCGGAAGCGCCGCGACCAGCGCCGCCACCAGAACCGCCGCCGTCACTGCTGCTGGCGCCCCCGTAACGCAACGTTCCGTGCTCGGAATGCTCATCGCCTTCAATGCTGAGCCACGTCACAGCGCGACCGTTGCTTTCGAGCTCGATGCGGCCAATCGGCGAATCGATGGTCGCGAAAGAAATGGTTGCGTAAGGAATTGTCGCGAAAGAATCGGCCGCGAAGGGAGCTGTGGCCACTGTGCTCGTCGTGTTTGTCATGAGATAAACCCTAAATAAAAAACATGGGGTGTGACCAAGAATATTGGCGACACCCCATGTTTGTGGATTGCGGGAACGTGTTGAGGAAAGGACCTAGATCAGGTTTGAGCCCTCTGTCAGAACGCCATCCAGAATCTGTCGAATTTCGGCAAACTCCTTGGGTCCAATGGTGAGTGGCGGTGCCAACTGAACCACGGGATCCCCTCGGTCATCCGCTCGGCAGTAAAGCCCCGCTTCGTAGAGGGCTTTCGAGAGGAAGCCACGGAGCAACCGCTCCGCTTCTTCGTCATTAAAGGTTTCTTTAGTCTTCTTATCCTTGACGAGCTCGATGGCGAAGAAGTAACCGTCACCACGGACGTCACCAACGATGGGGATGCTCTTCAGCTTCTCCAACTCGGCACGGAACAGAGGCGAGTTCAATCGAACGTTCTCGTTGAGCTTCTCTTCCTCGAAGATGTCGAGGTTCTCCAGTGCCACGGCGGCGGACACGGGGTGACCCGCGAACGTGTATCCATGGGGGAAGTACACCTGACCATGCTTGAAGGGCTCGTAAATTCGGTCGCTGATGATCGTGGCACCGATGGGCGAGTAACCGCTGGTCATGGCCTTGGCACACGTGATCATGTCGGGCACGTAGTTATACGTGTCGCAGGCGAAGTAGTTTCCGATGCGCCCAAACGCACAGATGACCTCGTCGCTCACGAGAAGCACGTCGTGCTTGTCGCAGATCTCGCGCACGCGCTGGAAGTATCCGGGAGGGGGCGGGAACGCTCCACCGGAGTTTTGCACGGGCTCGAGGAAAACGGCCGCGACAGTGTCGGGGCCTTCGAACTCGATCATCTCTTCGATGCGGTTGGCGGCCCACTGGCCGAACGCCTCAAGGTCGTCACCGTGCTCTGGGGCGCGGTAGAAGTTCGTGTTGGGAACGCGGAAAGCACCGGGAACCAGTGGCTCAAACATCTCCTTCATGCCGGGGAGACCCGTGATCGCCAGGGCGCCCTGAGGCGTTCCGTGGTAGGCCACGGCGCGGGAGATGACCTTGGTCTTCATGGGCTTGCCCATGAGCTTCCAGTACTGCTTGGCCAGCTTGAATGCGGTCTCCACAGCCTCGCCACCGCCGGTGGAGAAGAAGACGCGGTTCAGATCGCCGGGAGCCAGATCTGCGAGGCGGTCGGCAAGTTCAATGGCGGCCGGATGCGCATAGGACCAGATGGGGAAGAACGCGAGTTCTTCGGCTTGCTTGGCAGCAGCAGCAGCGAGACGCTTGCGGCCGTGTCCAGCATTGACAACGAACAGACCAGAGAGGCCATCGATGTACTTCTTGCCATTGGAGTCGAAGATGTGGTGACCCTCACCCTTGACGATGATGGGAACGCCGTGCTCTTCCATGACCGACTGACGTGAGAAGTGCATCCAGAGGTGATCTTTTGCCTTCTTCTGAAGGGCTACGTTATCGAAGCCCAACGCGTTGACGCCAGACTCAGGGGCGCCCGGAGTGGCGAGGCTGTCGGCAACGTGGCCTGCGGCGACATGCGCATCGACAACGTGACTCTCCGTAACGTGGCTGTCGGCAACGACATGCTCACTGGGGGCAACGTGCGCCCCGGCTTCTTTCTTTTTAGCTTTTGATGTGAATAAAGCCATGTGTATCGCGTCCTATCGCGTTCCCCAGTTATATAACTGTTTGTGCAACTTGAGATAAACGAACGTCTCGGTTGAGACGACGCCCTCAAGACTGCGGATCTCCGAGTTCAGAAGAGTGATGAGATCTTCATCTGACTCGCAGACAACTTCGGCCATGATGTCGAACGACCCCGCGGTGAGAACCACGTAGTCGACCGAGGGCATGGCGGCCAATTTATCGGCAATGACCCGAGTGTCACCCGTACAACGGATGCCAATCATGGCTTGACGATAGAACCCCAGCTGCATCGGATCGGTGACAGCAACAACTTGCATCACCCCGGCATCGGTGAGCTTCTGAACGCGCTGGCGCACGGCAGCCTCCGAGAGGCCAACGGCCTTACCGATCTCTGCGTACGAGCGGCGACCGTCTGCCTGCAGTTGCTCGATAATCGCCTTGGAGACGTCATCGAGTTGCACGGCGCGAGTCTTGGGATTCATATGTCGATTCTGACAGTAGAAACGGCCTAAATCAAGTGAAACCGCACTTTTTACGAGATAAAACTACGAATTCAAGGGTATTTACCCCGTCAAGCAGACGAAGTGACGTTTACACTGGAGAAAACGAGGAGCGCAGCGGCTATGAGCAATCACGACCTAAAAAACTTTATCAACGGATCTTTCGTCGAGGCGACCGGCGATGAGCGACTCGACATCATCGACCCATCCACGGCCGAGATTTATGCCACAAGTCCGGTATCTTCCGCCGCCGATGTTGCCGGCGCCTACACGGCAGCCGCCAGGGCTTTTGAAACCTGGGGCGATTCCACCCCCAGTGAGCGTCAACTCGCACTCTTTCGCATTGCGGATGCGATCGAAGCCCGCGCCGAGGAATTCGCCGACGTTGAGTCGCGCGACACCGGAAAGCCGCGCGACTCTCTCGTCGAGGCGGAGATCATGCTTTCGGTTGATCAGATTCGGTTCTTCGCCGGTGCCGCCCGCAACCTCGAGGGTAAATCCGCGGGGGAGTACCTCAAAGATCACACCTCCATGATTCGCCGCGAACCCATCGGCGTCATCGGGCAGGTCACGCCGTGGAACTATCCGCTGAACATGGCTGTCTGGAAGTTTGCCCCGGCATTGGCCGCGGGAAACACCATCGTCTTGAAGCCCTCCGACACGACCCCCGCATCCACTTTGTTATTGGCCGAAGTTGCCGCCGAGTTCCTACCCGCCGGCGTCTTCAACGTCGTGACCGGCAACCGCGATACCGGTCGTGCCATGATCGAAAATAAGATTCCGCAGATGGTTGCCATCACGGGAAGCGTGCGCGCCGGAATGGAGGTCGCGAAGTCGGCCGCCGTCGATCTCAAACGCGTTCACCTGGAGCTGGGCGGCAAGGCTCCCGTCATTGTTTTTGATGACGCGGATGTCGCGCTCGCCGTCGAAGGCATTGTCGCCGCGGGCTTCTTCAATGCCGGCCAGGACTGCACAGCCGCCACACGCCTCATCGTGCAAGAGGGCATCTATGACGAGTTCCTCGCCGCCCTGGTGGCCTACGCCGCTGCGAATGCCATCACCGGAATGCCCGCCACCCCGGGCAACCTCTTTGGCCCCGTCAACAACGCGAACCAGCTTGCGCAGGTCACCGGCTTCATCGACCGCTTGCCCGATAACGCGGTTATTGAACTTGGCGGTCACGCCATCGGTAACGCCGGATACTTCCATGAGGCCACGATTGTGTCGGGTCTGATGCAAACGGATGAGGTCATCCAGACAGAAATCTTTGGCCCGGTCATGACCGTGCAGAAGTTCAGCACCGAGGCGCAAGCGCTGCTGTGGGCCAACGACGTTGACTTCGGGCTGGCCTCCTCCGTGTGGACGCAGAACCACGGTCGCGCGATGCGCATGGCCAAACGCCTGGACTTTGGCTGCGTCTGGATCAACACGCATATCCCTGTCGTGGCCGAAATGCCGCACGGCGGATTCAAGCATTCGGGTTATGGCAAAGACCTATCCTCGTACGGATTTGAGGACTACACCCGCATCAAGCACGTGATGAGCTTCATTGGCGAGTAAATTTGCCCTATGGGTAAAGAAGACGACACCGTTATCTCCGCGGATGACACGGTCATCACCGTTGATGACGACACCGTCATTGAACCCGACGTTGACGACACTTCTTTTACTGCCCCGACTGTTCCGGCAGCTTCATCGGTGGATCGAGCGGCGGGCCCGACGCCCGTTGGAGAACAGAATCCGGCACAGAATCCGGCACAAATTCCGACGCAGCCCATGCGACGCCTGACGGATGGCCGTACCGACGCACCCACGCCGACAATCGTCTTCGGTCTGCGGCTCGCTACAGGTGCTCGGTATGAGTTGACATCCGCCGTCATCTTCGGGCGTGCGCCACGCCACGCCTGGACGCACGCAGATCGGACAAGCAGAGACGGGTCCGACACAGACCGGGCGAGCAAAGACAGCGTTGTGCAGCTGGTGACAGTGCCGTCGCGAGAGGGCCGCGTCTCCTCAACGCACGCTGAATTTCGTCAGCTGGGTGACGTCGTCGTCGTCACCGATCTGCGATCAACCAACGGAACGCGGGTCACACTGGCGAGTGGCGCGATCACGCAACTTGCCCCCGGTGATTCGATGGCTGTCGGAGAGGGGGCCGTCGTGGACATCGGCGACGGTAATAGAATCGAAGTCTTACGAGAAAAACCTCGTGACGCCAGCAAAGACATTGCTCGCTAGCTAAGTTTCGGAGCGTTCGTCGTGACTGCAATCGGTGCCAATTCCACAGGCCTCAGCGTGACGGAGCCCAACACCGGAGCGAGCGTGACCCTTTCGTGGGCCGCCGCCACAGAAGTAGGAAACCACCGCGCGCAAAATGAAGACAGCTTCAGCGTCGGTTCACCCGTCTTTGCAGTCGCCGACGGCATGGGCGGCCACAGCGCCGGCGATGTTGCCAGCGACGCGGTTGTTCGCCGCCTTGCGGAACTCGAAGGCCCCGGCTTCGCCACTCTCGACGGACTCGAAGCGGCCCTCGAAAAATCCGTTGACGACCTTCGTCAAACTCTCACCGAAGATCAGCGCGGTGCCGGAACGACGGTCACTGGTGTGGCCTTGGTTCATGAGGGTAACGAGCTTCAGTGGGCTGCCTTCAACATCGGTGATTCGCGGGTCTACGCCCTCATCAATGACGATTTCTCGCAGGTCACCGTCGATCACTCGGTCGTTCAACAACTGGTGGATGCCGGGCAGATTACCCGCGACGAAGCCGACTATCACCCCCACTCAAACGTCATCACGCGCGCCGTTGGCATCTCTGATGCACCGATTCCTGATTATGTGTCCCTGCCCGTGGTGGCGGGGATGCGCATCATGCTGTGTTCTGATGGCCTCACCAAAGAACTCACCGATGTCGGTATCGAGCACTTCATTCGCACGGCCGCAACGGCTCCCGATGCCGTCGATGACTTGATGAAGGCGGCACTGGCGAACAGTGGTCGCGATAACGTCACGATCGTCATCATCGATGTGCTCGGCGTGACGCAGCCGACCCCCGAATAGGCCCTATCCACAGCTGCTCGTGTGTACTCACGAGATACTCAGTCTGACCTGCCTAAACTAAGGGCGCGGCCTGTGCCAGCACGATTGTGTGTGCGTTCTCGCGAGTCAGCATGCGAGCATATTTTCGGTTTACGTTATTCGAGAAGGTGGTGAGAAGCTATGGCGCGACGACTCCCTTCGACCCCACCGGTATTGCCCGGCTTCACCTTCATTCGGGCCCTTGGATCAGGTGGATTCGCCGACGTTTTTCTCTACGAACAGAACCTTCCTCGCCGCCAGGTCGCCATCAAAGTCTTGCTCCCTGAAGTGGTCAACCCACGGGTACGCAACATGTTTCAAGCAGAGGCACAGTTGATGGCGCAGCTGAGCACGCATCCGGCTATTTTGACCGTCTTCGAGGCCAGCGTCAGCACCGATGGCCGCCCGTACCTCGTGACCGAGCTATGCCCCTCGGGCCTCGGCGAGCGCTTTCGCACAGAACGCCTTCCCGTGGCCGAAGTGTTGCGAACGGGAATTCGCGTGTCGGCGGCTCTCGAGACGGCCCACCGGGCGAACGTTTTGCATCGCGATATCAAACCGGGAAATATTTTGTTGACCGCCTACGGGCATCCGGTATTGAGCGATTTTGGAATTGCGGCTTCCTTGGCGGTCGGCGATCTGGACACCGCAGTCGGGCTCAGCGTGCCGTGGTCGGCTCCCGAAGTGATTCGCCAAGAAACGACCGGAACGATTGCGAGTGAGATTTTCTCGCTCGGGGCCACGGTCTACTCCCTGTTGGCGGGTCGAAGCCCATTCGAAGTGGTCGGCAAAGAAAACACCCCGGGCCACCTTGCCGGGCGCATCGTGAAGGGCAAAATTTCACCGTTGGGGCGCCCTGATGTGCCGGCGAGTTTAGAAGCATTGCTGGCGACGACCATGAGTCGCCGTGCCGACGACCGGCCACACTCCGCCATGGAATTTGCTCGGCAGCTGCAAGCCATCGAGTCGGAGCTGGGGTTGGCTCAGACGCCCATTGATGTCGTGGGGGATGCCTGGAGTGGTGGATTACTCGGCTCCTTCGGTGATCAGACGCGACTGTCCCCGCTGCTCGACGTCGAAACGCCGTGGTGGCGCCGCAAGCGAACGCCCCGAGACCGAGTTTCATCGTCATGATCAGATCCTGGTTGTCCTCGCTGTGGAATACCAAAAGTTCCCGGCGCACCCTTATTTCCTGGGTGGCATCGCTCGCCGTCCTCGGGCTTCTGGTGGGCGGCGCGGTCGCCTCCACGGGGTACCAGGCGCAGCGCCTTGACTTGGGGGATGGGGCGGTATGGGTCAGCAGCGGCACGAAGCTCGCCGTTGGCCGCGCCAACACTCATGTGAACGAGCTCAACACTGTTCTGCAAACAGCATCCGCTCGAGTCGATCTCGTTCAGGATGGCGAAAACGCCTTCGTCGTCAACGACACGAAGCGTGCGCTCGAGCGCATCGATCAGGCGTCGGGACAGATTTCTGACAGCGTTCCCCTGCCGGCAAATGTGACCGTCGCCGTTCTGACGGCGACCACCGTTGTCTTGCACGCCCCCGCGACCGGGGAGGTATGGCTGGTTCCTTTGGCCGGCCTTGCGAGTTTTGACGCCACCGGACCCCCGGCCTTCTCCGTCGGTACGAACTCCGTTTTGGCCGCCACCACCGAGGGCATGATTGCGGCGGTGAGCACCGATACGGCGACCGTCACAACACTGGATCTGAGAGCCGGTGGTGTTCCCGCCACCTCTGCGCTCGATGGGACGTTCGAGCCAAATTCGTTGGACATCACAATTGCCAACGACCGCTGGGTGGTGCTGGATCGTGCGGGATCACGGATGCTCACCGCCGGTCGAACGATTGACCTCGCCTCGGCAACACAATCCGGAACCGGAACCGGAATAGGAACTCTGACGACGGCCCTGCTGCAGCGGCCGGGAGGAACGTCACCGGTGGTGCTCATTGCGCACGAGGGAGGTCTCGCTCAGGTCAATATCGACAGTGGCGAGTTTGGTGCCGAGGTGGCCTCCTCCCGCGGTCGACCGGCCGCTCCGGTCTTGCTGGGTGACTGCGCGTTCGCCGCGTGGTCCAGTGGGCAGGTCTTCTCGCAGTGCGGAGCAGAAGCCCCCATTAACGCCACAGCGGAGGGTCTCGCGAGCGCGGCGCGGCTCGTTTTCAGAATCAGCGGTTCGTCCATTGCCCTCAACGACGAGGTCAGCGGCACATCGTGGTCTGTGCAAAACGGAGTTCATCGCATTGACAACTGGGATGACCTGTTGGCGGCGCAGGAGACCAAAAAGCTCGTGGTTCAATCTGACACCGGGCAGGCTCCCGAGTTCGAGAAGGCGGCACTGCCACCGGTCGCGGTCGACGATGAGCTGGGGGCCCGGCCCTCGCGCCAGACGTCGTTGCCGGTTTTGTTGAATGACTATGACCCCAACGGTGATGCCCTCGTTATCGACAGCGTCACGCCGATCCCTGCCTCCAGCGGCACCGTGCGGGTGGGGCCAGATCGCACCCAACTGATTGTGACGCTCGAGGCCGGGGCGAGCGGCGTGCTCTCCTTTCAGTACACAATTTCGGATGGGCGCGGCGGCACGGCAGCAGCGACGGTGACGGTCACCGTGCGTGCCGAGAACGAAAACTCGGCGCCGGTTCAGGTTCGTCCGACGCGGGCAGATGTCGCCAGCGGGGGCCAGGTCGTGGTGAACGTCTTAGGCGACTGGGTGGACCCCGATGGGGATGCCATCTTCCTCGCCTCGGCGAAGGCCGAAGCTCCCAACACCGTGTCGTTCACACCATCCGGCCGCATCGCTTTT
>CANEXL010000058.1 GCA_947443745.1 Microbacteriaceae bacterium | reverse complement strand
GTGCTCCATGGCCGACATGGCCGACATTGACTCGGTGACCCAGTGCTGGGAAGAACTCACGGCCCTGTATGGCACCGAGCCGGATGCCTCCGGGCGCGTTCCCGTGATTCCCGTCACCTACATGAACTCCTCCGCGGCGCTGAAGGGATTCTGCGGCGAAAACGGCGGCATCGTCTGCACCTCCTCCAACGCCGAGACTGTTCTGAAGTGGGCGTTTGAGCGCGGCCAACGCGTGCTGTTCTTCCCGGATCAGCACCTCGGGCGCAACACGGCCAAGGCCATGGGCGTTCCTCTGGAGGCCATGCCACTGTGGCACGGCCGCAAGGCCCTGGGTGGCAGCACTGCCGAAGAGCTTCAGAATGCCCAGGTCATTTTGTGGAACGGATTCTGCTCAGTTCACAAGCGCTTCACCGTGGCCCAGATCGACCAGGCCCGCATTGACCACCCTGATGTTCGCGTCATTGTGCACCCCGAGTGCCCCATGCCCGTTGTCGATGCCGCGGATGAGTATGGTTCGACCGAATACATCCGCAAGGCGGTCGCAGAGGCAACGGAACCCACGACGTTTGCTATTGGTACCGAAATCAACATGGTGCAGCGCCTCGCGGCACAGTACCCGCAGCACACCATCTTCTGCCTCGACCCCGTGGTGTGCCCCTGCTCAACCATGTACCGCATTCACCCCGGATACCTTGCCTGGGTCCTCGAGCGCCTCGTCGCCGGTGAGGTTGTGAACCAGATTGTCGTTCCTGATGACGTCGCCGTTCCTGCCCGCGTGGCGCTTGAGCGCATGCTTGCCGCGAAGCCGGTCTAGCGGCCGTGTCACGTGTTGTCGTTATTGGAAGTGGAATTGCCGGTCTGATTGCCGCGGTTGAGGCGAGCCGCCATCACTCGGTGACGCTCATCACGAAGTCGAATCTGGCCGAAAGTAACACGCACTATGCGCAGGGTGGGATTGCGGCCGTTTCCTCTGACGACGACACCGTAGCCGAACACATTGCCGACACCCTCGTGGCCGGTGCGGGTCTGTGCTGGCCCGAGGCCGTAGACGTGTTGTGCTCAGAAGGGCCGGGACGCATCAACGACCTCGTGGCACTCGGCGTGGACTTCGATCGTCAGGGCGAGCAGTTCGCGCGCGGCCTCGAGGCGGCGCACTCCCACGCTCGCGTTCTACATGCGGGTGGTGACGCGACCGGTGCCGGTATCAGCAATGCTCTCGTCGCGGCCGTTCGGGCAACCAATACCGAGATTCACGAACACACATTTCTCGTCGACATTGCTATTGAGAAGCACGCCACAGAAAAGGATGCCGCTGGCCGCTCTCAGGTGGCTGGGGTTCACGTTTTTGATACGACCGGTACGCGCTTTATCGCGGCCGACATCGTTATCCTGGCCAGTGGCGGCGCAGGACAACTGTTTCGCCACACCACGAACCCGGCCGTTACCACCGGTGACGGTGTTGCCGCCGCGCTGCGTGCCGGCGCCGTGCTCGCCGATGTCGAGTTCTACCAATTTCACCCCACGGCACTCGCTGTACCGGGAAGCTTCTTGATCTCAGAAGCCGTTCGGGGCGAGGGTGCTGTTCTCATCAATGCCGCCGGCGAGCGCTTCATGAAGGCGCTGCACCCCATGGCGGAGTTGGCTCCGCGGGATATCGTGGCGCGCGGCATCCAATCGCAAATGATGGCCCAGGGCGGGCAGCCGGTATTGCTTGATGCCACGGCGCTCGGGGCATCCTTTCTCTCCGAACGCTTTCCCTCCATCTCGGCCGCGTGCCGCTCTTATGGCCTGAACTGGGCGACCACCCCGATTCCCGTGACGCCCGCCGCACACTACTGGATGGGGGGTGTGGCCACCGACGACTGGGGTCGCACCAGCATCCCCGGGTTGTACGCCGTGGGAGAAGTTGCGTCCACGGGTGCCCATGGCGCCAACCGCTTGGCATCGAACTCGCTTTTGGAATCTATCGTGTTCGCTCACCGTGCGGTCTCCAACCTCGGCCAGCCCTGGCCAGAGGATGCACCGGCGGCTCGCTGGGGTGCACAGGGGCCACTGCTGGAATTGGACCTGACGGAAACAGTCGGGCGTCCGTCAACGCAGGTTGTTGACCGGGTGGAACTACAGACCATGATGTGGGACAACGTTGGACTCGCGCGCACCCGCACGACATTGGAATCAACCCTGGACCAGATTCACGCCTGGCGCCCAGCCGACCCGGCGCACCGCCTCTTTCCTGACTGGGAAGATGCCAATCTCCTACTCCTCGCCCAGGCCCTGACGGAATCTGCCTTGGCGCGCCACGAATCGCGCGGTGGCCACTATCGTCTTGACTACCCGGAGACAAACCCTGCCTTGGCTCGCCCACTCACGATTGCCCGAAAGGTCTGACCATGTTGACGCACCGCGTTATTGCCGATGTTGTGGGGCGCGCCCTTGATGAGGATGCGCCCTGGGGCGACCTCACCAGCACGTACCTGATTCCCGCCGATGCCACGGCCACCGCTGAGCTTGTCGCGCGCGAGCCCGGCGTATTTTCGGGTGGGGCCGTCTTTGCCGCCGCTTTTACCCTCACGGATCCCGCGATCGTGGTCGAACTCCTCGTCGGCGACGGCGCTGCATTTCAAGCCGGAGATACCCTGGCACGGGTTCACGGGAACGCGCGCGCTATTTTGGGAGCCGAGCGGGTGGGACTCAACTTTGTGCAGCGCATGAGCGGTATCGCCACTCTCACGTTTGAGTACGTGGCGCGCATTGCCGGAACCCGCGCCCGCATCGCCGATACCCGCAAAACCACCCCCGGTCTTCGCGCCCTCGAGCGTCACGCCGTGCGGTGTGGCGGTGCCCGCAATCACCGCTACTCACTGTCGGATGCCGTCATGGCCAAAGACAATCACCTTGCCATTTTGCAGTCCGGTGGCCGCGATCTCACCACCGAACTCGCGCGCGTTCGAGCCGAACTCCCGCACACCGTGCACCTCGAGGTCGAGGTCGACCGCGTCGATCAGATTGCCCCCGTTCTGGCCGCCGGCGTCGACACCATCATGTTGGATAACTTCTCACTACCCGACCTTCGTGCAGGTGTCGCCCTGATCGCCGGCGCGGCCGTTGTTGAGGCGAGCGGCGGCGTCACCCTGGAGACGGTTCGCGCGATTGCCGAAACCGGTGTCGATGTCATCTCGGTGGGGGCACTGACCCACAGCGCCCCGTCACTGGACCTTGGGCTCGACGTCACGATTACGACATCCCACTAGACCCCCATGGTCTATCTCGATAACGCTGCCACCACCCCGGTTCGTGCCGAGGCGCTTCAGGCTGCGTGGCCGTGGCTGACCAGCGAATTCGGGAATCCGTCGAGTACGCATGAGTTGGGCAACCGGGCATCCGGTGCGCTATCGAATGCCCGAGCGACCGTTGCCACCTGGCTGGACTGCCGTTCGAGTGACGTCATTTTTACTGCGGGAGGAACCGAGGGCGACAACCTCGCGATTATGGGCCTCGCGTTGGCAAACCCGCGAGGGCGCCACATTGTTTCGGCACGCACGGAGCACGAGGCTGTCTTGGCTGCGATTGATGCTCTGGTGCGACTACACGGCTTTGAGGTCAGCTGGGTGCCTGTCTCCCCCGCCGGCGAGGTCACGCTGGCCGACGTGAGCGCGGCGCTTCGCCCCGATACGACCCTGGTCACGCTGATGCTCGCCAACAACGAGATCGGCACGATTCACCCGATTGCCGCCATCGCTGAGCTCGCGCACGCCGCGGGAGCGCTGATGCATACCGACGCCGTGCAGGCGGCAGGTTGGTTCGACACGCGCATCACCACCCTCGGCGTCGATGCACTCACCCTCTCGGGGCACAAGCTTGGGGCGCCCAAGGGCAGCGGAGCCCTCTACGTGCGCGGCGGTCTCGCGCTCGAGCCGATTTTGCACGGTGGAGGCCAGGAGTTTGACCGGCGTTCGGGAACAGAAAATGTGGCGTGGGCTGTTGCGTTCGCCGCGGCCGTCACGTTGTTGGCCAACCCCGCCCAGGAAGGGCCGCGCGTTGCCGAACTTCGGGATGGGTTCATTGCGTCGGTTCTCGAGGCTGTTCCTCGGGCTGAGCTCACGGGCCCAGAAACGAATCGGCATCCCGCCATCGCATCTTTCACATTCGCGGGGCTCAACGGCGAGACGCTACTGCTCGAGCTCGAGGAGCGCGATGTCATCGTCTCGAGTGGGTCAGCCTGTGCCGCTGGAAAGACCGATCCTTCTCATGTTCTCCTCGCCGTCGGCTGTGACCCCGACATCGCCCAGACCTCAGTTCGGTTCAGCATCTCGCACGCCACGACCGCCAAGGAGCTTCAGCAGGCTCAGGCGGCCCTTGTGGCTGCGGTTGCCGCCGTCAGCGCCCTCGGAGCCTAGTGACAGGTTCCCGCTCCCTTGTCGAGAACGTTGCCATCGATGTCAATGAACTCGAAGGTGTAAGCGCCTTTATTCAGCGTCAGGAAGAGTACCCCAAAGCTGCCACCGGTGGAAAATGCCGGAGTCGTGTCAGGGCGTTTGGAACCCTGATAATGGCTCTTGCCCCCGGTCCCCACGGTGAATTGCACTGTGCCCGATTCCGCCGGGGCCAACGTTGCATCGACTGGGGCAAACCGTTCGTAGGCATGCACATGGCCTGCCACCACGATGTCAACGCCTTGAGAGGCCAACATGGCAAAAGTGTCGGCGAAGGCAGGTTCGGAGTCTTTGGTGTAGGCCGTGAGAACCGGGTGGTGATATTCCACAATGGAACATCCGCCGGGATCGACCGTGTTCCACGCCGCCAGTTGCTGCGACGCCCATGTCATTTGGGAACCCGCCGCGCTGCAGTCCATCTCTGCGCAATTGGAGTCCAGGGAGAGGCCCTGCCACGGGCCAGCACCGAAGCCATAGAAAAGTTGACCCTCCGTTGTCACGGAGTCCCCAAAATAACCGAGATACCCGGCGACCTTGTCACGATATTCATGATTTCCCGGTGCCGGACGAATGAGGCTCGTCATGTCAGACCAGGTGGGCCCAAACTCGGCTGCGAAATCTTCGGGAGCACCGGTTTCGTATTGCAGGTCGCCCGGCATCAGAACAAGGTTGGGGTGATGCTCGGCGATCAGGGAGTGAACCTGCTGACTTTCACAGCGATCGTCACCGGTGGGTGAATCCGCACCGCACTGGATATCGCCGACCACGGCCACCAGCACGCTCTGATCCTCTGCTGACGCGGACGCAATCGCGACGAAGCCCCCTCCAACCAGCACACAGACGCTGACGATCAGGAAGGACAGGCGAGGGAGATGGAGGCGCTTGCGCGGCATGTCATGACGTTATCGGCACGTTACAAAAGAGTAAAGACTTTTCAGAAAAATAATCACGGATTGGTAACGGTCACGTTAACCAGAAAGCCGCTGCCACCCCTTCCATGCGGGAGTGACAGCGGCTTTTCGTGGAAAAGAGGGCTATTAGGCCTTCTTGGCGGCGCTGACGGCAATCATGCCGAAGCCCACCTTGTTCAGTACGTCGGCGACGACGTAGATGACAGCAGCAATGGCTGCTGCCTGAGTGACGTCGGCTCCACCGATGCCCATGAACTGCTGGATAGCGGTTCCGATGGGGTAGATGGCCCAACCTGCAACAACGAACCAACGCATGGTCTTGACCGCACGCTGAGCGTAGGCAGGACCAGAGGAGATGTCGACGCGCATGACCTGCATGATGATGTAGACCCATGCAAGCGTGGAGATGATGAAGAAGATGTAGTTGCTGGCAGAACCGGCAACACCAATCTCACCCAGGTATCCCGTGACGATCATGATGAGGTCGGCAATGACCAAACGCGTGACCATACCGGCTTTGGCGCCACCAGCCAGCGACACGATGAGACCAAACTCAACGAGCAGCAGGGGGGTGGTGATCAACCAGTCGATGTAACGAAGAGGCATCGTTGCGTTGATGTCTGCGACGGTAATCATTCCGCCGGGGAACATGACGGTGTCTTTCATTACGTAGTACATGATTGCTGCAATGAGCGCAATAACGGCGGCGTAGGTGCCGACCGAACGGTGCTCAGGTTTCAGGTCGCCACGCTCCATAAAGAAGTAGAACGCACCAGCGGCCATGGCCACAAAGCCCAGCATGAATGCTGCTTGGACGATTTGGAGATCCATTGTGTTCCTTTCACTGTTAATGCTTCAGGGCTCACAGGGGGCGAGCCGTCAAACTGAGCATAGGGGTGTTACATGACTGAGCATAGGGGTTTACCCCCCAATTACGCTCGCCCATTGTGAAAGAAAATATGGCGCGGTGAACCTTTTCTGGAGAACTACTCGGTTTCGAACGCCGCCATCGCCTGATCGACCATGGAAAAAAGTTGCTGGGCAATTTCAGCCCGTTGCGTCAGCTCGTGGCTCCACGGCAAACGCACCTCAAGTTCGCCATCAAGAATTGTGGCGCCAAAAAAGACCGCGTGCTCGTCGAAGCCAATCAGCTTGGCCGCCGTCGCGTCGCGTTCTTTGCCCAAAACTTGCACGATCAAAAGGTTATTATCGGCCTGATTTGCGTTCATGTACCCGCAAATTGAGGTCACTACGTCTTCGCCAAAAACGGCCATGAGCTGCTCCTTCTTCTCGAGAATTAGATAGTGCCAGTCTGCACCACGTTGACAAGAGCCTCGTTGCGTTTCAAGAAACCCGGCTTCCACGGCGGATCAAAGCGTGCGAAGTACACATTGCCCTCAACCTGAAGGCCTTCAACGATTGCCGCGGTCAGCAGCTCCGTGCCCTTTCGCTCAAAACGCGCCGCATTCCAACTTCCAGCAAATGGAAGCACGGCGGCGTCGTGGGCCGCGACCGGCACCGTGGAGACGCGAGCGTTACGCGGAACCGGCACATCCTCCGGCTTCATCCCCTCGGGCAAAACAAAACTGACGAGATGCGTCTTCTCCGCCAACGCCTCCTGAAGGACAGGAGCGGTCATCGCAAACTTCGAACCAGATGCATTGGCGCCACTGATGTAACTAATCAGAGGACCAAACGCGATGCTGCCGGCGCGCATAAAATCGCCTTGGGCCTCGACTTGCATGAGGATGTAATCGGGATAGTGGCGCAATTCGATGTCACCAAATTTACGGATGAGTCGAAACGGTTGTTGTGCGGTCATGCTCGAATTCTAGGCACGCGACCCACAAATATCCGAGCGTTTCCTCTGCAGGCGAAACTACCGCCAGGCTCCCAAAATGACACCCATGATGGTGAGGTTTACGACATCGCTCCCTACCTCAATGAGCCACACGCGAAAGCCGACCCCCGCGAAGAGGCGGTGCGACAACGATGAGGCTGCTCCGAGCCCCAGCCCCACCAGTAGCCCCGTCAGAGCACCAGCAAGAGCGCCGAAGGTCGCGTCACCGGCAGAGACGAAGTGAATGATGATCGCCAACGTGAAAGCTTGCACGAGAGCGCCCACAAACGTCGAGGCAAACACAACAACCATGTTTGAATTCGCACCGGGATCGGCCGAAGGATCCTTGCCCATCAGCTTCCACCACACCGGGAAGAAGGTCTTCGGGCCGAACCAGATTGCTCCGGCAGCGAAGGCAGCAAGCGTGGCGACGATAATGGCAAGCCAGTTCAGGTCAGCAAGATTCATGGCTCATATCTTGCCAGAATTTCACACCGGCTGGGGTCTTTTTTGCCCCACCGATGTCGTCACCGAACTCGACAGCGATGTCGCTGCTGTTCGAAAACTGATCTACGCCGCACCGATGACATTGTCGGCGTCGACTAAGTCGCGCTCCGCTGAGAGAAGACCACGACGATGCGACACGATGAGGGACAGAGAACGCCCAATGTTCATCAGGACAATCAGGCTGACGAGCGCAATCAAAACGGCAACGATAATCGCGCCGCCCGCGGGCTTGTCGATAGCAACCCAGTGCATGGCAATAAGCGAAACCGCTGCCGAGGGGAAGGTAAACGACCACACGCCGAGCGTGTAGGGCAGCGTGAGGTAGCGCGGCAGCCAGAGCAGTTGAACGACCACCATGATGAGTGTCACGGCCAGAAATCCCGTGAAGACCAAGCTGGGAACCTCGCCCGTGATCGCCAGCCACGCCATGCCGCCGAGGGCGGGAGGGGCCATCAAGACCGTCTGAGTGGGCACGAGTGCTGGGGGCAATGCTGGGCCGGTCGCCAGACGCGCAGCCACCAAAACGAAGAATATGATCCAGAAGAAAAGCCCGATGGCGAATGCCGAAACGGCCAATTCAATAAACCCCATGTGGGCGGTCGTAATGGCGGCGACGAAGCTCGTCGCCACGGTGGGGAGGAGGTAACCGCCATGTACGAAGGAGAACTCCAGGTGGCCGCGGAGCCAGAAGTTCAGAAGCCACGCAGCAAAGATGAAGGCGGCCACCATGAAAAAGAGGGTGATGACGTGGCCCACCACAGGAAAGATTGTTGCGAAATGATCGCCGATGAGCATGCCGACGATGGCGACGAGTCCCGCCAGCGGGCCCTGTGCGGGATGCCGAAGCTGCGACGCAAAGGACTGACCACTTTGCCACCCGCGAATGGCGTGCGCCGCAACCAGCGCGATGAGCACGACGGCCGCCACAACCCACGTTGCCAGGGCAAAGCCATCCGAAAGCCCCAGAATCTTCGAGCCCACGGTCCAGACGCTCGCGAGCCCAGCGAACGACAGAGCGATCGCAAAGGTATTGAGGGGAATGCGGGGGCGGGGTTCAACGTCCATAACTCCCAATAGTGGCAGATGACTCCCCTCTAGCCCTTACTTCGCGAAGCGCACCAGCATTTTGCTTCTCAAGAAACGCCACGCGCCGGTTGACCAGAGAGCCCAGATCACCAGAAGGGGTTGGAAGAATAATCGAATGATGCGGGTGGTGTCATCGTTCAACCCAAACGCATCCGTGTGCGTCACAAGCTGGGAGATGTTGCCGGGAAAAATTGCAATGAAGAAGAGTGCAACGACCAATCCAACGAAAGCCCTCTGTCGGAGCAGAACAATGAGAGCGAGCCCCAAGACAATTTCTACGACGCCGGAAGCGACGACCACGAAATCTGCATCCAGTGGGACCCATGTGGGCACTTGAGCGACGAACGTTGCTCGGGCCGTCGACAGATGGCTGATTCCTGCGAATAACAAAGCCACACCAAGAAGAATGCGTGCGATGTTGCGCCGCAACACAGATCCCGACGAGAGTTCGGCTTGTTGCTCAGGGTGTGGGTTCTGGGTCTTCATGGAGCTCCTTATCGTTAGCGGTCAAGCACCTTGACTTCGCCGGGAGCAGCTCCCGAAACGCCGAACACGAGGTGCCGCGTGGCAATCTTGTCTGTAAAGAACCGGTCGTGACTCACGATGATGACGGCACCCGGAAAGTGCAGCAGAGCCTGCTCCATTACTTGGGTGCTTGAGAGATCGAGGTGGTTGGTGGGCTCGTCAAGAACGAGCACAGAAGCTCCTGACAAAAGGCACTGGGCCATCGCAACGCGGGCACGCTGACCACCCGAGAGGTTGCCGATCTTCTGCTGCAGGTCGGCTTGCGAGAACTGGAACATCGAGAGAAACCGATTGACCGATTTGCGCGTGGCAGTGAAGGCCAGACTCTCGGGCATCGCGTTGACGGCATGCGTCACGGTGTCATTGACATCGAGTTCGGCGAGCACCTGGTTGTAGGAGACGACGCGCGTTCCGGATGCCCAATCGGCCTCCCCCGAATCCGCCTTCTCTTCGCCAGTCAGCACACGCAACAGGGTCGACTTGCCACTACCGTTGGAGCCCAACACGACGACGCGGTTGCGGCGACGCAGCTCAAAGGTCAGATCGTGAAACAGCGTCTTGTCACCATAGGACTTGCTCAGTCCCACGACCCGACACAGCACATCCTTGACGTGCAAACCACCATAGATATCGGTGATGATCTCATCGACCGGGCGGGGGGTGCGTGACTTTTTGATGTGCGCGAGCTGGCTGCCAAGATTTCTGCTGGCAGCCTTAGCGGCCTCGCGACGATCGGCAATACCCTCGGCCTCGAACGCCAGTAACTCCGACTCGTGCACGAATTGCTGTTCGAGATTCTTGAGGCGAAATTGCTTCTGGATGATGTACTCACCGAAGTTGCCGGGGTACTCATGGAGATGAAAGTTTTCAACCTCGATGATGCGGGTGACCACGGTGTCCAGAAAAGCCCGGTCGTGGCTGACGACGATGGCGGCGCCACGGAAGTCGCGGAACCAGCCCTCGAGCCACTCCACCCCCGAGACATCGAGATAGTTTGTGGGCTCATCCAGCAGGAGCACATCGGGGTTCTCGAGCAGAATCTTGGCGAGTGCGGCGCGGTTTCGCCATCCACCAGAGAGCTCATCGATGGCGCAGATGCGATGTTCCTCGGCAAAGCCCAGACGTGTCAATGCGGTGTCGATGCGGCGCGTGTAGTCCCACCCGTCAAGACGCTCCATCTCGCCAAAAAGTTCGGACTGACGGTGAATCAGATCATCGAGAACGCTGGGGGAAGGGTTCATGGCGATGGTCGCGTCAATGCTTGCGAGTTCGGCTTCGATCACCTTGATCTCGGTGAACAACTCATCGAGCACCTCGGTGATGGTCTGCGCGCCGTTGAGTTCAGAGAACTGAGAGAAGTAGCCGAGCTTCACGCCGGGTTCCACGACAACGGTGCCGGCATCGGGGCTGACCTGTTCGAGAATGAGCTTCAGAATGGTTGACTTGCCCGAACCATTTCGGCCAATCATGCCGACACGGTCGCCGTTTTCGAGCTTCAGAAAAACTTCACGCAGGACGGGAGTTTTCTCGAACGTGACGCTGACGTCGTTCAGCCTGATGAGGCTCATGTTGGTGCCAATCGGTGTTGGGGGCGCATCCGAAAGTGGAACTGCGGCAACCTTGTTTCAAGGATAACCGCCCCTCGTGTTCGTGCTAGTTAGAGCGCTGTTCCACGCTCGTTCTCCTGGTGCCGGATGGCCTCGCGATCCACCATCTTGCGCATCGCTGCCAGCGGCTGGGCCATGCGAAAATTACCCGCCAGAGCACCTTCATTTTTGTCGAGGAACGCCCAGTAACCCGCGGTGATCGGGCACGCCTTCTCACCGACGCGAACCTTGGGATCAAAGGCGCATCCGCCGCAGTAATTCGTCATTTTTGAGATGTAGGCGCC
>CANEXL010000057.1 GCA_947443745.1 Microbacteriaceae bacterium | reverse complement strand
TATCTTCACCGGCATGGCGAAGAGCATCACGGCCGCTGCCGTTAAGCGCACTCAAAACTCACGGGTGGCATAGAGCCCTCTCATAGCCTCCCCATAGGCGTGACCTTCAGAGTGTGATTATCGGCCGCAGGGGTCGAACGGATCTCATTGCAGGTCTCGATAAACATGAAGGAGGCATGAGAATGCCCAAGAATGACAAGAGCTCAAACGCGAAAAACGTCACTCCCGAGGCTGTCACGGTCGAAAGCTCCGAGGCACCTCTCGCCACGCGCCCTGTGCGTCGTCTCGGAACAGGCGCAATCGTCGGTATTTCTGCGGCTGGCTTCGCTGTGATTGCGGGAGTTTTCGGAGGCGGCATCGCCCTCGGTGTCGGCATTTCTCACAACGCGCACGGTGGCATGATGCGAAACGTGGCCGAATCGAGCGGTCAACGTGAAGGTGGCCGCATGCACGACGGTCCCATGATGAGCAACCTTCCCCCGCTGCCGGCAATGCCGGGCGCACCAAGCGCCCCCATAGCGGTTCCCGCCCCCAATAACTAGCTCCATTTTCTGAACGACATCACGCGCGCCAGCCTTCCCCCAGGCTGGCGCGCGTTTTTTCGTGCGTGCCGCGGACAGGGGAGACGCGGAACACGGCGCGGCAGGATTCGGGGAATTGGGGAATCCTGGAATCCAAGAATGCGCGCACGCGGGAATACGCTGAGGTGACAAAGTGTTCGAGGGCTCAGTGAAGGGCGTGCCAATGTCAAAAGAATCTGAATCCACAATTGTTCTTGAGATTGAGGGAATGACGTGTTCGAGCTGTGTCTCGCGTGTCGAAAAGAGCCTGATCGGGCTTCCCGGGGTCCACGCGGCCGTCAATCTCGCCACAAACTCCGCCCGCGTCGACTTCCCGGCATCCGTCACCAAAGATGACTTGCTCGCTGCTGTCGCAAAAACCGGTTATACCGCTCGCGTCCCCGTGCCTCGTTCCGAGCAGGAGCAACTCTCGGGGCATAACCACGGTTCTCCTGCAGGGGCGACACCCCTTTCGCTCCGTCTTGGCATTTCTCTGGCGTTGACGGTACCCATCGTCGTTCTTGCCATGGTTCCGGCCTGGCAATTTGACTATTGGCAGTGGGTTTCGCTCGGGCTTGCCACCCCCGTGGTGTTCTGGGCCGGATGGTTGTTTCACCGAGCAACGTTTATCAATCTTCGGCATGGCGCTCTCACCATGGACACCCTCATCACCATGGGCACTTTTGCCGCCTATGGGTGGTCGGTATTTGCATTGTTCTTTGGCATGGCCGGTCAGATTGGCATGCATCACAGCCTCGAACTTTTCGCCTGGCAACAGGATCCCACAGGAAATATCTATCTTGAAGCCGCCGCCGGCGTGACGACTTTTCTCTTGCTTGGCCGCTACCTTGAAGATCGATCGAAGCGAAGTGCCGGGGCCGCATTGCGCGCTCTGGCCGACCTCGGAGCGCGCGAGGTTTCCGTCATCCGCAGTGGAACGGAGACGCGCATCCCGATTGAAGCCCTCGTTATTGGTGATGTCTTTGTCGTGCGCCCCGGAGAGGTTATTGCGACAGATGGCACGGTCGTCGAAGGATCTTCCGCCGTTGATGAAAGCGCGTTGACCGGCGAATCTATTCCGGTCGAGGTGACGGCACACTCGCAGGTGACCGGCTCGACTATTTCTTTGGATGGTCGCTTGCTCGTCATGGCGACACAGGTTGGCGAGAACACCCGCATGGCCCAACTGGCCAAACTTGTCGAGGATGCTCAGCTCCACAAGGCCGGAGTTCAGCGACTCGCTGACCGCATTTCGGCCATTTTTGTCCCCATTGTCATTGGGATTGCCTTCGCCACAATCGCCGGTTGGCTCATTGCCGGGCAGCCGTTGGCCAGTGGTTTCACCGCTGCCGTTGCTGTGCTCGTCATCGCTTGTCCCTGTGCGCTGGGCCTCGCGACGCCGGTGGCCATCTTGGTTGGAACGGGGCGAGCAGCTCAGCTTGGCATTATTATTTCGGGCCCGGAAGCAATTGAGAGTTCTGCTCGGATCGACACCGTGGTTTTGGACAAGACCGGCACCGTGACCTCTGGAGAGATGAGCGTCGCTGAGATTCGCGTGGCTGTCGGAACGAACGAAGCCGAGGCCATTCAGCGGGTCGGCGCGCTGGAACGCCTCTCGGAGCATCCGGTGGCGCGCGCCATCACACGCGAAGCGGATCGTCGAGGAATCAATAACAGCAGCCTCGTTGTGGGGTTCCGGTCGACGGCCGGCCTTGGGGTCGTGGGCTCCGTTGGCGGGGTCACCGTGTGGGCCGGAACCGCCGAGTGGATGCGCCGCAACGCGTTAGTGCTGAGTGCGGATCAACGCCAATTCATGAGCCTCACCCATAGTGCCGGCGCGACTGCTGTGCTGGCCGGATGGGCGGGATGCGTTCGCGCAATTTTTGTGGTGACCGACACCATCCGTGATGATTCCATTGCAGCAGTGTCCCACCTGAAAGCCATGGGACTCAACACAATTTTGCTCACGGGCGATCATGAGGATGTTGCCCGGACTGTGGCCGCCCACGTGGGGATTTCACGGGTGATTGCCGGGGCAAGCCCCGAGGGCAAGGTCGGCGTTATCCGTGATCTGACCGCCGAAGGACATCACGTTGCCATGGTGGGAGATGGCGTCAACGACGCGGCTGCTCTGGCGCAAGCAGACCTAGGCCTCGCGATGGGAACCGGCACCGACGTCGCAATTGCCGCCAGCGATATCACCTTGGTCCGCGGTACTCTGTCGGCCGCGGCGGATGCGATTCGTCTTTCCCGACGCACATTGGGCGTCATTCGCGGAAATCTTTTCTGGGCATTTGCCTACAATGTTGCTGCGATACCTCTGGCAGCTCTGGGATTCCTTAATCCCATGTTGGCTGGCGCGGCCATGGCATTTTCCAGTCTTTTCGTGGTGCTCAACTCGTTGCGACTCAGGAGTTTTCGGCGGTAGCTCGTGGCCTCATCGCCGCGAGTTCCACGGCGCGGATGTCGACCCCGTGTTTGCTCAACAATGCACGGGGATAACTCAGCAATGAACGGTAGATTGTCGCTCAGTGCTCTTTGTATCTCGCAAGAGGCATCGCCCCCCTCGACTGCAGAGTCGGATGAATCTTTAGAAATGGCGACATGACGCTTCTGAGTACAACACTTGGCCCCATCCGCAACACGATTCACCGTGATCCCAACGCCCCCTCCGTCATCAATAGCTACGGCGTCTTGTTGACATCAATCAAAGAGGCCGGGCTTCTGCGTCGCACACGATTTTTCTATTTTGGACTTTTCGCGATTCTTGTTGTTGCTCTTGGCGGGCTGACGACTGGCTTCATCATTATTGGCAATTCCTGGTTCCAGCTGCTCATCGCCGCTGGCTTGGGAATCCTGCTGACACAATTTGCATTCATCACTCACGAGGCGTCGCACCGCCAAGTTTTTGACTCTGGTCGCGCCAATGACCGTGTTGGACGCGTGCTGGCTGCGGGCGTTGTCGGCATTAGCTACAACTGGTGGATGACAAAGCACACGCGTCACCACGCCAACCCCAACACCATCGGAAAAGACCCCGATATTGACTACGACACCATCGCGTTCCTCGAAGAAGACGCGGCTAAGCAACGTGGCCTCATGCGGTGGATCGCGCAGCGCCAGGGGTACCTCTTCTTCCCTCTGCTTACGCTCGAGGGTCTCAACCTTCACTACCTCTCGATTCGCACTCTCTTTGAGAAGAAGGTTCGCATTCAGGGTCGCGCCCTCGAACTTTCTTTGATCGGTGTGCGACTTTCGGCCTACGTTGCCGTTCTTTTTCTCGTGCTGCCTATGGGAATGGCCTTCGCGTTCCTGGGCGTTCAGCTCGCGGTCTTCGGTGTCTACATGGGGGCATCTTTTGCTCCCAACCACAAAGGCATGCCGATCATCCCTCGTGATGAAAAAGTTGATTTTCTCAGCAAGCAGGTTTTGACATCGCGCAACATCAGCGGTTTCGGAATGGGGACATTCATGGGTGGCCTCAACTACCAAATTGAGCACCACCTCTTTCCCAACATGCCTCGCCCCCACCTTGCTCGCGCTCGCGAAATGGTCATCGCTCACTGCGAGGCTCAAGGCGTGAAATACACCGAAACAACGTTGATGCGGTCCTACGGCATTGTCATCGCGTATCTCAACCGCGTGGGGCTTGCCGCACGTGACCCGTTTGATTGCCCTGAGGTCTCGCGTTACCGGAGGCCATAGGTCGACTGCGCCTGAAAACAGGCGCAGAATAGTGTCATGAAAACGTGGTTTCGCACAGTCGTCGTCGGAATATTGCTCGGGGGAGCAACCATTCTTGGCGGCGGCTTTGCCATTTCTGCGGCCAGCGCCAACGTTAACGACTTCACATTCTCATCGATGCACGCCACCTATGTGCTCGGGGTCGATGCCGATGGGTACTCAACTCTGACCACCATCGAGAAGCTCACAGCAGTATTCCCAGAAACTGACCAGAACCATGGCATCCAGCGTGCGATTCCCCTGGACTACAACGGTCATGGCACCGGGCTCACCCTCGAATCCGTGACAGACGGCATGGGGGATCCCTTGGCCTACACGACCGAGGAATCGGGGGGTTTTTTGGTCGTGACGATGGCGTCAGATCAGTTCGTCCACGGTTCGAAAACCTACGTTGTGACCTATACGCAACACGACGTGACACTGACACCGTCTGATGGCCAGGGCGGCCAAGAGTTCTACTGGGATGTCAACGGCACCGGATGGGCACAGCCGTTCGAGAGTGTTGTCGCCATCGTCCTCATGCCGGCATCGCTGGCGGATGCCCTCTCTGGCAGTGCATCGTGTTATCAAGGGGCCGAGAATTCCTCGATGCCCTGCACTTCCCTAGACAAGGAAACCCTCGGAGATACGGTGCAGTTCACGGCTACCGCAAACGCTCTCTCACCCGGAGAGAACCTCACCGTTGCGGTTGGATTCGCTCCCCAGACCTTTGCGGAACGTGACATCAGCTTCTTTGCGTCCCCGGTGGCGATCCCACTCTTAGTGCTGGTCGTCCTCGGGTTCGGCATCGTGGCGACGACCCTCATTATTCGTCGAACCCGGTGGCGCGATCATCCAGGGCGTGGCATCATCGTCGCGGAATATGGACCGCCCCCTTCGGTTACACCGCTGGTGGCAGCGACGGTGTTTGGGCGCAGTAGCAAAGTCACCGCGGCCGCCGTGCTCAACCTTGCCGTTGCGGGGAACCTGCGCATTCTTGACGAAGGCGAGACGACGGATTCCCCGGACGGTGCTGGCACTCACCGAGGAGCGGCCGCCGCCATGAAGGACTTCACCCTCGAGCTGGTCTCGGCCGACAACGTGCAGCCCGAAGAACGTGAGTTTTTGGAAGCGCTCTTTGGGCAATCGTTGGAGGTGGGCAGCCAACATGGACTCAGCGCCGTCGACGCCAGTGTCAATAGAAAGATCGCCAAGGTTCGCGCCAACGTTGTGCGATCGACCCGGAGTTCGGGGATTCGTGGCGTGATTGGCCGAAAAATCCCGACCGTTGCGATCGTTTCATCTACCCTCGTCACGGTCGCCGTCTTGGCTCTCGCCGTATCGATGGGAGACAGCGGGCTGGGTGGGTCCGTGCCTTTCCTGCTGGCAATGCTCAGCGTCATTTTTCTGTTCGTGACGATCGTCTTCAGCGTGAATGTGCATCCACTCACGGAGAAGGGTGCCGGGATGCGAGATCATTTGCGTGGTCTCCGCGAGTTCATCGTGTTAGCCGAGGCGGATCGTCTGCGTGTGTTGCAGTCGCCGACCGGTGCCTTGCGGGTTCCCGTCGATGTGACCGACAAGAGGCTGCGGTTGAAGCTCACGGAGAAAGTTTTGCCCTACGCCGTGCTGTTCGGCCTAGAAAAAGAGTGGTCGCAAGAGTTGGCGACCTTGTATGCCGAAAATGAAGCCCAGCCGACGTGGTTTGTTGTTGGACCTGGCTTCAATGCACTGATCTTTAGCGCCGCCCTCACGACATTCTCCTCCGCTGTCACATCATCGTGGGCAGCGGCCTCCTCCAGCTCGGGCATGGGAGGAAGCGGTGGCGGTGGCTTCTCGGGTGGCGGAGGCGGAGGTGGTGGCGGAGGCGGCGGCGTATAGAGCCAACACACAGCTATGCTCGATAGAATTTACTCACAATGAGCACTCAACATTCACGCCAGCCCGACATGATTCGGCCTGGCATCGTCCCCGGTATTCTGGGCGTGAGTGCCGTTTTTATCGGCATGGTTGTCTTCGGCAGTGAATGGTTTCTCACGGTTCTTTTTGCCGTGAGTATTTTGGCCGCCATCATGTGTGTGTTTGCGTTCCAAGGGCGTTCAGCCAAGACAGCCGTCTTCATTCCACTTTTTGCCATCATCGCCGTTGTTTTCAACCCCATCGTGCGCATTAGCGACAGTTTTTCTGGGCAACCATGGTTGCTGGGCCAAGTGGCGGCGGCCGCTGTTTTCTTCCTCGGTGGATTCATGATTAAGACGCCCGCGCCCAAGCGCTAGAATAATCTCGTACTAGAACCACGTTTTTACGTCGCCCCCGTTTTTACGGGTTGCGCAGCGTCAGTGGGTTGGTGCACCAGGGGCAACGTTTCAAGGCTATTGAACACGGTGCTGTCGCAGATAAACAGGAGAACACGTGGCTCGCATCGGCACTCGCCGCAACGCCCTTGACAATTCGGGGCTCATTCCCATCCTCGCCAGAAAAGTTCGCGAGGTAGAAGCCAAAGCCCAGACGGGCAAAAAGGTTGGTCCCACCAACCGCACAAAGTTTCAGGTCATTGCCTTCTTGGTGCGCGAAGAGCGCGCTCGGGTGAAGGGCGACGTCGACCTGTCCGATTCAGCGCGTGCCGAACAGATGAAGCGTCTCGACGGCGTGGCCACCATTCTGGCCAAGACCGCAGGCCGTGACACGTCGCTGATCAGCCTGCTCGAAGAGGATCACGCGACCAGCTCCGTGGCCCAGAAGATGCGCCGGGATTGGCTCGTCGAATCGGGAACGGTTGTTGCCCCCGAAGACTTGATCATCACCACAGAAGCGCACGTGCCCAAAGTGGCCCATGTCTTGTCTCCTGAGCTGGCTGTCAAGCAGGTGCTTCCGTTGTCGGTAAAGGCACGCCTTCGCTCCATGCCATTCATGGAGCCCGAGTTTGCTGCGGCTCACGTGAATGCTGTTCCGATGGTTCGGCTTTCCAACTGGGAGCTCTTGGGCCCCCTTTTCAAATCTTTTGAGACCGGTGCTGGAGGTGGCGCAGCCTGCATGCCCATGCCTCCCGTGCCCAAGCTTGACCGCTACTCGCCCAAGGGTCGCGAGCTCATGCCTCATCAGATTCGTTTCATCGAAAGCGTTCGTGACGGGCACCGCACCTTCTTGCTGGCCGATGAACCCGGGCTTGGTAAGACCGCCCAGAGCCTCATTGCCGCCTCGGTTGCCGGGGCGTTTCCGCTCCTCGCGGTCGTTCCCAACGTTGTGAAAATGAACTGGGCTCGCGAGGTTGAACGCTGGATTCCTGGTCGCCGCGCGACGGTCATCCATGGGGATGGCCAAGATGTCGATGCTTTTGCGGATGTCATCATCGTGAACTACGAAGTCATCGATCGCCACCTCTCGTGGATTGGCGAGATGGGCTTCAGAGGAATGGTTGTGGATGAGGCGCATTTCATCAAGAACCTTGCCTCCCAGCGATCGAAGAACGTTCTGGCCCTCGCTGACAGAATCGTTGCACGATACCCGGGACACAATCCGTTGCGCATTGCGTTGACAGGAACACCGCTCATCAACGACATCGATGATTTCCGCGCCATCTGGAAATTCTTGGGCTGGATTGATGGCGAGAAGCCTTCTGCTGAGCTCTTGGCGAAGCTCGAGTCTGTGGGATTGACTCCCGCCGATAAAGGCTTCTACGCCTCCGCTCGTGAGACCGTCATTGACCTCGGCATTGTTCGTCGTAAGAAGATCGATGTGGCGAAAGACTTGCCCGCCAAACGCGTTGTCGACCTTCCCGTTGAGCTCGATGATGAGCTGGGAAGCTCCATTCGTGCCGCTGAAGAAGAGCTTGCGAAGCGGTTGCTGGAGAAGTACAACCGTATGGGATTGGCTGGCGGATTCCGCGGTTCCTCCGCGGACCTCATTCGTCTCGTCGCGCAAAATGAACTCGACGAGTCAAAGGGTGCCAAGACGGGTGAAAACGTCTTCACCATGGTGCGAAAGATTGGTCAAGCAAAGGCCGGACTGGCTTCGGATTACGCTGCGCAACTCGCCCGCTCCGTGGGCAAGGTTGTCTTCTTTGCGAAGCACATCGACGTCATGGACCGCGCCGAGCGTGCCTTCACGGCCCAGGGCATCAAACACGTTTCTATTCGTGGAGACCAGACGACCCCCGCGCGACAAATCGCGATTGACGCTTTCAACAAGGACGAATCCGTGCAGATTGCGGTGTGTTCCTTGACGGCCGCGGGTGTCGGTCTCAACTTGCAGGCATCCTCAAACGTGGTTCTTGCTGAGCTGTCGTGGACCTCCGCCGAACAAACGCAGGCCATCGACCGGGTTCACCGCATCGGGCAAGAAATGCCCGTGACGGCGTGGCGCATCATTGCTGCGCAAACGATTGACGCGAAGATTGCCGAACTCATTGACAGCAAGCAGGGGCTGGCCGTTCGCGCCCTTGAAGGCATCGACATTGAGCCCGGATCCCAAGACTCCGTGCAGCTGGAAGCGCTGATGCACGTTCTCAAGCGCGCAATCGACCGCCAAGACAGCTAAATATCGCCTGCTTCACTGCGCCATTCCCCGTTGCCCGGCCCCCTTATCCGCTGCCTTCAGCGTCACAACGCTGGTCGTAACCTAGGCGGCGTTGTCCCAGAAGGTCGCCAAGAGTTGGGCCGACAGGTACGAACGATCGGCGTGGGCGGAGTGTCCGGCGTTGGCAACAATCCAGTAATCAGCACCGAGGGTATCGGCCATCTCGCGTTGCCACTCAATAGGCCAGGCGTCATCTTGGGCTCCGTGCGAAATGAGGATGGGCAGTCCGGTCTCGTTTTTCATCGCCACGAGGTCTTCTGTGCGGTCCTGTTGCGTCGCGAGAATACCGAGGGCAGCCTCAAGCTGAGCGGGATGCGCCGCCATCAGGCGGTTGAAATAATACTGCTCGATGTCGTTCAGCGTGCCGTTGAGATCGGCGTCAGGATCGAGCCCGTCATCTAAGCGATCCTTGACCCACAGGGCGCGGGGGCCATGTTCTTTCAACGCATCGATGACGCTCGCGAAGTCATCTTCCATCATCTTGGGGCCGGAGTTCCACAAGGTGAAGCTCGCAAATTGTGCGGGATTGGCCAGCACGGCGTGCGTGGCCACCACCCCACCAAAGCTGTGGCCTAGAAGATGAATCGGCGTTTTTTCCAACCCCATTTCGGCGAGCAACGCAAAAATGTCGTGGGCAATGTGGGGGAGGAGGTACCCCTCGACGGTGTCTGCCCCCTGAGAGCCTGGCTGACCGCGTTGGGAAAAAGAAATCACCCGGTATCCCCGCTCCGCGAGGACATCCATCATGGGATAAAACGTGGCCTTGGAGCTTGTGAAGCCCGGCGTCAAAAGGGCCACTCCACGCTCAGGTTGGCCTTCGGCAGCAGGCATTGTGGTGGTGCTCAGGACGAGCGGAAGCCCATTCTCGTCGGCGATTGTAACGTCGGCCTCCACTGCTTTTTCTGGCTTCTGCTGGTCAAGGGTAATGCCGCGGGCTTCGAGTTCAACGGCCGAGGCGGGAATCTGACGAGTCATGTTGCCAATGCTACGCATCGACGTGGGCGACGGGCAAAGCGAAAAAAGGGGGAACACCCCGAGCATCTCCAACGGCAGGAAAAGTTAACAGGCAAATTTCAGCAAATTGTGCTCAAACGAGCAATTTTGGCTGTGCCAACGATAAACTCACCTCTAATTACCCCCCTACAAAAGGAGAATGACAGTGTCGTCATCCACTACCGAGAAACCCAAATCGGGCTTCTCGTCCAGCCTTGATCGTTTTTTTGAAATAACAGCGCGCGGTTCCAACATTGCGACCGAGATTCGCGGCGGGCTCGTGATCTTCATCACGATGGCCTACATCATCATCTTGAACCCCCTCATACTTGGTTTTGCGCCTGACGTCGCCGGCAATGTGATGGGTGGTGGCGAACCAAACTTGGGCGCTATCGGTGCAGCAACGGCGCTCACCGCCGGTGTCATGACCATCCTGTTCGGGCTTATCGCCCGTCTCCCATTCGCCTTGGCTGCTGGCCTCGGCATCAACTCCTTCCTCGCTGTGAGCGTTGTGAAGAACGTCACGTGGCAAGAAGCAATGGGGCTTGTTGTTATCGACGGTCTGATCATTGTGCTGCTGGCATCGACCGGTCTGCGTCGTATGATCTTCAACGCGGTCCCCGCGCAGCTGAAAACGGCCATCACAGTTGGTATCGGCCTCTTCATTGCGTTTATCGGTCTGGTTGATTCCGGATTCGTTCGATCGACAGGCTTGGGAGCTCCTCCCGTCGGCCTCGGCGTGGGTGGATCCATTCAAGGCATCCCCACGATTGTCTTCATCGTCGGTGTGATCCTCATCGGAATCTTGGTGGCTCGCAAGGTTAAGGCCGCTATTCTTATCGGCCTTATTGCCACGACGGTTCTGGCAGTCATCCTGCAACTCATCTGGCCGGTCGGCAGCATGGGTGTTCCAGGAACGGACGGCTATAACGCTTACGGCTGGAACCTTGCGATTCCTGCCCTGCCCACATCGGTTGTCGCCGTCCCCGATCTTTCCCTGGTGGGTTCATTTAGCTTCGGAGCCTTCGATCGCATCGGAATTCTTGCGGCCCTGATGCTCGTGTTCACCCTCGTCTTCACCAACTTCTTTGACGCCATGGGAACCATGACGGGTCTGGCAAAGCAGGCCAACTTGGCCGACGCCAAGGGCAACTTCAAGCGTCTGCAGCCAGCCCTGATCGTTGAGGGCATCGGCGCTATCGCCGGTGGTGCAACGTCGACATCCTCGAACACGGTCTACATCGAGAGCGCCTCCGGAATTGGAAGCGGCGCCCGAACGGGTCTCGCCACGGTCGTCACCGGAATCCTCTTCCTCCTCGCGATGTTCTTCACTCCCTTGACTCAGATTGTTCCTCTTGAGGTGGGTGCAGCAGCGCTGGTCATCGTGGGGGCAATGATGATGGGTCAAGTCGTCGACATTGACTGGAAGGATTTCTCGGCCGCGTTCCCTGCGTTCCTCGCGATCATTGTCATGCCGTTGACCTACTCGATTGCCAATGGAATCGGTGTGGGATTCATCTCGTGGGTCATCATCCGTTCCTTCTCGGGCAAGGCGAAAGAGATCAGCCCACTGTTGTGGATTGTGGCCGCGGGCTTCGCGCTTTACTTTGTTTCGGGACCGATTCAGCAACTGCTGGGTGGTTAACGCCACAGCACAAAAAACGGGAAGGGCCAATGCGGCCCTTCCCGTTTTTGTTTAAGCCAAGAAGCCGCGCAGCAGGGACGCGGACCCGGAGACGTGGTCGCGCATCGCGGTGGCGGCACCCTCT
>CANEXL010000056.1 GCA_947443745.1 Microbacteriaceae bacterium | reverse complement strand
GGGCTCGCGCGACGAAGCGTGACCCCCTTCGAAGTCCTGGCCCAAAGCGTCGCCAACATTGCGCCGAGTGCTGTCATCGCCTTCAGCCCCGGCTTTATGGCACTGTATGCAGGCAATGGCGCCTGGTTCTCGTTCGTCATCGGCATGGTCATCATCCTGATCGTCGCCCAATCGGTCTCGGTCTTTGCTCGCCGTCGCGCTGGGGCCGGATCGCTGTATTCTCTCGTTCGTCCAGCCCTGGGCCCCTGGGGCAGCATGGTCACCGGATGGGCACTCTTCATTGGTGTTGTCGCCATCGCCTCGGGTTCCTTGGCGGGAGCCGGATTCTTTGTTTCCGGATTCCTTGAAGGACTAGGCTTCACCGCCTTCCAGCCCATGGGTGGTCAAGTTCTTCTTGACGCAATCTTGTTGGCGCTTGCGGTGTACCTCACCATCTCCGGTGTTCGCATCGCGGCACGCGTCTCGGCCACGCTCGAAGTCATCTCGATCATCGTGATTGTCATCGTCTTGATCATTGTTCTCGCCAAGAGCGGCAACGTCTTCGACACCGCCCAGCTGACACTCAACGGTTCGACGTTTGACGGCATCGTCTTCGCTATTGTTCTCGCCATTTTGGGATTCGTTGGCTTCGAAAGCGCGGCATCCCTCGGCGAAGAAGCGAAGGACCCATACAAGGCGATTCCTCGCGCCATCCGCCGCGGTGCCATTTTCGCCGGCATCATCTACATCTTCGCGACCTACGTTCAGGTGGCAGCGTTCTCCGGTGGTGCTGAGGGGCTCGGCAAGAGCCTGTCTCCCATGGACGACCTCGCGGCGCAGTACGGCCTCGATGGCTTCGTCCCCATCTTGAACCTCGGCTTTGCCGCATCCTTCATGGCCGTGGTTATCGCCTGTATGACGGTCGCCGCCCGCCTGCTGTTTGCGTGGGGCAACGAGGGTCTCGTCTCGTCGTGGTTCGGTAAGGCACACGTCAAGCACCGCACTCCGGCTCGCGCCATCTACACGATCATTCCCTTGGTCTTTGTGCCGGCAGCCATTGTTCTGTTGCTGGGCGTTGCCCCCTTGAGCGCCACGACCTACATCGATACCGTGGGCGTCTTCGGCTACATGTTCGCCTACATCCTGGTGTGTATCGGAGCACCGATCTTCCTGAAGAAGACCAATGGCAAGAACGTTGTCTTCACGATGATTCTGGGAATTGTGGGCGCTGCGGCACTGCTCTACGTGTTCTATCGCAACGTCTGGCCTATTCCCGCTTCGCCCTTGGATTCGCTGCCGGTTTACTTCATTGTGGCGCTCGTCATTGGCGTGGTCTTCTTTGCCATTCTGCGGATGCGTAAGCCTGCCGTTGCCGCCAACGCGGGAACGTTTGCTGACGATAACCCGGAGCCCGCGGACGCATAGTCCGACGCCTTCTCGCTTCGGGGCTTGTCCCAGCGAGGAGTGAACAAACGTGCGGGGTGTGGGCTTCTGAGCCTGCGCCCCGCGCTTTCGTTAGCGAACGGCATCAGAAACCGGTCGGTTCCGTTTCATATTCAGTTTCCGTGGGAATCGGTTCGTGTCGCAGCGGCTGAAGCGCCGTCGTTTCTTCGCACCACAGCAGCGCGTCGTAGCGCGCATCCATCTGGGTGGCAACGTAGTTGCCGCTCTCGCTCTCTTGGTTGTAGACGACTCCCACCGCCCGGTGACCGCGACGCGAGGTGCTCCAGTCGCCTGTCCGTGGCAGGGAAAAGTCAATCACCGCATTGTGGCCGAGAGCCTGATGGAGCAGGTCTTCATGGCTGCCAGCCTGTGCCGGGGGGAGGACCATGACTTCTTCGGGGGCACCCCACGCGGCTCCGGCCAAGACCGTTCCGCGGTGGGACGCGAATCCGATGAGGGCGACGCCGTCTTTCGCGTGGCGATCGCGCACCAGTTGCCCCACATTTACTAAGCCCTGGCTGGCCATATCTGTTGCGCGAGCATCCCCGACATGGGTGTTGTGTTCCCAGATGATGCCGCGAGAAACAATTCCAAATCTGGTGGCCAAGAAATCGATGGTGTCGGCCATGTGCGTGTCACGAATATTCCAGGATGCTCGATCTCCCCGCACCATCGCGCGGTAATAGGCCTCCGCGTTCACGGCAATCGACGCATTTTGTTGAGCGTCAAAGGCCTCGTCATCCTCGGCCATCAATTTCTGGGTCTTCTTCTGAACATCGCGTAACAACGTCACGACATCCTTCTCGCAACTCGTGGGAACCAGGCGCGTGCTCCAGGCATACTGATGCGGATCTTCGTTGAACGGCTGAAAACACTGCCACGCATCCATGGCGGCCGGCAGAGCATCAGGGGCGTTCACCTCGAGCCAACCCATGATCTGTCGCAATGAATCCCAAAGCGAATAGACGTCGAGGCCATAGAAGCCCACCCGGTCTTCCTCAGGCACTGTCAGGTTCCATTCTCGAAGCCACGATAAGAATCCGGCGACATCCTGATTCGCCCACATCCAGGTCGGCCATCTCTCGAAAGTTGAGAGGAGGTGAATGGCATCAAGGTCTTGGTTTTCTTTGCCGCGCACCCATCGATTGAGACGCCAACAATCCGGCCAGTCGCCCTCCACGCCAATCCACCGCACGTTTCCCTGTTGAATCAAGCGGCTGGTGAGGATCGATCGCCACAGGTAGAACTCGTGAGTTCCGTGGGATGCCTCGCCGATGCAGATAAAGCGACAGGTTTGAATACGGCTGGCCAGAGAGTCGAGGTCGCCAGCTTTTTCGAGGGGCCGCGCAATGTTCTGGATGTCGGCGAGGGCCTTTTCGTCGGTCTCCGACGTCGCTGGGGTGCTCATGCGTTTTGCCTTTCTGTCGTCTTTGCGGGGGCCAAGAGATATGTCGTAAACCAATAGCTGGCGAGCTGGGCAACTTTTTCGAGGGCACCAGGTTCTTCAAAAAGGTGCGTGGCACCATCGACAATCTCAAGCGAGGTGACGCCGGCCAGTCGCTGTTGGGCCTCGCGATTCAGCGCGAGCACCTTGTCGTCGAGCCCGCCCACAATCAGGAGAGTTGGAGCCTGCACGGATTCCAAATGTTCGTGGGCCAAGTCGGGGCGCCCGCCTCGGGAAACGACAGCCTCAACCGCTGCGCGCGGGTCTCCGGCCGCAACAATCGCCGCCCCGGCACCGGTGCTGGCGCCAAAGATTCCTACGTGGCACTCGGCGGTGTCTGCATTGTGATGGAGCCACTGACACGCGGCAACGAGTCGTGTTGTCAGAAGGTCGATGTCGAAGACGTTTGTGCGTTCGTTTTCCTCCCCCGGCGTGAGGAGGTCGAGGAGGAGCGTACCCAAACCGGCTTCGTTGAGAACCGACGCGACAAAACGATTTCTCGGGCTGTGGCGACTGCTGCCGCTTCCGTGCGCAAAAACGACCACTCCTCGAGCCTGTGGGGGCACGACGAGATGCCCGTGAAGAGTCACGCCGGGCGCGGGAATGTCCACGTCATGGGCCTGCGAATTCGAGGACAGTGTCTCGGTGCCGGATGAGCCGGATGTGCCGGGAGTGCCCGATGGGTCTGCGCCTGGCACATCGTGCGTGGGGTGGGAGGTCAACACTCTGAGCTCGGCCTCGTCGAGAAGTTGCACAACTTCGTCGTCGCTCGTCTGGCCAAAGTCCCGATAATGCATTCCCACTGCGGTGAAGTCTTCCGGCGTTTGCAAGGCAATCACGCGATCGGCCTCCTCGACATCGTCGAGCGCGTGAGCCGGTGCCACGGGAACGGCGAGAATGACCAACCGGGCACCAAGATTTTTCGCAATTCGACAGGCGACGCGTGACGTGGCACCTGTGGCATAACCGTCATCAACGATGACGGCGATTCGATCTTCTAGGACCTGGGCTTCCCGCCCATGCCGATATCGCCGAACGCGATCGGCCAAGATCGTTCGTTCCCGGCGTTCCACAGCCGTGACCTCAACGGAATCGATTCCGAGGGCGGTCGTGAGGCGGTGATTCAACGCCTGAACTCCCCCCTCCCCGATGGCGCCAAGGGCGAGCTCGGGTTGGTCAGGGGCGCCCAACTTGCGAACGACAATGACGTCTAGTGGAGCTTGGAGCGCCCGAGCCACCTCAGCAGCAACGGGAACCCCACCACGTGGAAGGCCAAGCACGACGACGTCACGACCCTCCAAAAAAGAAAGCTCTCTCGCAAGCTGGCGCCCCGCGTCTCGGCGATTTTCGAATAAGGCCATGAAAATTCCTCCCTGCATAACGGTCGCATTCGGGAGGTAATTTATGGTACTTCAGTGGCCGGACGCCGGCAAGGAGGGACTGTCAGATCCGGCCTGTGTGAATCGTCTACAGCTGAACCGCGACAAACGCCAGTGCCGCGATAAGAGCCCAGGCCAACAACCCGACAACGAGGGAGCGCCACCCCGTCGTCAAGAGTGACCGTAGGTGCACCGCCGAGCCCAGAGCAACGAGCGCCAGCGCCAGAACAGTCGTTTGAAGAATGTCGGCGGCCGAAAGCAGAACCTCGGGCAAAGGCACAAAAGACCGCACGAGCACAGCACCAATGAATGCGGCGACGAAGACGGGAATGAGAGGTGGCCGCTGAGTCGTCTGAGAATCATCACCGCCAACAAGAACGGTTCGTCGGCGCTCTCTGAAGGCGGCGATCCCCACGATTGGTGCGAGCAGGAGCACTCGCGTCAGTTTGACGACAACGGCGACGGCCAGTGCTGCGGAGCCGGCGATAGAGGCTGTGGCAACAACTTGGCCCACATCATGCACGCCTGCTCCGACCCAGTGCCCGAACTGCAGGCTGGTCATCCCGAGCGGATGCCACAAAAGGGGAAGGACGGCGATGGCCAGTGTCCCACAGAGCGTCACGAGGGCGATGGCCGTTGCTGTCTCCTCCTTCTTGGCTCGAACGACGCCACTCATGGCCCCGATTGCTGAGGCCCCACAAATGGCGAAGCCCGTCGCAATTAGCAGGGGAAGCCGCCCGGGCAGATTCATGGCGCGCCCCAAGAGAAGAGTGCCGAAGAAGGCCAGCACCACGACGCCAATGGTGGTCAGGATGCCCACAAGCCCTAGTCCCGCGATGTCCTTGAGGCTCAGTTTCAAACCGAGTAGAGCAATTCCCAGGCGCATGAGGGACTTGGCCGAAAAAGTCAGGCCGGGAGCCCACGCCCCGTCAACGGCCGGCTGCAACCAACGAATCTGGCCGAGGAGAATTCCCAGTGCTACGCAGAGGGTAAGCAGAGGAATCGCGGGCAGAATAAGGTGAATTCCCCAGGCCAGAAGGACCCCCGTGATCGCCACGAGAAGGCCAGGGGCGATGCTTTTCAGCGAGTGTGAGGGGCTCATTGTGGCATCCATTTCACCGGCTGGAATTACATCGGGTACGCACAGCCTACGCTCGGCCCGTTGATTGCTGGCGCATAGAAACCATTGGCAGTGTGCTGTTCATGCCCCTAACTCTCGACACTCTCGATGCCCTGAAAGCCCACCTTCACAACCGACGCAGCGCCGTCATTCTCGGACTTTTTGCTCTCGCCGGAGTTCACATCATGGATCTCCCCGGTAAGTGGGAAGAGACCTTCTACCTGGCTCTTGGTTACATTGCCATCATCGCCGTGGCTGCAGTCCTCATCGAACGATTGACCGTGCGCGGATCACGCCTGGACTACCTCGCCTCTGCCGCGCTTTCAAGCGCCGTTCTCGTGGGGTTCGTCGTGAATCGCACGGTCGGAATGCCGGGTGCCACGGGAGATATCGGCAACTGGTTCGAACCGCTGGGGATGCTGTCCCTCGGTATTGAAATCTTCGCCGTCTGGCACTCCGTCGTCGGATACCTGACCATCCGCAAGATTGACGTTCTGACGGAGCAACGCTTCGTCGCAAATGTCACGGCCTTCAGCCGCGACAACACTGCAACGGTGACCGCCACCCCGTAGGCGGAATCCGCGCACAAAAAAACCCCCGGAATTCCGGGGGTTTTTGTGGCTCCGACCGGGATTGAACCGGTGACCTTTCGATTTTCAGTCGGACGCTCTACCAACTGAGCTACAGAGCCAGACAACAATTACTCGCCGCCTAGGTAAAAAACCCTTCCTTTCGGAAGGGCATTTACTTTGCGACCCTGACGGGACTTGAACCCGCGACCTCCGCCGTGACAGGGCGGCACGCTAACCAACTGCGCTACAGGGCCTTACTTTTTGGAGCTATTTCAGTCTACTATCCCGGTGACCCCAACGGGATTCGAACCCGTGTTAACGCCGTGAAAGGGCGCCGTCCTAGGCCGCTAAACGATGGGGCCGAGAAGTCGACTGAAATGTTGACTACCGAGAGTTGAGCTTAGAGAAAAAAACGCGAATGCGCGAATCCAAAACGCCCGACTTTCGGCTTGGCGTCCTCGCTGTCAGCCAATTCCCTTGTTATGGTCAAGAGGTCCGTGCCTGAAGAACGCTAGGAGCATTCGCATGAGTAGAAACTTAGGAACGCGCAGCGCGCCCGCGTTGTCTCTGCGAAACCCCCGTGTTCAGTGGGCTGTGGCGGCATTCTCGGCTCTCGCGTTGGCTGTCGGTGTGGCCATTGCGTCCCCTGCCTACGCCGTGGACTACCCCTCCTGGGACGACGTCCAGAACGCCAAATCAAATGAATCTGCAAAAAATGCTCAAGTAGCAAATATTCAAAGTCTCATTGTGTCCCTCCAATCTGAGGTGGTGGCTGCTCAAGCTTTGGCCGAGCAACGCGGTGGTGAATTTCTCGACGCCCAAGCCAAATTCGATGAGGCGGATCAGCGCTCGCAGCAACTCGAGAAGCAGGCGGCCGACAGCCAAGCCAAAGCAGATCAGGCGACGACTCAGGCGGGGAGACTTGCGGCGCAGTTGTATCGCTCCGGGGGCAGTGACCTCAGCATGAACTTGCTGTTGGAAAAATCGTCGACCGGTGCGGATGAACTTCTCGCCAAGCTGGGCAGTATGTCCAAGCTTGTGGAGCGCTCCAGCAATATTTACGAAACTGCTCTCGCGGCAAAGAACGACGCGAAGTCGCTGTCAGATCAGGCAGAAATCGCAAAGACCGAGCGAGAAAAACTCCGGGTTGCCTCTGAAGCAGCCTTGCAGGCGGCAACGGACGCCAGCAAGGCCGCCGATGCGAAACTTGCCGAAAGTCAGTCCCAGTCGCTGATCCTCACCGCGCAGTTGGCCGCTCTTCAAGACACGACCGCAACCACAGTCGCGGGCTACGAGGCAGGTGTCGCCGAGCGCGCGCGCCTAGAGCTGATTGCCCGCCAGCAAGCCGCCGCCGCAGCCGCCGCCGAGGCAGCCACTCGAGGCGTTTCCATCTCCGATGCGGGCTGGACCAATCCCGTCCCGAACGCGTACATCAGCGACACGTACGGGCCACGCACGAACTTCTACATCCCGGGCGTTGGCTGGACCGGTAGTTTCCATAACGCCACAGACCTCGCGGCCGGATGCGGATCGCCCGTCTACGCCGCCTCCAGCGGAACAGTGACCTACGCCGGTGGCGCCAGCGGCTATGGCAACCTGTTGGTCATCAACCACGGCGGGGGAGTCTCCTCGGCCTATGGCCACCTTCAATACGGCGGATTTGCCGTGAGCACGGGCGACTGGGTCACCGTCGGTCAGCTTGTTGCCCGCGTTGGAGCGACGGGTCTTGCCACCGGTTGCCACACCCACTTTGAAATTCGAATCGGCGGGGGAACGACCGACCCCTATCCCTACATGCTCGACCGCGGAGTTCAGCTGGGCTAGTTTTTCTCACCAACAGCAATGGCCCCAGCTCTCACGAGTCGGGGCCATTGCTGTTGTTGTGGCTGGCACAGAGGCCAGCATCGTTCTAGTGGGCTGCGTGACCTTCGGCCTTGAGGCGAGCGAAACCATCGATGATGATTTGCTCCGCTTCAGCGGCGTTGCCCCAGCCTTCGATGGTGACAAACTTCTCGGGCTCGAGGTCCTTGTAGCGAGCAAAGAAGTGCTCGATCTCTTTGCGGGTCTGCTCGGGAACATCCGTGATGTCCTGAATGTGGGCCCAACGAGGATCCTTGTGAGGAACCACGACCACCTTGGCATCGGAGCCAGCCTCGTCGCTCATGTTGAGAACGCCGACGGCGCGAACCTTCACACCGACACCTGGGAAAACGGGGTACTCGAGCAGTACAAGCGCGTCAACGGGGTCGCCGTCGAGGCCGAGCGTGTTCTCGAAATAGCCGTAATCGGTGGGGTACGCGAACGACGTGAACAGCACGCGGTCCAGGTAGACGCGACCGGTCAGGTGGTCAACTTCGTACTTGTTGCGGCTTCCCTTGGGGATTTCAACAACAACGTCATATGCGGCCACGGAATAACTCCTTCAAACTTTTTCGGTGAGGGTAACTGGAATAACGTTACTGGATGAGCACAATTCGTCCCCGTCTTACTCCCGCCATGGCCGACGTGCGCCGTGCCGTGCGCGAGTTGCTCACCGAGATTTTTGAGGGTGCCCCCGATTCGACGCTGGTTCTGGTTGCCTTCAGCGGCGGGCCCGATTCGCTCGCCCTCGCCGCGGCCACCGCGTTCGAGGCACCGCGTGCCGGTCTTCGTGCGGGAGCCGTCATCATTGACCACAACCTGCAAGCGGACTCGGCAGCCGTTGCCGAGCGGGCGGCGTCGCAGGCACGTGAGCTGGGGCTCGACCCCGTCCTCATCCGTGCAGTGGAAGTTATGCCAGCCTCTGGTCCCGAAGCCGATGCGCGCACCGCACGCTACGCAGCGCTGGCCCTCGCTCGGGACGAAACGAACGCCGCCGCAATTCTGCTCGGTCACACTCTCGACGATCAGGCCGAGACAGTGTTGCTTGGCCTCACCCGCGGCGCCGGCCCGACCAGCATCGGCGGTATGAGCCCGGTGACAGGTTTCTACCTGCGGCCACTCCTCGGAATTCGCCGGAGCATGACCGAAGCCGCGTGCGCCGACCAAGACCTGGAACCCTGGAACGACCCCCATAACCTCGACGCGACATACACGCGGGTGCGCATCCGCCATGCCGTCATGCCGGTGCTCGAAAAAGAATTGGGCCCGGGCATCGCCGAGGCCCTCGCGCGAACGGCAGAGCACCTGCGAGAAGATGCAGCTACCCTCGACTCTTTGGCGAACGACACCATGCAGAGCCTGATTATGCCCGGCGCCGGCCCGGAGGTTTCGCTTGACGCCAACGCGCTCGCCGATGCCCCGCGCGCCATTTACACTCGGGTCATCCGCATTGTGGCACAGGCTGCTTTTGGCGTGAGTCTCACGAGCGCGCACACCACCGCCATTGCTCTGCTCGTCACGAACTGGCATGGTCAGGGCGCGGCTCACGTGCCGGGCATTAGAGTTGAGAGACAGGGTTTCCGCCTTGTCTTCGTGCCAACTGACAACGAATAAGGGCCCCCATGGAACTCAGCGACGTACAGGCCGACATCACAAAAGTTCTCTACACCGAAGAGCAGCTGCAGCAGCGCTTGGCCGTTCTGGCCCGTCAGATTGAAGCCGACTACGAGGGTAAAGATGTCCTCCTTGTCGCCGTCCTCAAGGGCGCTGTCATGGTCCTCAGCGACTTGGCTCGCGAGCTCAAGTTTCACGCCCACATCGATTTCATGGCCGTCAGCTCCTACGGTGCCAGCACTCAGTCCTCCGGTGTCGTTCGCATCGTAAAAGACCTTGACGCCGAAATCGCGGGGCGCCACGTGCTCATTGTTGAAGACATCATCGACTCCGGCCTCACCCTGAACTGGTTGATTGGCAACCTTGAATCGCGCGGCCCAGCTTCCATTGAGGTCTGCGCCATGCTGCGCAAACCCGAAGCAGTCAAAGAGCCCGTTGACGTCAAATACTTGGGTTTCGACATCCCGAATGAATTCGTTGTGGGCTATGGGCTCGACTACGCGGAGGACTACCGCAACATCCGCGGCGTCGCTGTGCTGTCACCTCACGTCTACGGCGGCGAAGACCCCCACGCGTAAGCAATTCCGCCCTCGGCAAACACTCAGTTGTTTGCCCTTCGGACACCGATAGATTTAGGTCACCATGAATTTCAAGAAACTTTTGCGCGGACCGCTGTTCTACATCATCCTGGCGGTTATCGCCGTCTGGATCGGTTCCAGCCTCATCACCATGTCGGGCTATCAGCAGGTCACCACCGATCAGGGCCTCAAGTTCTTGAACGACGGCAAGGTCACCACCGCCACCATTGTTGACGTTGACCAGCGCGTTGACCTCACTCTGGCGCAGGCCGATGCCAAGTACGGCACCCAGGTGCAGTTCTTCTATGTCGCACCCCGCGGCGTGCAGGTCGTTGATGCCGTCACCAAGGCAAGTCTCTCCGATGGCTTCAACGACGAAGTCCCCAAAGATAACTGGCTCCTCTCCACCCTCGGTTTCCTGCTCCCCATCCTGCTGATCGGTGCTTTCTTCTGGTGGATGCTGTCCTCCATGCAAGGTGGCGGCAAGGGTGTCATGCAGTTCGGCAAGTCCAAGGCCAAGCTCGTCACCAAAGAGACCCCCACGGTTCTCTTTACGGATGTGGCCGGAGCCAATGAGGCCGTCGAAGAACTGAAAGAAATCAAAGACTTCCTGACCGAGCCCGCTCGCTTCCAGGCCGTCGGTGCCCGCATCCCGAAGGGCGTGCTGTTGTACGGCCCTCCGGGAACGGGTAAGACCCTGTTGGCCCGCGCTGTTGCCGGTGAGGCAGGCGTTCCGTTCTACGCCATCTCCGGTTCTGACTTCGTTGAAATGTTTGTCGGCGTTGGCGCCAGCCGCGTTCGTGACCTCTTCGAGCAGGCCAAGCAGAATGCTCCCGCCATCATCTTCATCGATGAGATTGATGCCGTCGGTCGTCACCGTGGCGCTGGAATGGGTGGTGGCCACGACGAACGTGAGCAGACCCTCAACCAGATGCTGGTCGAGATGGACGGCTTCGATGTCAAGGCAAACGTCATCATGATTGCGGCGACCAACCGTCCCGACATTCTTGACCCCGCCTTGCTTCGCCCGGGTCGTTTTGACCGCCAAATTGGAGTGGATGCTCCCGACCTCGAAGGCCGCCGTCAGATTCTTGAGGTTCACGGCAAGGGCAAGCCCCTCGCCACGAGCGTTGATCTCGAGGTTGTCGCGCGCAAGACCCCCGGCTTCACCGGTGCCGACCTTGCGAACGTGTTGAACGAGGCAGCCTTGCTGACCGCTCGTTCCAACGCCCAGCTCATTGACAACCGCGCCCTAGATGAGGCCATCGACCGCGTGATTGCCGGTCCTCAGCGTCGCAGTCGTGTCATGCGCGACAAAGAAAAGCTCATCACGGCCTACCACGAGGGCGGCCATGCCCTCGCTGCTGCGGCCATGAACTTCACCGACCCCGTGACGAAGGTCACGATTCTTCCCCGTGGACGCGCGCTCGGCTACACGATGGTGTTGCCCCTTGAGGACCGCTATTCGATTACGCGTAACGAACTTCTCGATCAGCTCACGTACGCCATGGGCGGCCGCGTTGCCGAAGAAATCGTCTTCCACGACCCCACCACGGGAGCCTCGAACGACATCGAGAAGGCCACCAGCATCGCCCGCAAGATGGTCACCGAATACGGCATGAGTGCCACCGTCGGTGCCGTCAAGCTCGGCGGCGGTTCCGGCGAGGTCTTCATGGGCCGCGACATGGGCCACTCGCGCGACTACTCCGACGAGTTGGCGATGAGCATCGACAATGAGGTTCGCCTGCTGATTGATGCGGCGCACACCGAGGCGTGGAAGGTCATCAACGACAACCGCCACGTTCTCGACCGCCTCGCCACGGAGCTTCTTGAAAATGAGACGCTCGATCACGACCAGCTGGCAACCATCTTCACAGATGTTCGCAAGCTCCCGCAGCGACCCCAGTGGCTCTCCAGCGACATGCGTCCGGTGTCAGATTTGCCTCCCGTTGCTGTTCCGCAGAAGTCCGTGACGGCGAAGCCCGTTGCCAAGAAAGCCGCTGCTAAGGTTCCTGCCGTCAAGACGCCTGCTGTCACAAAGACGGCAACCGGTGAGACCGCAGCTCCTGCCATTCCGGCAGCGACCAAGCCCGCAGCCCGCAAGCCTGCAGCGAAGAAGCCAGCGGCCGAGAAGCCGACGGCACCCACCGCCTAGGGTT
>CANEXL010000055.1 GCA_947443745.1 Microbacteriaceae bacterium | reverse complement strand
GTGGCTCGCGATGCTGCTGGTCTTCCTCGCGGCCTTCGCCGGCTCAGAGGTTGGATTCTGGCTGGGGCGCCGCGTTGGGCCGCACATTTTTGAACGTCGGCCCACGTTTTTCTTCAACCCGCGAGTCCTCGCCAAGGCTCGTGACTTCTTCGAAACGTATGGCGCCCGAGCCATCATTCTCGCCAGGTTTGTGCCGGTGCTACGCGCTCTGATTCCCATGTTTGCCGGCATGACCGGGTTTCCGGCCCGCCGCTATGTCGGTCTGAATGCCATCGGCGGGTTCGCGTGGGTCGTTGGACTCATGCTGGCCGGATTCCTGCTCGGCCAACTGGCCTTCGTGCGCGAGCACATCGAACTCTGTGTGATTTCCTTCGTCATTGCCTCCTCACTTCCGCTCCCCATTGAGCTCCTGCGAGCTCGCCTCAAGCGAAACGCAGAGGTCACTGTCAGCGCACCTCGGTAGACTCCACTAATGGCAAATATCGAAGATCGCCTTGTGTGGATCGACTGCGAAATGACCGGACTAGACCTTTCCATCGACGAACTCGTTGAGGTCGCGGTCGTGGTAACCGACTCGGAGCTGAACCCCGTTCATCCCGGTTTCACCATTGTGGTCAAGCCCAGTGACGCTGCTCTAGCAAACATGGGCGAGTTTGTGACGGCCATGCATACCTCCTCCGGTCTCATCACCGAGCTGGCCGATGGGCATTCTTTGGCGGATGCCGAGGCGCAGGTCTTGGCCTACATCAACGAGCACGTTCCGGAGGGTCAGAAGCCCCCGATGTCGGGCAACTCAATTGGCACTGACCGGGCGTTCGTTGCCAAATACATGCCGACGCTGAACGAGCGCTTGCACTATCGCAACATCGACGTCTCTTCGATGAAAGAGCTGGCACGTCGCTGGTTCCCCCGCGTGTATTTCAATTCCCCCACGAAAGACGGCGGGCACCGCGCCTTGGCCGACATTCTCGAGTCCATTCGTGAACTGGATTACTACCGTTCGGCCCTGTTCGTGGCGGCTCCCGGCCCCACCAGCGACGAGGTGGGAAAGATTTCCACCGCTATCGTGACAAAGCACTCCGCTTCTGTGTAATAAGATTATGGAGTTGTCGTTTCGACACTCTTGGTGGGTATAGCTCAGCTGGTAGAGCGCCTGGTTGTGGTCCCGGAGGTCGCGGGTTCAAGCCCCGTTACTCACCCCAAGAAAATACAAAATCCCGAAGCCTTATGGTTTCGGGATTTTGTTTTGTGCGCGGTGTCGAGACAAGCGATCGGGGAGACTACTCTGGACACCATGGCGACCGCGAACATCCCCGAGTCAACGGAGTTACCAGATTTCCGTGTCGCCGGGTTGGGCGACATCGAGGCCGTTGTTGCGACTGTCACGTCGGCGTTCCTCAACGATCCACTGTGGGGACCGGTTTTTGAAGACCATGAGACGCCGGCCGTCCCTGCGTCACAACTCTGGAATCTCTTCGTTTCGTCGGCGGCCCTGCGGTATCCCTGGACCCATGTGACGCGCGGCTGCGAAGCGGCTGCCGTCTGGTATCCGCCGGGCGCAACGGAATTCACCGAAGCTGAGACCGCGGGCTACGACGCCTTCCTTGAAGGCATTGTCGGCAGAGCGCGAGCCGATGAGATTCAGATCATTGGAGAGGCCTGTGATGCGGCTCATCCAACGGAGCCGTCGTTTTACCTCAGCTTGCTGGCGACCCACAGCGACCACAGAGGTCGAGGACTTGGCATGGGGCTGCTCGCGCAAAGCTTGACACTCATCGATGCGCTCGGCATGCCGGCCTATCTCGAGTCATCAAACCCGGCGAACGACGCGCGGTACGCCAGCGTTGGCTTCGAGCCATACACAACAATTACCGTGCCATCAGGCCATCGATTTACGACGATGTGGCGCCCTGCCCGCGAGAGCTGACCGACTACTCGTTCTCGTCCTCGGAAACAAAGGTGTCGCTATCGGGCAGATCAAACGAGTACTGCACGTGCAACGAGCCGGCCACCTCTTTCGTTCCGGTGGCGACATAGCGAAAAATTGACTCCATGCCATCGACAAGGGCAACCATGCTGAGGCGCTCATCGTGGGCTCCGCGAACGAGGACTCGTCGCTCCGAAGTGTTGGCAAGAGGGCCGTTGATGAAGTCGGCCGTGAAATAAACGTCAGCGTGGTCTGCAGTAGTCATGCGTCAACGCTACTAGTTCGCGGCCAAAATGATGTTTGCGAACCGCGCAGGGTTTTCGTGCCGCATTCGCAGCTCAAACTGCTGATCCCACTCGTCCCAGTGAGATTCAAAATCTTCGCCACCCCGAGACAGCGCCCGGTCTTTGCGAATCTCCTCGGCCACGCTCACCCAGACGCGAATCTCGGCCGTGTCCTGGGCTGCCTGGCTCAGCGATCCGCATCCTTCAATGATGAGAGGTTGATGGGGACTGACCTCATGCCACGTCGTGCGTTCACCTCGACCCCAGTCATAGCGCTGCCACGAAGCGGCTCTTCCCAGATGACGCTCGGCCAAAATGTGCTCCGCCACCATCGCGGCCGCTTCCAGGCCGTTCCATCCGGGGTAAACGTCATCGAGCCGAAGAAGTTGAACATGCTTGATGTGACGGGCCAGATAGTCGGCCACGGTGGACTTGCCCGCCCCACTGGGACCGTCGATGACAATGGTCGGGGCTTCGCCGGCAGCGCTAACCCGTGCAAGGACCTCGGTCAGATGAGGAACGAAAGCGGAAGCCCGGTCGAGTTTCTTCCCGTCGTTGAATTGACCGGAGTCGTGATCGCCGGCGGCCCTGATGCTAGGAGACGACAAAGTTCCACGCTCCGCTCAGGAGTGACGTCGCGAGGGCGAGACCGGCAAGGAGAACTCCGGCCCCGACGAACGCCGCGTCACGCGAGGTAAAGACCGAGGTGCGCGCCCACGTTCGAGGAATGTCGCTGCCGAAGGCGCGAGCCTCCATGGCGGTTGCCAACACGCTTCCTCGGCGCACGGAGAGCACGAGCAGAGCAAACCCTTGCGAGAACAGGCGGGTGAACGCTGCGAGAGGCCCCTGACCGTCGCCGACTCCCCTGGCCCGGCGCGCCAAGGACAGCATGCGCCAATCTTCGGCCATCAGACTCACCATGCGAACGGCCGCCAACGCGCCGATAACAAAACGTGAGGGCAGACGCCACAGTTGCGCGAGGGCATCCGCTAAATCGGTGGGATCAGTGGTGGCGAAGAGAACGATTCCGGGTAATCCAATGGCCAGAACCCGCAATGTTATGGCGATGGCGAGTGAAACGGATGCTGTCGTAATGTGCCACGGGCCGGCCTGCCACAGAAGGTCTCCCCCGGCTCGACCGAACAGCAGCGTCGAGAGCCCGGCGAAGGGTGCGGCAATGATGATCGGGGCGAGCATACGCCACAGTTTTCGCGGGGCAACGCCCACGAAGGGAAGCAGCAGGAGCTCGAGACCGAGAGCGATGAGCGCGGAGACCCAGTCGAGGGAGAGGAGGAGGACGACTCCAATGACGGCGGCGGCGACAAACTTGGCGAGCGGGTTGACGGCGGCGAGAGGCCCGTTGCTGTTCAGCATTGTCGACGGGGAGTGGATTTCCGTGCTCATCACAGGACCTCTTCAGCGCGGGGCAGGCCACGATCGCGCCCGAGGGACGTCGTGACATCAGCGAGGGCTGCGACGAGGCGCTCGTCGTGCGTCACCGTGACGAGGGCGTGACCCTCACTGCGCAGCTCGGCGAAGAGTGCCACGAGTTCTGCCCACGTTCGGGCGTCCTGACCAAATGTCGGCTCGTCGAGAATAAGAACGCGGGGTGCGGTCGCGAGGGCTGTCGCCACCGAAAGCCGCCGTTTCTCGCCGCCCGAGAGAGTGAACGGATGAGCGCCGGACAAGTGGGAAAGGTGGAGTCGTTCGAGGAGTTCGTCGGCGCGACGGTGATGGGCATCCTGGATCTGGGAGGTTGCTCGGCGGTTGAGTGCGCGCGGCCCCACCAAGAGCTCATCGCGAACGGTGCCGGTCAAAAACTGATGCTCGGGTGACTGAAAAACCATGCCGATGCGGGTGAGAAGTTCGCGCGATCGCCAGCGGAGGGGCTCGGGATGACGGGTTCCGGCGGCGAGGCGGTCGGCGGCGGTCACCGAGCCGGCCAGAGGGGCAAGAAGCCCCGCAAGAGTCAGAGCGAGCGTTGACTTTCCCGCTCCGTTGGGACCGACGATGGCATGAACCTGGGCCGGCTGGACAGCGAGGGAAAGATCCGAGGCGGCGGCCTGAGCCGTCGCACTGTGACCGACGGCCAGCATGGTGGTCTGCAGAAGCGGGGAATCGAATGGGGGTGGTGGCCGGGAAGCAATCGTGGTCACAATGAGATTAAGTGCCGACGGTTCCGGGAGCCAAATCCCCGCATCCGTGAGACGGTCTCGCGCGCCTTCGAGAACCTCGGCCGGACTCCCGTCACGAAGAACGGTGCCGTCCGAGTCCAACACGATCACGCGCGTCACGAGATCCCACCAGACATCGACGCGGTGTTCGACGATGACGAGGGTCGCGTCCGTGTCGCGGGCGACAGCCTCGACGGCGGCACGGATTTCGTGCACCCCCGCGGGATCGAGATTGGCGGTCGGCTCATCCAACACGATGAGCCCCGGGCGCATCGCCAAGACGCCGGCGAGAGCCAGGCGTTGTTTTTGGCCGCCCGAAAGCTGAGAGGTGGAACGATCGAGCGGAAGATTGAGCCCGACAGCGGCCAGCGCGTGCCGGACGCGGGGCCAGATTTCTGCCTGGGGGATGCCCAGGTTTTCGCATCCGAATGCAACGTCATCACCGATGCGATGCAGAATCACTTGATTTTCGGGGTCTTGCAGAACCAGACCAACACGGCCGCGAGCGGCACGGCTGGAAACACCATCCAGCAGAAGCTGGCCCCTTTCGTGGCCCTCGTCCTCCCCCAAGACGCCGGCAAGGCCCGCGGCAAGGGTGCTCTTTCCCGATCCTGATGCCCCCAGCAAGAGAACTCGTTCGCCCGGGAGGATCTCGAGATCAAGGTGGGTAAAGGTGGGGCGGGCACGACTCCCATAGCGCCAACTCCAACCGCGGGCACTCACGTGAGCACCCGCGGTGGAGGCGGTATTGGGCGTCATGGGTGACGCGGAGACAGCGTTATCGACTTTCTGCCACCACGTTTTGGCGCCCCGCGGCGAAGCGCGACAACGCCCCGGCACGAGCAAGCCCGCGAACCGCAAAGACGGGCAAGAGGCCGGCGATAACGGCCCCAGAAATGATGCCGCAGACAACATAGGTGGTTTGGAACACGGCGTCGACCCCCGGGTACCAGACGATTAGGTCATTGATGGACATGGCGAGACCCGCACCGGCACCGGCGAGAACACCGACATACAGGCGCCAGCTCGAGTACAGGAACAGTGCGAAGACAATCTCCGCGCCGAGACCTTGGATGAGACCAGACATGAGTGCGCCGAAGCCCCACTGGCTGCCGATGAGCGCCGAGACGATGGCAGCGACAAACTCGGTGAACAGCGCGGCACCAGGCTTGCGCACGATGAGGCCACCGAGGACGGCGGCGAACAACCAGCCTCCGCCGAGGAGAGCACTCAGTCCAGGAGTGACAGACAGAATCGCGTCTAACGGACCGTAAGCCAATCCCCACGCCCAGAAGATGACGCCAGAGGCGACACCAATGACGCTGGCGACGACAATGTCGACGACACGCCAGCGATAACGCGAGGGCGTTGCTCCCAGACGCGGTGAAGCGGAGATTGTGGACGGTGTTTCTTTATTGATCGTTGCGTGCACTTTCGTGCCCCTTTCATAAATGTGAATAGAGGGCACGGGATTATCGTGAGAAGGATGCCTCCCTGCGCTGGCATGATCCAGATCAGGTTCGACGGTCGAAAGTTAGAAACTTTCCTCTCAGCCCGGTATACCGGACTCCCGTGTTTCCTCCATTGTACGCATCAACGAGGCCGGGACAACCGCGTTACGACCAAACTTTTCGGTTACCTGGTCGACGGCGATTTCGGCATCGCGCCACGCGTCATCCTCGTCATCCCACAGGGTGAAAGCTTGCCCGCCTTCCTCGACCAACGCCGAGGCCCGAACGCCGACCAGTCGCACGGAACGCCCACCCAGCTTCAGCTCATCGAGCAGCTCAACGACGGTGCGGTGGATCTCGCGGCCGATGCTCGTGGCGTCACTGAGGGTGCGACTGCGGGTCAACGATGTGAAGTCGGAGAACGTTATTTTCAGTCCGACGGTGCGCGCCTCGAGCCCAGCTTTGCGCAAGCCTGCCGCGACCCGGGTGGCCTGATCCAGCAGGGCCGCTTTGAGGGCAACGTCGTCGCGCACATCCGTTTCAAAGGTATGTTCACGCCCGATGCTTTTCTCGACACGCTCGGTGCTGACTTTTCGGGGATCCCGGCCCCAGGCCAGCTCGTGCAGGTGACGGCCGGCCGACTCCCCCAGGGCAGAGATGAGAGATGTGACGGGAGTGTCCGCCACTTCTCCAACGGTGTGCAGCCCCCGTCGCTTCAATACCTCGGCGGTCTTGGCCCCCACACCCCACAGGGCATTGATAGGCAACGGATGCAGGAAAGCCAGCGCGTCTTCGGGCTCCACCACCAGCAGACCGTTGGGTTTTGATTTCGTGGACGCCAGCTTGGCCATGAACTTGGTGCTCGCGATACCGACAGAGCAGGTGAGCCCTGTCTCGGCCAGCACGCGACGACGAATCTCGGTAGCGATTTTCAGCGGCGTGCCGAGCAGACGTAGAGAACCGCTGACATCTAGGAACGCCTCATCGATTGACAGCGGCTCCACCAGCGGGGTGAAGTCGCGAAAGATAGCCATCACCATGGCGGAATACTTTGTGTACAGGGCACGATGCGGCTCGAGCACTATCACCGTCGGGCACAGTCGCCGAGCCATCGACAGACCCATTGCGCTGCGGATTCCCAGGGCTCGCGCCTCATAGGTGGCGCTCGTGACGACCCCTCGAGCCGAGTTGTGGGCTACAACGGCCGGCAGCCCGACGAACTCGGGGTGATCCAGCAATTCGACGGAGGCGAAGAATGCATCCATGTCGATATGAAGGATGCTGGGCCCGCTGCGTTGCTGGAGCATTGCTCTCTAGGCGCCTTTCAGGACCGCCCGCACGCTCTCTACGATGGTGTCGAGATGTTCGGGGTGAGCGAGGGCGCCCACATCAATGACGGTACCGCTCACGGCACCCGAAATGATGCGTTTGAGCGGTATTTCCAGACGTTTCCCGGTGGAGGTTCGCGGGATGCTGGGCACGAAGACCACAAAGTCGGGTACGTGCCGCGGTGAGAGCTCCGTGCGGATTGTCGTTCGCAGAGTTTTCTCCAACGCGGCCAGTTCGTCAGCGGCCAACTCCCCCGTTATACCGCCCTTGCGCGGAGCGACCAGCAGGACGAGCTTGCCCATTCCGCCCTCGTCTTCGAAGTGCAGCACCATGCTGTCGCTGACGCCGGGAAGGGGATCCAGGATGGCGTAGAACTCCGCCGTTCCCAGGCGAACTCCGCCGCGATTCAGCGTGGCATCGGAGCGGCCGGTGATGACCCACGTGTCGCGTGGCGTTCGAACGAGCCAGTCACCGTGACGCCAGATGCCGGGGTAGGTATCGAAGTAGCTGGCGAGGTAACGCTCGTTGTTCGTGTCACCCCAGAAGAAGACGGGCATCGAGGGCATCGGCTTGGTGCAGACCAATTCGCCGGCGGCGCCCGCGATGGAATGACCTGCCTCGTCCCACGAATCAACGGCGACGCCCAACGGTCGACAGGCCATCTCTCCGGCATACACGCCCGTGAGGGGGCCACCACCCAAGAATCCTGAACAAATGTCGGTGCCGCCAGAAGTGGGGGCCAGTAGAAGATCGGGGTTGACCTCGGCGTAGACCCAGCCTGCGACATCCGCTGCCAGAGGTGAACCGGAGCACTGAATCTCCCGCACGTTACGCAGATCCCAGGTCTTTCCGGGAGTCAGCCCGGCATGCGCGCAGGCGCCCAAGTAGGCCGATCCCGTTACCATGTAGGTCGCCTTTGTCTCGGCCACAATGGCCCACTGCGACCACTCACCGTCGAGCGCTGGCCAGTTGGGATCGCCATCCATGAGGACCAGACCGCCCCCCACCAGCAGGGTCGAAATGCTCAGTGTCCACACCATCCAGCCGGTGGTCGTGAACCAGAACGTCTTCTCCCCTGGAGAAAGATCGAACTGGAGGCCGATGACTTTGAAGTGTTCAATGAGGATGCCGCCGTGGCAGTGCACAATTGCTTTGGGCTTGCCGGTGGTGCCGGAGGAAAACAAGATGACCAACGGATGCTCGAACGCGACCGCCGCGAAGGTGATGTCGTCACCGCTGACCGCTGAGCCAGCCTGGGTTGCAACGCCATTGGCGTCAGCCCCCGTGAACTCCGCGTAGGAGAGCGCCCCGGCGGGAATCTCGCACTCAGGGTCAGCGTAGGGAAGCAGGACGGAGGTCATTGTGGGCAGCTCGGCACGGATGCGCGCCAGTTCGGCGGACCGGGAGATCTTCTTCGCCCCCCACGTGTAGCCATCGATGGAAATAATGAGGGAGGGATCGAGTTGAGCAATGCGATCCAGCACGCTTTGTGGCCCCATCTCGGGGGGAACCGAACACCAGATTGCCCCGAGCGACACCGTGGCAATGTAGGCGGCAACCGTCTCGGGAATGTTGGGAAGGTATCCGACAACCCGGTCACCGGTGCCGACACCCTGCGATACGAGACCCTTCTGGATGCGAGCAATCTCGTCGAGGAGACGATGTCCACTCCACTCACTACTGCCGTTGGTCTGGCTTCGAGAGGTGAGCACGATTGCCTCACCCTGCTGGCGGATGGCACGAACCATGTGTTCGCCGAAGTTCAGGCGCGCACCCGGAAACCACCGCGCGCCCGGCATTGCATCATTGCCCGAGACGGGAGCCTCGAGGACCGCCGTGTAGGGCGCGTGCGTGATGATCTCAAACTCGTTCCAGATGCGGGTCCAGAAGTCTTCGAGGTTGTCGATGGACCACTGCCACGCCTGTTCGTAGTCGGAAAACGTCTGCCCCGTCTCCTGCTCCACACGGGTCAAGAACCGCCCCATGCGCGACTGGGTCCACTCACTCTTGGGCGGCGCTGGACGCAACAGTGCGCCCATTTCAAAGTTGTGCATGAATCCCTCTATTTTCGCTGAGTGAAAAGCTTTATCGCTCATGAGCGTTAGGACTCGATTTCTTCGAGTCGCTTGCCGAGACCCGTCGCCGCATGAAGCAACGCGGGAACGCAGGTATCGAGGTCTTCTCGCGCCGTGTAATTCACAATTCCAATGGAGGCCCGAATGACGCCATTGACCAAAACAGGGGCGGCGACAGATGTCGAGCCCATCAAATACTCTTGGTGGCTCCGCGCAAAGCCCTGGGCCTTGATTGCGGCCAAGTCCTTGGCGAGGGCCCTTTTGTTGGTGAGAGTGTCTTCGGTATACCGGGGCAGCTGCATCTCCAGGACGACCTCGATGAAGGATTCGGGGCTATAGGCCAGCAGAGTTTTGCCCACACCCGTGGCATGCAAGGGAATGCGGGCACCAATGCGGCTTTGAACGGGAACGGATTCTTCGCTCGTGAGCTTCTCCACGTAAATAGCATCCACGCCATCGCGAACCGCTAATTGAACGATCTCGCGGCAGTCGTACTGCAGGTTGAGCAGAAACGGCATTGCGATTTCGCGAAGGTGGCCATGCACGGGAGTGAGCAACCCCATCTCCCACAGTTTCACGCCCAAGCTGTAGCGCCCGGCGTCATCACGGTCAAGAAACCCGCCTTCTTCCAACTCGGCCGCAAGGCGAAAAACGGTGGCAATGGGAAGCCCCGCGATGCGCGCCAAGTGGCTGAGAGTGAGAGAGGGCTCCGCGACGGTGAACGCGCCGAGAACAGCCAAGGCCCGCGCTGTGACGGACTTTGACGTATTTTTCGGGTAAACAACAGCGTTGTTCATTCACCGCACCTAAATTCTCAATATTTCTTTTCACTGAATGAAAAATCTCGTTGTACTATGTTGTCACACGCACGACACTATTCATAGACGCCCTTCATCAAAGAAGATAAAAAGGAGCAGGCATGTCCGGCCACGAAAACACAACGACCCCTAAGGCAGAGCGAAGCTTTCCCGATCCCTATGAGGTGGAAACTCCCGCCGGTGCCGAGGGATGGAAAGACCTCTACGCGTACCACAACCTGTTCATTGATGGCCGCCGCGAAGAAGACGGCGCCAAGACCTGGTTTAGAAACTCCCTCCACTTTCCCGAGGTCTCGTACCCCTTCGACCAGATCACCATCGACTGCGCGTTCGCCGGTACCGGCGTAACGAACACCCGCATCTACGCCTTGCCCCCCGCGAAGGGTCTCGACGTTCGCGTCGTCAACGGCTACACGTACATGAGCGCACTCCCCAGCCCCGAAGGCGAAGAACTTCAGCGTCGCGCCGAAGAATTCGGCCCGCGTGCCGGCCACTATTTCCAAAACTGGAACGACCTCTATGCCGACTGGGAAGTTCGCGTCAAGAACGCCATTTCAGCGGTCAAGAACATTGAGGTTCCTCTGATGACCGAATTCGAGCCCCTCGAATTCGTGACGAAGACCCGCGGCGCGACTCAGGCCAACCGCCTGCTGGAGAACTACTTCGCCCTCATTGCGGCTGGCGACCAGATTTGGACCCTGCACTCGGAGTTCTTGAACCTCGGCTACGCGGCCTACCTCCAGTTCCTCCTGCTGTGCAAGCAGCACTTTCCCGAGCTCCAGGACCAGACGATTTCCCGCATGGTCTCCGGCGTCGACGTGCTCCTGTTCAAGCCCGATGACGAGCTCCGCAAATTAGCCCGTCTCGCAGAGAAGCTCGGCGTCAGCGATGTTATCTTCACCGCCAAAAACGAGGCCGACCTCATCGCCGGCCTTGGCGGTTCCGCCGCCGGAAAAGAGTGGCTCGCAGCGCTGGATGAGGCCAAGAACCCGTGGTTCTACTTCTCCAATGGCAGTGGCATGTACCACTCGCACCGCAGCTGGATCGATGACATGTCCATGCCCATCCAGGGTATTGGCGACTACATTCACCGTCTGCGCAAGGGGGATGACCTCTCGCGCCCCATCGAGAAGCTTCAGACCGAGCGCGACGAACTTGTCACTCACTACCGCGGTCTGCTCGATGAGGAAGATGTTGCCTCCTTCGATGAGGCCCTTGGCCTGTCGCGCACCGTGTTTCCTTACGTGGAGAATCACAACTTCTACATTGAACACTGGTTCCTTACTGAATTCTGGAACAAGGTTCGCGAGTTCGGTCAGCGCTTTGTAGAGTGGGGCTTCTGGGAAGACCAGAACGACATCTTCTTCTTGCGCCGTGCCGAAGTTGTCGAAGCGGTCATTGACCTTCAGGTTGCGTGGGCTTCCGGTGGATCCCCCCAGGGCGGCTTCTACTGGCCAGCCGTCATCAAGCGTCGCAAGGAAATCTATGAGGCCCTATCGGCGTGGAACCCACCACCCGCACTCGGTCCCGTGCCCAAGGACGTCAGCGAACCTCTGACAATCATGCTGTGGGGCATCACTCCGGAGACGGTCGAGCGTTGGCTCACCGCCCAAGAGGGTGGCGCGAGCAAGACCGAGCTGGGTGGCTTCGCAGCCTCTCCCGGTGTGGCCGAAGGTCTCGCCCGCGTGGTCTTGCGCCCCGATGAGCTCGACACAGTGCAAGAGGGCGAGATTCTCGTTGCTCCCGTGACGAGCCCCAGCTGGACGCCCGTGTTTGGGCGCATCCGTGCTGCTGTCTCTGACATCGGTGGCATCATGTGCCACGCCGCCATTGTGTCGCGTGAGTACGGCTTGCCTGCCGTCGTGGGAACCGGATTCGGCACCACAACGATCAAGACGGGCATGCTCATCCGCGTGGATGGCGATGCCGGAACCGTGACCATCCTCAACGAGACTCCTGTCTCGAACTAAGGAAAAAGAACAATGGGTAATTACACAAAGAAATTCGGGCAACTCGTTGCCGCCGACCGCCCCAGCGTGGGTGGAAAGTGCGCGAGCCTCGGGGAACTCGTATCGGCCGGCTTGCCCGTGCCCGACGGGTTTGTCGTGACGGTC
>CANEXL010000054.1 GCA_947443745.1 Microbacteriaceae bacterium | reverse complement strand
ATCCCTGAAGGCGACGCCTTGCTTGACCAGCCACTCCGCAACATCCGTGGCCAGAGAGAAGCCCTGAGGGGCCAACTCCGCCATGCGGTCGGTGTTGTAGGTGAGGGTTGCAACCATGCCTGTGAAGGCGGGGATCAGGACCTCGAGGGTGGTGACCGAGTCGAAGACGGGTTCTTTGTCTTCTTGCAGATCACGGTTGTACGCGAGAGGCAGACCCTTCAGCGTGGCCAGCAGTCCGGCAAGGTTGCCGATGAGGCGCCCGGACTTTCCGCGAGCGAGCTCGGCGATGTCGGGATTCTTCTTCTGCGGCATGATCGAGGACCCCGTGGAGTACCCGTCGTGCAGCGTGACAAAACCGAATTCGCGGGTCGCCCACATGATGATCTCTTCGGCCTGACGCGACAGGTTGATGCCAATGAGAGAGGTGACGAAGGCGAACTCGGCGACAACATCACGGCTCGCCGTGGCGTCTATCGAGTTTTCCGTAGGGCCCGAGAGGCCGAGTTCGTCGGCAACGAGCTGAGGGTCGAGCCCGAGCGAGCTGCCGGCAAGTGCGCCGGAACCATAGGGCGACGTCGCTGCCCGAATGCTCCAGTCGCGCAAACGCTCGAGGTCGCGCACCAGCGGCCACGCGTGTGCCAGGAGGTGATGCGCAAGCAGAACCGGCTGGGCGTGCTGCAGGTGGGTGCGGCCGGGCATGATGGCGTGCGGATGCGCTGCCGCCTGAGCTGCCAAGGCATCGATCAGATCGATGACATCGTGACCGATGATGCGGGCGTGATCCAACAGGTACAACCGGATGAGGGTTGCAATCTGGTCGTTGCGACTGCGGCCCGCGCGAAGCTTGCCACCCACCTCGACACCAGAAATGGCAATGAGTCCGCGCTCGAGGGCAGAGTGCACATCCTCGTCGGATTCCAGAGACACAAAATAGCCGCTGCGCAATTGCTCGCGCAACGTCTCGAGCGAGTCGAGCATGATGGTCAGCTCGGCCTGCGTGAGATACCCGGCAGCTGCCAGTGCGGTGGCGTGCGCTCGGGATCCGTTGATGTCATATTCGGCGAGAACCCAGTCAAAGTGCGTGGACTTGCTCAGCGCGAGCAACTCCGGTGACGGACCACTCGTGAAACGGCCGCCCCAGAGTGCGCCCGCTTCGGACGCGCGCGATGTGCTGTCGTCGTGCACGGTGCCATCGAGCGCGCTTTCGCCATGCGTTACGTCGCCGTCGCCAGAGGTGGGTGCGTTCATAAAGGGGTCTACTTAGCTTGAGTTGCCTGATCGCGGCGGGCCGAGATCTTGCTGGGGAGCGACCAGATCTCGATGAAGCCCTTGGCCTGTGACTGGTCGAACGTTCCGCCGGTGTCGTAGGTGGCCAAATCGAAGTCGTACAGGCTCTGGTCGGAGCGGCGCCCCGTGATGACAGCCTGGCCACCGTGCAGCTTGACGCGAACCTCACCCGACACGTACTTCTGGGTGTCGTTGATGAAGACGTCCAGTGAACGCTTGAGGCCAGAGAACCAGAGGCCGTCGTAGACCAGCTCGGCCCACTCAGCTTCGACGCGACGCTTGTAGCGTGCCAAGTCGCGCTCGATGGTGAGGTTCTCGAGCTCTTCGTGAGCATTGATCAACGTGATGCCGGCAGGAGATTCGTAGACCTCACGGCTCTTGATGCCGACGAGACGGTCTTCGACCATGTCGATGCGGCCAACGCCCTGGGCGCCGGCAAGCTTGTTCAGCAGTACGACAGCCTGCAACGGCGTGACAGCCTTGCCGTCAATCGCCGTGGGCACGCCCTGCGTGAAAGTGATGGTGATTTCGGTAGCCTCGCGAGGAACCGAAGGATCAGCCGTGTACGTGTAGATGTCCTCGATGGGAGCGTTCCACGGGTCTTCCAAGAAGCCGGTCTCTACCGCGCGACCCCAGACGTTCTGGTCAACGGAGTAGGGGCTCTTCTTGCTCTGCGCAATAGGAAGGTTGTGCTTGGCCGCGTATTCGAGAGCCTTGTCACGCGTGAGCGCGAGGTCGCGAATGGGCGCAATGCAGAGAAGGTCGGGAGCGAGTGCCGCCACAGCAGCCTCGAAACGTACCTGGTCGTTTCCCATTCCCGTGCATCCGTGTGCGATGGAATCGGCACCGAGCTCTTTGGCTGTTTGGGCCAAGTACTTCGCAATGATGGGGCGGCTGAGTGCCGACACCAGCGGGTAGCGCTTCTGGTACAGCCCGTTGGCCTTGATAGCGGGAACGATGTAGTCATTGGCGAACTCGTCACGCGCGTCGATAACAACAGCTTCGACGGCACCACAATCGAGGGCACGCTGACGGATGTCCTCCATGTCTTCGCCCTCTTGACCAACGTCAATGGCCATGGCCACGACCTCTTTGCCGGTGGCATCTTTGAGCCAGCCGATACCCACAGAGGTATCGAGGCCACCGGAATAGGCGAGAACGACGCGATCAGACATGAAGCTCCTTACAAAGTATTTGTGCTAATTCTAGGCGCTGTGGCGCAGGAGCCAGACGAGAAGAGCCTTCTGCGCGTGCGTGCGGTTTTCGGCTTCGTCCCAGATGATGCTTTGGGGTCCATCGATAACATCCGCGGATACTTCATAGCCACGTTCGGCAGGAAGACAGTGCATAAACGCGGCATCGGGCTTGGCGTGTGCCATGAGTGCCGCATCCACTTGATAGGAACCGAAGACGGCGACGCGCTCGGCCTTTTCGTTCTCTTTTCCCATGGACACCCACGTGTCGGTAACGACAACATCGGCGCCTTCAACGGCGTCGGCCGCGAAGGTGGTGACGGATGCGGAACCGCCCGTGACCGCAGCGATGCGCACGGCATCCGCAACAACCTCATCGGTGGGGTGGTAGCCAACGGGGGCACCGATGCGAACGTGCATGCCCGCGGTGGCGCACGCCAGCAGGTAGGACTGCGCCATGTTGGAGCGGCCGTCGCCAAGGAAGGCAACCGTTAGCCCCGCCAAGGCGCCCTTGTGCTCGCGGATGGTGAGGAGGTCGGCGAGTAGCTGGCAGGGGTGGAAATCATCGGACAGCGCGTTGACGACCGGGACAGTGGTTCCGTGCGAAATCTCTTCGAGGCCACTCTGAGCGAAGGTACGCCAGACGATGGCGGCAACCTGACGTTCGAGCACGCGTGCCGTGTCGGAAGCACTCTCTTTACTGTTGAGTTGGCTGTCGGCCGTGGAGATGATGAGCGGCACCCCACCGAGATCTGCGATGCCGACGGCAAAGGAGACGCGGGTGCGCGTGGAGGTCTTGTCGAAGATGACGGCAACCGTCTGCGGGCCGGCCAGGGGGCGTTCGCTCCAACGGTCGGCTTTCAGGCGCGCGGCAAGGTCGAGAATCTCGGATTGCTCGGCGGGCGTGATGTCGTCATCGCGAAGAAAATGCCGGGTCATAATTACTGCTTTCTGGGGCACGAGTTTTTTGGGGCTTGGGCCGCGGTGTCGGCCAGGGCTAAAGGGTAAGTCTAGAACGACTGCGCTTAGCACCCGCGACAGCGTTCGCCAGCGAAGAAGTGCTAGTCGGGGACGACTTCGGTTCCGCTGCCGGACTGCGTGAAGATTTCGAGAAGGATCGAGTGCGGGATGCGCCCGTCAATGATGGCGGCCTTGGCTACTCCCCCACGAACGGCTTCGAGACACGCGCTCATCTTGGGGATCATGCCCGACTCGAGAGTGGGGAGAAGCGTCTCCAGCTCCGAGGCGGTAATCATCGAGACCAGCGAGTCACGGTTGGGCCAGTCACTGTAGAGCCCCTGCACATCGGTGAGAATCACGAGTTTGGCGGCACCGAGGGCGACGGCGAGCGCTGCGGCAGCGGCATCCGCGTTGACATTCAGGGACTGCCCGGGGGTGTCTTTGTCGGGAGCAATGGAGGAGACAACGGGGATACGGCCGGCGTCAATCAGGGCGTGCACGGCATCCGGGTCGACGCCCACGACATCGCCGACCAAGCCGAGGTCGACCATTTCGCCATCGATGAGAACGCCGCGGCGCTCCCCTACGAACAGTCCGGCATCTTCGCCCGAGATTCCCGCGGCCAGCGGGCCGTGCTCGTTCATGTGCCCCACCAGGTCACGACTGACTTGGCCGGTGAGCACCATACGCACAACATCCATGGCTTCGGGGCTGGTTACCCGGTATCCCCCACGAAACTCGCTTTCGATGCCGAGCCGGTCGAGCATCTTGGAGATTTGCGGTCCACCGCCGTGCACGACGACGGGCTTGATGCCGACGGTGCGCAGGTAGACCATGTCTTCGGCGAACGCGCGGGTGAGTTCTTCGCTCACCATGGCGTTGCCGCCGAACTTGACCACGATGATCTCGTCGCGAAACTTCTTCAGCCACGTGAGGGACTCAATCAGCGTCGCGGCTTTTACCGCGGCGGCGGCGTCTTCATCGGTGCGAATTTCAGTCATGAGGTGCTTTCGGGATGGCGAGCGCGATTAGCTCGCGTACGCGCTGTTTTCGTGCACGTAGTCGTGCGTGAGGTCGTTGGTCCAGATGGTGGCGGATGCCGGGCCGGCCTTAATATCGATGACAACATCGACGGCGCGGGGCGAGAGGTCGACGAGGTCGCGGGACTCCCCCGGTTCTCCGGCAATGCAGAGCTTCACTCCGTTGAAGGCGACGTCCACGTTATAGGGGTCGAAGGTTGCCTGTGTTGTTCCCACGGCGGCCAGCACGCGACCCCAGTTGGGATCGTTGCCGAACATGGCTGCCTTGAAGAGGTTGCTGCGGGAGACGGCGCGGGCAACCTCCACCGCTTCGTCTTCACTCACGGCACCGGTAACGGTGATGGCGATGTCGTGGCTGGAGCCTTCGGCATCCGCCTGCAACTGCAATGCCAGGTCTTGGCACAGCGCCGTGAGTTGCGCGGTGAAGTCATCAAGAGTGGGTTCATGACCGGATGCCCCGGAGGCCATAAGCGTCACCGTGTCGTTGGTGGACATGCAGCCGTCGGAGTCGAGGCGATCAAAGGTGACGCGGGTGGCCTGGCGAAGCGCGGCATCGAGGTGGGCGCTGGAGAGAACGGCATCGGTCGTGATGACGACGAGCATGGTGGCGAGGCCGGGGGCGAGCATTCCGGCACCCTTTGCCATTCCACCGATGGTGTAGTCCGCGCCATCAACAGTGAGCGCGGACACGGTTCGAACCGACAGCTTGGGCACGGAGTCGGTGGTCATGATGGCGTGGGCGGCATCAAGGCCAGCCTGCGCGGAGGTTGCCCCGCCGGTCAGAATTTCGAGGCCTGCATCCCAGACGCCGGTCTTCAGTTTATCGAGATCGAGCTGTTCGCCGATCAGGCCGGTGGAGCAGACCAGAACGTCACCCGCAGAAATGGAAAGGCGTTCGGCGACGGCTTCGGCCGTGGCATGCGTGGTCTGGAATCCGCGTGCGCCCGTGTAGCAGTTCGCTCCGCCGGAGTTCAGCACGATCGCATCCGCGATGCCATCGGCCATGACCTGCTGGCTCCACAGAACGGGGTTTGCCTTGCAACGGTTGCTCGTGAAGACAGAGGCGACGTTTTTGAGGGGCCCACGGTTTTGAACCAGAGCGAGGTCTTTCTTGCCCGTGGATTTCAGCCCGCAGGCGACTCCAGCGGCGAGAAATCCGGCGGCGGCGGTGACACTCATTTTGGGACTCTTTTCGCAAGAAGGACGACGATCACGGGGCGACTCCATTGACGGGGAGCCCTGTTGCCTCGGGAATACCGAGAGCGATATTGGCGGATTGGATGGCAGCACCGGCCGTTCCCTTGACGAGGTTATCGAGGGCGCTGACGACCACGACGCGACCGACCGGAACGTCGAGCGCGAGACCGATGAGGCACGTGTTTGCGCCGAGGGTGTCGGCCGTGCGCGGGAATTGGCCCAGTGGCAACACCTGAACGAACGGCTCGTTTTCGTAGGCGGCACTCCAGGCAGCGTGCAACTGCTCGAGTGTGACACCTTCTTTGATGCGAGCGGATGAGGTCGCCAGAATTCCACGCGCCATGGGCACGAGAACGGGCGTCATCGAGACCGAGACCTCATGGGCGCCGGCTTTACGAAGGTTCTGGGCAATCTCGGGGGTGTGGCGGTGTATTCCACCAACGGCATACGCACTGGCCGAGCCCATGAGCTCGCTGGCGAGAAGGTCAACCTTCAGGCTCTTGCCGGCTCCCGAAGGACCGACGCTCAGGACAGAGATGATGTCCGTGGATTCGATGAGATCGGCCCGAATTCCGGGAGCAATTGCGAGGGAGACGGCGGAGGCGTTGCAACCGGGGGCCGCAATGCGCTTGACCCCGCGCAGGTTGTCGCGCTGGGTTCCGTCATTAGCTAAGGGAAGCTCGGGGATTCCATACGCCCACGAAGGGGTGTGATCGCCACTGTAAAAGGCATCCCAGTCCTGCGGGTCATCGAGGCGATGATCGGCACCGCAATCAACGACGAGGGTGTCCTGGCTCAGGTGAACGGCGAGGGGTGCTGATGCGCCATGCGGGAGCGCCAAAAAGACGACGTCGTGACCGGCAAGATTCTCGGCGGTGGTGTCCTGCAGCACAATGTCACCGAAGCTGCGCAGGTGCGGTTGCACATCAATCAGTCGCTGGCCCGCGTTGGAATGCGCCGTGACCGTGCGCACCTCAAACTCGGGGTGGGCGGCGAGCAAGCGCAACACCTCGCCGCCGGCATAGCCAGAGGCACCAGCAACGGCAACCGAGAAAGTCATGACTCAAATCTAGCGGTGCGACGGCTCCTCACGCCTTCGAACGCGGCGTAAACACCGCAATGTAGATGCCGGCGACGATGGCGACGGCGGCCGAGATCCCCAACGGGATGATTCCATCGCCGGGACCCGCGCTCCAGAGGAGCCCGGCCCAGATGGAGGCGAGCAGGATGGCGAAGCCAGCGAAGCCCTGAAGGCGCGCCTGAGCCTGCAACTGCTGGTGTTCGGGAGCGAGTTTGGAAGCCCACGACTTGCCCACCGTATCGTTGACCGCGGCAAAGCCGCCGTAGACAATGACGAGCGCGATGGCGATGGCAGGTTCAGAGGTGAAAGCTAGCCCGCCATAGGCAATGGCGAAGCACGCGAGCCCCAGCGCATAGACATATTGGGGAGGAAAACGATCCGCCAGGGCACCGGCCGGAAAGCTGAGCAGGGCATAGGAGATGTTGAAGATCAAGTAGGCCCCGACCACGGAGGTGACAGAGAAGCCTTGGAGGCTGAGATGCAAGAGGATCAGGGCATCCGGAAAATTAGCCAACGCAAAAACACTGAGCACCCCTATGAGACGGGCTAAGGGTGCCGGAAGGGGGCCCGCGAGTTTCTCTGAGACGGCAGAACCGGCAGGAATTGAGGATGGCTTCGTGCGTCGAGGGCGGTCCTCTTTGTCCTTGACCAAAAGGACCAGGAAAGGCGAGATGACCGCCGGGATGACGGCGATCCACAGAATGATGCGCAGGTTTTCATCGAAGAAACCCAGCAGCACAAGCGCGATTGCGGGGCCAACGACGGCGCCGAGGGTGTCGGCCGTGCGATGGAAACCAAGAACTCTTCCCCGTTCGCTGCGCTCGGTGCCCAGAAACAGAATGGTGTCCCGCGGTGCCGATCGCAACCCTTTGCCGAAGCGATCCGTCACCCGCCCCAGCAGGACGAAAGGCCACGAGAAGGACAGGGCGATGATGACCTTGCCCAGCGCCGCCCCGGCATAGCCGAGAACAACGGCGACCTTGCGGGGCATAAACCGGTTGATCTGATCGCTGAACAGTTTGGTCGTTGCGGCAGTGCCCTCGGCGACACCCTCGATGATTCCGACGACCGCGGCCGGGGCTCCCAGAACGCTATACAAGAAGATGGGCATGATCGGGTAGAGCATTTCGCTCGCCGCATCCTGCAAAAACGACACCCACGACAGTGTCCACACGTTGCGACTCAACCAGCGCGGGCGCCGCGATGGACGCGTGGCTGATTGTTCACCGTTCATGCGCTCGATGCTACTCCCGCCCGCAACCGTTATTCGCGGATTGTGGCTCCGAAGCGGGAAGCGGCGAGAGCAACTCCGGCGTCCTTCGACGCGGTGGCCTCAGCAGCGGTCAGCGTTCGATCGGTTGCTCTGAATCGCAACGCGAACGTCAGCGAACGAGAACCCTCGACTACACCGGCACCCTCGTAGACATCGACAAGACGTGCATCTTCGAGCAGAGCTCCGGCGCCCTCGATGACGACTGCCAGAACATCCGTTGCGGGAATGCTTGAGACAACAACCAAGCTCAAGTCTTGGGTGGCGGCCGGCATGGTCTGGATGTCATGAGCACGTTGGGGAACACCAGCGTGAGCGATGATGGAGTCGAGGTTGATCTCGAAAGCGGCGGCCACGCGGGGAAGGTGGAACTCCTCGGTGAGCGAAGGCAAGAGCTCGCCAGCAAAGCCAACTACCTCATCCGTTGCGACACCGTTCACGCCGGCCACGAGAATCTCGGCTGTGCGACCGGGGTGGAATGCCTTGTGCGCACCCTGCCGAACCACAAGCGCAACGCCCGCGGCTAACGCAATCTGCTGAACGGTCGCCAGCGCATCTTGCCAGTCAAAGGCAACCGGCTTCTGACCCGGCTGACGCTCGAGAGCATCGCCGATGAGCACACCGGAAACGAAGCGCGGCTGAGGCGGAATAGCAGCGTGAAGCGCAGCCTCCTGCTCGGGAGTCGGGCGAACGGCACCCGCGAGGAGGCCGTGACCGTAGGTGACCCCGGCTGCGGGCAAGAACACGAGACCGGTTTCAAACAGCGACACGCTCGTAAGTCCACGCGAGCGGTTGCGCGCGGCCGTGGCCAGCAACCCGGGCAGCAGCGAGGTGCGCATGTTGCCCTGCTCGCTATCGAGGGGGTTGACGAGAGTGACCTGAGGGATGCTCACCGCAACGGCGTCGCCAAAGGTGTTGTTGGTGCCCTCGTCGAGGAACGGGTAGCTCAAGATTTCAGTGTGACCGGTTGCCGCGAGGGTCTCGCTCACACGACGACGCACCTGCTGGGCAACGGTGTAACCGCGGCCGGGAGGAGCAACGGGCAGAACCGCCGGAATGAGGTCGTAGCCGACAATGCGGGCAACCTCCTCGGCCAGGGTCCATTTGTCGGTGAGGTCGGGACGCCAAGACGGCGGTGTCACGGAGAGCGACTGTCCGGAACCCGAAGCCGACACCGATACCGAGTCAGAAGCCGATGCCACCAGCGTCGCACCGATTTCGGTCAGCGAGGAGCTAATTTCTTCGTCCGTGTATTCATAACCGATGAGACCCGAGACGAATCCTGCAGGGAGTTCGATGGCGGATGCGGATGGCGCGGTGTTCAGAACGGAACCGGCGTCGTCGATCGTTCCTCCGGCGAGATCCACGAGAAGTTGAGCAACCCGACCGGCGGCAACGGCGGCAACCGCGGGGTCGACACCGCGCTCGAAGCGACGCGAGGCTTCGGAGGGAAGCTTATGACGGCGTGCGGAACGGGCAATGGATACGGGGTCAAAGTTGGCGGCCTCAATGAGGACGTTGCGGGTCGCATCCGTTATCTCGGTCGTGGCACCACCCATGACGCCAGCCAAACCAATGGGGCCCGAACCGTCGGTGATGAGCAGGTCTTCGGCACTCAGGGTGCGCACCTGGTTATCGAGGGTGGTGATCTTCTCGCCCGCGGTTGCGCGGCGCACCACGATGCCACCAGTGAGGGTGTCGAGGTCGTAGCCATGAAGGGGCTGGCCGAGCTCAAACATGACGTAGTTCGTGATGTCCACGATGAGCGAGATCGAACGCACGCCGGCCAGCTTGAGACGGGCAACCATCCAGGGCGGTGTGGGCTTGGTGGCATCCACGCCGCGAACGATGCGGGTTACGAAAACGGATGCTCCGACCCGCCCACGAATGGGCGCGTCATCGACAACGGCCACGGGAAACTCGGTGCCAAACGTGGTGGCCACGGGGGCGGCACCGGTGGCGGGCAAGTGTACGGCGGGGTCGCGGAAAGCTGCTCCCGTGGAATGAGCGTACTCACGCGCAACGCCACGAATGGAGAACGCGTAGCCACGGTCGGGAGTCACGTTGATTTCGACAGCGGCATCGTTGAGGCCGAGAAGCTCGAGCGCATCGGAGCCGACGTCGGGATCCAGTCCCATTTCAGCCAAGCGAACAATGCCATCGTGACCTTCGCCGAGCCCCAGCTCTTTGGCGGATGCCATCATGCCGTCGGACACGTGGCCATAGGTCTTGCGCGCCGCAATAGGGAACGGGCCAGGGAGCACCGAACCGGGCAGGGTCACGACGACCTTGTCACCGACGAAGAAGTTTCCGGCACCGCAGACAATGCCGTGCACCGCATCCCCGCCATCGGCTGCCGTCTGACCATCGGCCGCAACGCGAACCTGACACCAACGAATGGTCTTGCCGTTGCTCTGGGGTTCCTCGTCAAAAGAAAGAACTTCGCCCACCACAATGGGGCCGCTCAGAGCGAAATCGTGCAGATCTTCTTCTTCAAAGCCGACCTTTACTAAGGCCTCGTGAACCTGTTCGGGCGTGGTTCCGGGCGCGAGATCAACGTACTCGGCAAGCCAACTCAACGGGATGCGCATCAGACAACCATTCCAAACTGTTGGCTGAAGCGAACGTCGCCCTCGACCATGTCGTGCATGTCGCCGACCTCGTTACGGAACATGAGCGTGCGTTCCACACCCATGCCAAAAGCAAAGCCCGAGTAGACCTCGGGGTCGATTCCTGCCGAACGCAAGACGTTCGGGTTGATCATGCCGCAGCCGCCCCACTCGATCCAGCGCGCGCCGCCCACAAAGGTGGGGTGCCACACGTCAAGTTCGGCGCTGGGCTCGGTGAACGGGAAGTAGTTGGGGCGCAGGCGAATCTTGGCACCCTCGCCGAACATGAGACGCGCCGCGTGCTCGAGTGTTCCCCGCAAGTGAGCCATCGTCAGGCCCTTGTCAATGGCGAGACCCTCGAACTGGGTGAAGACGGGTGTGTGGGTGGCGTCCAGCTCATCGGTGCGGTACACGCGACCGGGAGCCAAAATGTAGATGGGTACCTCGCGCTCGAGCATGGTGCGAACCTGCACGGGCGAGGTATGGGTGCGAAGAACGAGGTGCGCGTCGGCGGGCTCCACAAAGAAGGTGTCTTGCATGGCGCGTGCGGGGTGATCTTCGTCGAAGTTCAGCGCGTCGAAGTTGAACCACTCGCTCTCCAGCTCGGGCCCTTCGGAGATTTCCCAGCCCATGCCGACGAAGGCATCGCAAATGCTCTCTTGCAATAACATCAGCGGATGCCGCGCTCCGGCGCTCCAGCGGCTCGCAGCCGCCGTGACGTCCACACTTTCGACGGCAAGCTGGGCGTGTTGCTCGACAACGAGAATCTCTTCTTCGCGGCTGGCAAAAGCTGCGGCGACCTGCCCCTTGGCCTGGCCCATCAACTTGCCGGCTTCGGCCTTGGCTTCGGGGGCGACCGAGCGCATCAACGCATTCAGCTGCGACAGCGGCGAGGTCTCACCGAGGTGAGCGGTTCGTACGGCCTTCAGCGCAGCGGAATCGGCGGCCGCGGCAATGCCGGCGAGCGCCTCGCTGACAGCAGCATTTACGGCAGATTCGGTGATTTCAGTAGGGGCAGACACGAGACCCAAGCTTACTTTGTGCGCTCGTCATTCTCCGCGTGAGAAGTCGGGATCGGACGCGTCTCTCGCGAAAAATCCCTCAGACTCTCGTCGGAAACAAAATGGATACATTGCATGTGCTAGATTCTGGGAGTTTCCTGCAATGAAATTTATTTTGTCAACCAGAAAGGTTTTCAGTGACGAACACTCCTCCCGCTCACAATTCCGCAAGCGCTGAAGCTTCCGGAATCGAGCAATTCGGTTACACCCAAGAACTGAAGAGAACCCTCTCCTTCACCGACCTCGTCGTTTACGGCCTCATCTTCATGGTGCCCATCGCACCCTTCGCCATTTTCGGTGGCGTATTCCAAGCATCCGGCGGCATGCCACCCCTGGTGTACATCATTGCTTTGGCAGCAATGTTGCTGTCGGCAAACTCTTACGCCCAAATGTCTCAGGCCTTCCCCATGTCCGGCTCGGTCTACACGTACGCGGGGCGCGGTATTGCTCGTCCCGTCGGCTTTGTTGGTGGCTGGATGATTCTGCTCGACTACATCCTCATTCCCGCGCTGTTGTATTTAGCTGCCGGGCTCGCAATGAATGGCATCATTCCCTTCATTCCAGTTTGGGTATGGCTCGTTGCGTTCATCGCACT
>CANEXL010000053.1 GCA_947443745.1 Microbacteriaceae bacterium | reverse complement strand
TTTCTTGGTGTCGTTGATGAAAAATTGGGGTACTGAGGTGTCTCGGTTACGTTGGCTCCCTCCGGCAGTGCTAAAGTAGGAACGCCTAAAGCGCAATCCCCGATAGCTCAATTGGCAGAGCAACGCACTGTTAATGCGTAGGTTCATGGTTCGAGTCCATGTCGGGGAGCGAACCCCCTAGCCCTCCACGGTTAGGGGGTTTTTACTTCTCCCAAGCGTGGAAGAGGGGCCCGATATGGCGATGTCTTTCGAGTCAAAGGGTGCTTTGCGGGCTGGGCTAGCCGTGGGAACAGCCACGGCCGCTTATGGTTTCTCTTTTGGCGCGCTGAGTGTCGCGGCAGGACTCACGATTTGGCAAACCTGTGTCCTGTCCCTCTTCATGTTCTCTGGAGGCTCGCAGTTCGCCGTGGTGGGAATTTTGGCCTCCGGTGGAGTTTCTGCTGGGCCGGCAGCCATAGCCACCAGCACATTTTTGGGTTTGCGTAACGGAATTTATTCGTTACGGATCGCCCCCATCATTCGTGGTTCCTGGATGAAGCGGATCGCTGCAGCCCAACTCACCATCGACGAATCAACGGCCGTTTCCGTCAATCAGTCCTCAATGCACGCCCAACGTGTCGGGTTCTGGGCAACGGGCCTTGCCGTCTACATCGGGTGGAACCTGACGACACTCATGGGAGCGCTTGTCGGAAATCTGTTGGGCGATGTCAGCAAACTGGGGCTGGATGCCGTTGCGGCTGCCGCCTTTGTCGGCCTCTTATGGCCGCGCCTTCGTCAGCTCCAAGCGGCTGTCGTGGCGGCTCTCGCGGCCGTCGTAGCGACACTCCTGATTCCTGTCGCCCCTCCGGGCGTTCCGGTCTTGGCGGCGGCGGTGGTGGCCGTTGTCGTTGGTTTCACGAATTGGTTCCACCGCGCCGATCCGGTCGGGCAGCCCGATGACACCAGCGATCCCGGTGACGTCATGGGAATGCATTTGGCGGAGGAATCATGATGAGTCTGTGGGCTGTCGTCTTACTCGCGTCGTTTGGCGTCTTTGCCATCAAGCTCATCGGATACCTTGTTCCCGCCACACTCTTGGCGCGTCCCACGCCCACAAGAATCGCCAATCTTCTGACCGTGGCTATGTTGGCCGCACTGGTGGCGGTTCAGACTCTGGGAGTGGGGCAATCCCTTGTTGTGGATGCGCGAATCCCCGCCGTTCTGATTGCCGCCGGCCTCTTCGCGTTACGAGTGCCGTATGTGGTGGTGGTGCTCATTGCGGGCGTCGTCGCAGTTCTCCTGCGCAATTTTGGCCTGATGGCTTAAATTGTTCGACGGCTAGTCTTCGAGATTATCGATCCCGGGCATCCACGACAGTCCGGGCTTGCCCCAACCGCGCTTGCGTTCGGTCTTTGCCGCGAGCTTGGCCTCTGCAAAATCAAGTCGGTCGATGTACAGGTACCCCAGCAAATGGTCGTACTCGTGTTGCATGATGCGAGCAAACCAGCCTTCGCATTCGATTTCGAAGCGAACCCCATGGGCGTCGAAAGCGCGCACGATCGTTTTGGCTCCGCGAACAAGAGCAAACCGCTCTCCTGGAAAAGAGAGGCAGCCTTCCTCGTCCTCTTCGGTCGCGTCACGAATTTCGAGTGGAGAGACAAAGATTTCAGGATTCACGGCGACGCCGCGTCGTGGATTTCCGGCATCATCGGGATAGTCATAGACAAAGATTTGCAGTGACACACCAATTTGGGGTGCAGCAAGTCCCACACCGGGGGCAGCATCCATGGTGTCAAGCATGTCCTCGATCAGGTGCGCGAGGTCTGCGTCGAAAGAGTCGACGCGTGCCGCAGGGGTATGCAAAACGGGGGAACCTGAAATTACGATGGGGCGAACGGCCATGCCTCCAGCTTATTGGGCACGCGACACGGTAACCTCTCACCTATGTCTATGGAGGATCTTTCACAGCTGACGGCTGCGATTTCGTTTAATCCTCGGCAACTGATTGGAATTCCTTTCGCCTTGGTTGGCGCGGTTTTCATGTCTATTGGTGCCCAAATGCAGCACCGCGGCGTCGGAAAAGTTGGTTCGGCATCCGGCGGGCTGGAACAGTCTGGATTGAACTTTCGGCAAATTGTGTTGCTCTTTCAGCGACCATCGTGGGTTTTTGGTTCCGTCATGCTCGGCTTCGCCATCGTTTTTCAACTTGTCAGTCTCGGTTTTTCTCCCCTCATCGTTGTTCAACCAATCGGGGCCGTTGCCCTCGTTCTGACCTCCATCATTAATTCTCGAGTGAGCAAGACTCATCTGAACAAGAAATCGATGCTGGCTGTCACATTGTGTGTGGGGGGTATCGGGGTATTCGTCGCGATTGCCTCTTTCACCGCAGTGAGTGCGCCGATTACGATCGCGGAACTATCGGAGATCCTGATTATCTTGGCTGTTGTCCTTGTGATCTTCGCGGTTGTGTTCTGGCTCTTTCGAGCCAAAGCGTCGGCCCTGTTTTACATCGTGGGTGCGGGAATCTTGTATGGCTTCGTCGCGACGCTCGCAAAAGTTGTTATCTCACGCATTCTTGACGGTGCCACAGATGTCTTGACGTGGTTGTGTCTCCTGGCTCTCATCCTGGCCACCGTGTTGGGAGCTTTCTTCGTTCAAAACGCCTACTCCTCGGGCCCCCCAGATCTCGTCATCGCCGGCTTGACCGTTATTGACCCCATTGTTGCTGTCACGATCGGTATCGTCATTCTGGGTGAAGCACAGCAAGCACCGGGGTGGGCCATTCTTTCCTTCATTGCCGCCGGTGTCGTTGCTGTTATCGGCGTCTTTATGCTGGCGCGGTACCATCCGCATACGGCGCACGAGATTGCAGCCGCGACCAAAGAGTTCACATCGACGGTCAAATCACGTACGCATCGTCGTTCATCCGTAAAATAGAAGTATCGTCAGCCGATAACGGTTGTGTCGGGGGCTTCGTGTCCTTTCAAAACAAAGGATTTGTGTGTCAAAGGCTTCTGTCACTCCTGCTGGGGGACGAGAAAACACCCCGACCGTCAACAAACCTTTGACGGTTCTCATCGGGTGCGACACGTTCGGTCCTGACGTTAATGGGGCCGCAAAGTTTGCGGAACGACTGGCTGCCGGGCTCGTCGAACGTGGTCACAACGTGCACGTCGTAGCTCCTGCCGCTGGGCGCAAGCACGGAACGTGGACGGAAGTTCATGAGGGTCAGCCCATGACGGTCCATCGCCTGAAGAGTTGGCGCTGGTATCCGCACGACTGGTTGCGGTTTGCTCTTCCCTGGCAGGTGCGGGCGAATTCGCGTCGTATTCTCGACATCGTAAAACCTGACGTCGTGCACTTTCAGTCGCACATTATCGTTGGTGGGGCATTGTCATCAGAGGCCCAGAAGCGCGGCATCCGCATTATCGGCACGAATCACTTCATGCCCGAGAACTTGCTGGAATTTACACTCCTGCCGCAAGCTTTTCAGGATTTTGCTATCCGTCTGGCGTGGAAAGCCGCCCGCCGTACCTTTGGTCGAGCAGAGTCCGTCACTACGCCTACTCGGCGCGCTGCTGATTTTCTGGAGGAGTACACCCAGCTCAGCGGAGTGCATGCAATTTCGTGTGGCATTAATGCCCACCATTACACGCCAAACTTTTCTCCGGATGTTGCCAACAAGATTATTTTTGTCGGTCGCATCACGGGAGAAAAGAAGTTGGATGTACTGCTGAAGGCTTTCGCAAAAATACCCCTCAGCCTTGACGCCACGCTCGACATCGTGGGTGGGGGAGATCAGCTCAACAACTTGAAGAACCTCGCGTCTGTCCTGGGCATCAAGGATCGGGTTTCGTTTGCGGGCTACCTCACCGAGGCACAGTTGAAAGAGAGGCTGTCAGCGGCAAAGGTCTTTGCGATGCCATCGATAGCCGAGCTCCAATCCATCGCCACGATGGAGGCAATGGCGTCGGGTCTTCCCATCGTTGGAGCAAATGCCATGGCGCTTCCGCATCTCATTCACGATGGCGAGAATGGGTTCCTCTTTGCCCCTGGTGACGTCGATGAACTGGCGGAAAAGTTGGAACGCGTCCTGACAATGCCTCAGGCCACGCGTGAGGCGATGAAGAACAGCTCGCTTCAATACATCCGTGGGCACGACATCACCCGCACTCTCGACACCTTTGAGGCGCTGTACCGTGGTGAAGAAGTCGTCGACCCTGATCCAGAAATCATGAGCTCCTGAGCACTACTCGTCGCCGCTTGTCGGTTTCTAGGCCCGGCGCGGCGGGGCAATAGACTTACCTCGTACGGGGCGGTAGCTCAGCTGGTTAGAGCACACGACTCATAATCGTCCGGTCACGGGTTCAAGTCCCGTCCGCCCTACAATTAACGTGTGACTGACACCTCTGCAACGGCCCCTCCAACCACCCCTAGCCCTCTCGAGGCACACGCCATTTTTCGTGCCCGACGTCACGAGATGTCGCTACTTCCTCAGGGAAGCCTGGCCCTTGTCAACACTCAGTGGTTTTATGGCACTCCCGGTGAACGTGAGACGGTGTGGGGGATAGCCGGCTTGTGGGCTGCACGGGCTAAGACCGAAAAGGGCATCGAACTCACGGCCAGTGCCTCCGACGGGATATCGGTCGACGGTGAGAGCGTTGTGGGCAGCGTTGTTGTCACCGGTCGGGATAGCGAGAGCGCGTCGAGCATTACCTTTGCTGATGGCAAAACGGCCACGGTTATTCATGGTGAAGATGACGCCTACGCACTCAGGGTCTGGGATGCCAACAGCGACGACCTTCAGAAATTTGGCACGATTGATGCCTTTGATTACAATCCTGACTGGGTCATAACGGGCTCTTTCACGCCGGTTGAAGGCGGGCGTTCACTGGGAGTGAGCCACCTCAAAGATGAAGGCGCTGCACGCGACAAGATCATTCCGGGCGACATTAAGTTTTCGTTCGAGGGTGTGGAATACAACCCTGCTGGTTTCAAGGAAGGTCGCGCCTTGATGATTGTTTTTTCAGACGCGACAAGTGATGTTTCTACGTATAGCGTTGGCCGCTTCTTGATGGTGGCGCCAAACCCGGATGGCACGATTACGTTGGACTTCAATCGTGCCTTCCTTCCTCCGTGTGCCTTCAGCTACAACTTCAATTGCCCCATGCCGCCCGCGCAAAACCGATTCCCCTTCGCCGTCACGGCGGGGGAGAAGAACGTTCTCGCCAAAGACGGCCAGCTTCTTCACTAGCTGGGTGTCGTCACTCTTTAACGAGCGCTGGACGTCCTCGTTTGGGCCGGGTGATGAGGTAACCGTGGGGAACTGTTATCTCCCCAGAGTCATCTCGCGCAAAGACTGTCCCAGTCTGAGTATTGCTTCGCCGAATGCTTAAATCTCTCCGAACATCGCCTAGCCACGCTAGAGCTGCATTCCTAAAGTGATCGTTGGCCGCCGCACTGATTTTCACGGACGGTCCTGAACGCCTGTCGCGCACGGGGCTGTCTTCCGTGAGGATCTGTTCATAGACGCCCACTACTGACTCGAGTGTGTCGTCACTCAGCGAGCGGGCGATCAAGATGTGGTCGAGAAGTTCTGGCCACTCCGTGAGCGTAAGAACAGAATCTGCTCGTAACCATGATTCCGCTGCAGACACACCCTCAGCCGTCAAGGCATAGAGGGGAAGCCCGTCAGACGTCTCTCCGGCGCGGAATACCATCCCCGCCACGGAGAGGCGCTCGAGGGTGCCATAAATCTGTCCCACGTTTGTTCGCGCGCGATGGGGGGCCCGTGAGCACAACTCGGAATGTAGCTGCGAGCCGTAAGCCGGCCCCAGCGTCAGGATGCCCAGCAGGGCTTCTTTCACCGCCATAAAATCACTCTACTCAGTAGAGGGCAGGCTGAGAGTTCGCTGACGTCACAGTTGCAATATTGCGGGTAATTGGGGTCCTGTGGCACACTAACTGCATAAGAGAATAGATTATTGTCGCAGGACACATCCGTTTAGGTCGTTGGGGAAGACGCACCTAAAGAGAAATGGATGATGAAATGACGGCAGTGTCGATGGGTGTGCTTTACGTACATTCAGCACCACGAGCGTTAAGCCCACACGTTGAGTGGGCTATTAGTCGTGTCTTGGGGCGTGGGATCACGTTCAGTTGGAACCCCCAGCCCATTCTTGAAGGATCGCAACGCACGGAGTATCTGTGGGAGGGACCGATTGGTTCTGGCGCAGCGATGGCCTCCGCTTTGCGCGGCTGGACCCATCTTCGTTACGAGATTACTGAAGATGCGAGCAGTGGTGGTGACGGAGGCCGCTGGTGTCACACGCCGTCGCTGGGTATCTTCCATTCTCAGACGGATGCGCTGGGCAACATGGTCATTAACGAGAACCGTCTTCGGGTTGCCATGGAGGGCGCCGGTCCCGACGCTAACGCCCTTCACGCCCAGCTCGCCTCGCTTCTGGGCTCAGAGTGGGATGCAGAGCTCGACGCCTTCAGGCACGCGAGTGACGACGCAACCGTCACTTGGCTGCATCAAGTCGGCTAGTCACTTTTCACGGAAGCCACGTGGTTCGTTGCTCGTTTCTCGTCCTGTGTAGGCCATCCCGTCCATCAAGTGTTTTAGGTCTCGGATCGTATTGTCGTCCGTCCTTTTGTGTGTGAGTCTGGAGCTTTGGCTCTTGAGTGAAAATCATACGAAACGGACGCGACCAAAATCCATAATTCACACAGACCCACAAGGCTATCTTTCTTCAGCGTCGGATTTACCGGCATCATGGTCGTCGCTCTTTCGGCGTCGGCAATCCCCGCGTCCGCAACAATTCTTCGGGCTGAAACAGGATCTCCCTCTGTCATCAACGTCTACCCTGAGGACCTCTCGCTCGATAATGTGAGTCAGAGTCGAACGGGCTGGGATGCTGTCGGATCTCCACTATTCAACGAAAAGCCCCCCACCGGGACAAAGTGGGCTCTCGATATCGAGAACAAACCTTTAGGAAGCGCCGCAATTAATGAGCTCGGACTCAACTTGAGCGTCACAACCTCCTCGGCACCCACCAAAATTCGGTTTCAGTATTACCTCGGCAGCGGCGGCTATCCCACAATCGACTTACAGAGCCCGAAGCTGGCGACTGTTTTTGCGCAACCTCTCAGCTGGGATCAAACTCTTCAGCCCGGAGGACACCCCAGCTTTGGAGTTGGTCTTCAAATCCAGCTGGAAAAGCTAAATCCGGATACGAATAAATACGCCCGCGTGACAATAACCAACACAGCCACAGCAGGAACGGGCTCTCGAAACTTAGTTACTGCTAACTGGTTTGCAAACACGGACATGTATTACTACGTTGACGGCGTCAAAACGAGTGAGTTGGCGAGCCCGAGATTCCTCACCACAGGCGTGACCCCGGCTGTTTTGCTCGATAATTTCGGTGACTTTAGTGTCGTGTCTTTTGGCCCGAATCTAGGGCGAGACTATTCGTACGACTACCGGATTCAAGACTTCACAATCCTTGGTCAGACATTCCATTTCACGAACGTCATTCCTCCCGTTGACCCTCCGGTGGATCCACCCACTGTTCCGGGCATATCCGTTATTGAGCCCCCGGTCATCGTGATTGCCAGGCCTCCACTAGTAGTGGGTCCACCTGCCCCATCGACACCCACGGCAACTGCTCCGACAATCACCACACCACCGCCGGCTCCAACGACGGAGGCTCGAGTGCTCGCTGAAGTCGGAGGGACAACGAGCGAACTACTCACGCGTTACGGCGCAGCGAATGGCGGTGCCACTCCTCCGCCGATCTCCCAGGTTCTCACAATCGCGAGTACCTCCCAAGCCGACAGCAGTGGTCGTTTTGACGCAGGCACGCCCTTGACAGCGAGTGTGCCGTGGGACGCCACAAATGGGGATCAATGGGTTGACGTGTGGGGTCTTTCGAGCCCAACCTACATTGGAACGTACCCTGTTATTGGAGGTGTTTTTCGCATGACGAATGCGGATTTGTCTTCCTTGGGTAACGGAGACCATCACCTCGTATTTGTAGGCCAAACCTCCGGAACTAACCAGGTTGTTGCCATGACGCTGGCGAGCCCCGCCGCTTCGAATGCTCCGACGGCTGTGGCGGGGACTTCATCCTCGACAACGAATGACCCAACGGGATTCGCACAGGCCTGGATTGTCTGGCTCGTGATTCTTCTGCTGCTCATTGCCGCTGGCACCTTCGTCATTACACGTGTGCGACGGTCAAGGAGCAAGGGTCAGCCTAGCGCCTAGGTGAAGTCGCAAAAGAAACAGCCAACCTAGGATTTATCGAGGTTGGCTGTTTCTGTTCGTTGCTACTGGTTACTGCTCGTCGACTGATTGCTCGTTACGCCTAGTGATAGCTGCGGAAGGCGACGACGGCGTTGTGGCCACCGAAGCCAAAGGAGTTGCTGATAGCCAGTAAGTCACCGGCCGGGAGCTCCCGGGGGCTTGTGACAACGTCGAGAGGGATCTCTGGGTCTTGGCTCGTGAGGTTGATTGTGGGGGGAGCCAGGCGGTGGTGCAGCGCCAGGACGGTGAACATGGCCTCGATGGCACCGGCACCACCGAGAAGGTGGCCCGTTGAAGCCTTAGTGGCAGAAACGGCAATGTTGTCGAGATGTGAACCGAAAACGCGTCTCAGGGCGTTGTATTCAGCGATGTCTCCGACCGGGGTGGATGTCGCGTGAGCGTTGATGTGGATGACGTCGTTGATGGAGGCGCCAGCCTGATCGATGGCCGACAGCATTGCGCGAGCTGCGGCGGATCCCTCGGGATCTGGTGCCGTGATGTGGTACGCGTCTGACGTGACAGAACCACCAACGACCTCGGCGTAGATGCGTGCGCCACGGGCGAGGGCATGCTCTTCCGTCTCTAAGACGAGAGCGGCAGCACCTTCACCGAGCACGAAGCCGTCGCGGGTCACATCGTAGGGACGAGATGCCGTCGCGGGGTCGTCGTTGCGCTTAGAGAGGGCCTGCATGGCAGCAAACGACGCGATGGGCATGGGGTGGATGGCAGCTTCCGATCCACCGGTGACGATGACGTCGGCGTAACCGGCCATGAGGTGGTCGTAGGCGTTGGCAATTGCCTCAGTGCTGGAAGCACACGCAGAGACAACCGTACGCACGCCAGCACGCGCGTGCAGATCCATTCCGATTGCCGCCGCTGGGCCATTGGGCATCAGCATGGGAACGGTCATGGGGAGAACGCGGCGGGGACCCTTTTCGCGAAGAGTGTCCCACGCATCCAGGAGCGTCCAGACGCCACCGATGCCTGTCGCCCAGTCAACTGCCAGACGACCGGGGTCGACCTCGGGACTGCCGGCGTCGGCCCAGGCCTCACGGCCGGCGATGAGGGCAAATTGGCTTGAGGGATCGAGACGCTTTGTTTCGATGCGCTGAAGGATATCCGCAGCAGGAACTGCCGCTTGGGCCGCAAAAGTTACAGGGATGTCGTAAAGCTCAACCCAGTCTTGCTCGAGTGTCGAGGCTCCTGATATTCCGGCAAGAAGCGCTGCCCATGTTTCTGGGGCGGTTCCGGCGAGGGGGGAGGTGGCACCGATTCCGGTGACGACAATTCTCTTCGAGCTCATGACAAGGTCTTCCTGTTGGCGTTACGAATGGAAACTGAACGGGGGGAGGCTGAACGAAGGCGCTACAAACCACCCCCCGGACAAAGAATCCTTAGGCTGAAGCCGAGGTGATGAACGCGACAGCATCGCCAACGGTCTTGAGGTTCTTGACCTCTTCGTCGGGGATCTTCACGTCGAACTTCTCTTCAGCGTTGACGACGATTGTCATCATCGAGATTGAGTCGATGTCGAGGTCGTCCGTGAACGACTTGTCCAGCTCAACCGTGTCGGTCGCAATGCCAGTTTCGTCGTTGACGAGCTCAGCAAGACCTGCGAGTACCTCTTCGGTGGACAGTGCCATTTTTTATCTCCTTGTTATGGTTATTTTTTTGACCGTGGCCTAGTTTACTGGGCTGTTGGTCGATAAACGGGGTAGGTGTTACGGAAGAACGATGACCTGGGCGCCAAAAACGAGACCCGCACCGAAGCCAATTTGAAGGGCAAGGCCGCCACTCAATTCGGGGTGTTCGGAAAGCAATTTGTGGCTAGCCAACGGAATCGAGGCGGCCGACGTGTTGCCGGTTGTGGCAATATCGCGGGCAATGACCACAGATTCCGGCAGTTTGAGCTGCTTTGCGAACTCGTCAATGATGCGCATGTTTGCCTGATGAGGGATGAAGGCAGCGAGTTGATCGCTCGTGATTCCCGCCTTTTCGAGGGCCTGAGCGGCAACTTTCGCCATTTCCCAGACGGCCCAGCGAAAGACGGTTTGACCATCTTGGCGCAGCATCGGCCATTCAACCTCGCCGTTGCCCTCCCGGTACTCGGCAAGCGTATGGTCCATTCCGATGGAGTCCCACTTGCTACCGTCGGAACCCCAGACGGTGGGGGAGATGCCGGCATAGTCACTGGGGCCAACAACAGCAGCACCGGCTCCGTCGCCCAAGAGGAAGGATATTGATCGGTCCGTGGGCTTGGCGTAGTCGCTGAGCTTTTCGGCGCCGATAACGAGCACGTAGTGAGCGAGGCCCGTGCGGATGAAGGAATCGGCTTGTGCGATTCCGTAGGCGTAGCCTGCGCAGGCAGCGGAGATGTCATAGGCGGCAGCGGGGTTCGCTCCCACCCGGTCTGCAACAAGAGCGGCCATGGAGGGCGTTTGCACCGTGTTGCTGATGGTGGAAATCAGGACGGCATCAAGCTGGCTGGGGTCAATGCCTGCCTTGGCAATGGCTTCGTTAGCTGCGGCGGTCGCGAGGTCGGACGCGGTCACATCTTTTGAGGCGCGCATCCGGGTGATGACACCGGTGCGTTGGCGAATCCATTCATCAGAGGATTCGATGGGACCGGCAATGTCGTCATTGGTGACGGTGAGATCACCGCGTGCGGCACCGAAGGCATAAATGCGCGAGTACTTTGCGCCGACGGATTGATTGAGTTCAACGTGTGCCATGTGGGGGTTTCCTTAGTCCGCCGCGTTTATGCGAGGGAATCGATGAGTTCACGGGCGCCGACGAGATCGTCGGGAGTCTTGATCGCGAAGGTGGGGACGCCTTTGAGGCCGCGTTTTGCGAGCCCAACAAGGGCGCCGGCGGGAGCGACTTCAATAATTGCGGTGACGCCTGCCGACGCAAAACTCTCCATACACAAGTCCCAGCGAACCGGCGATGACACTTGTCCCACAAGAAGATCACGAAAGCGTTCGCCATCTGTAACAACCGAACCATCGTTATTAGTCCACAGCGTCAGAGAGGGGTCGCGCGGGGAAAGCGGAGCGGCAGCGGCACGCAGCGCCTCGACAGCTGATGTCATGTACATGGTGTGGAACGCACCGGCGACGGGTAAGCCGATGACGCGTGTACCGGCGGGAGGATTCGCTGCCAGGGCAGCAAGAGCGGTGAGCTCACCCGCAACCACAAGTTGTCCTCCACCGTTGTAATTTGCCGGGAACAGTGAAAGTTCATCGAGGCGCGCCATGATGTCTGTCATCTCGCCACCGATGATCGCGCTCATTCCGGTGGGAACGAGGGCCGCTGCCTCGGCCATTGCGCGGCCACGAAGGCCAACAAGGCGAACGGCGTCTTCGGGGTCGAGAACTCTGGCCCCTGCGGCAGCAGTGAATTCGCCAACGGAGTGACCAGCAATGCCGCCCACGCGATCGAGGTGACCTGAGGCGCGAAGGGCATTGAGAGTCAAGATTCCGGCTGCAACAATGAGGGGCTGTGCGATGGCGGTGTCTCGAATTGTGTCTGCGTTACTGACTGTACCGTGCGTGAGAAGATCAGTTTCGGCAGCGTGAGAAAGAGACGCAAGAAGTTCCCGAGCTCCGGGATCTTCGATCCACGGAGAGAGAAATCCCGGGGTTTGCGAACCCTGGCCGGGACAGACAACGATAATCACAGTTCAAGTCTCCCAACTTGGCGAACGAATTGTTGTGGATACTCCAACACACTATCCCCTGATGTGTTGTGGGAAATCGCAGTGGAGGAATAATTTCACGCGGTTACCGCAACTGAATTGGTGGACCGCAGGGACCGGACGGGGCGTTTCAGAGGCTCTTTGATGGCTCCCAGAATCAACGCGGCTTGAAGGATCAGTGCCTCGCGAGGACCCGTGGCATCCCAGCCAATCACGTCACTGACGCGTTTGAGGCGATAGCGAACCGTGTTCGGGTGCACGAACAATTCTCGTGCGGTGGCCTCCAGTGATCGACCGTTATCAAGGTAAGACGAGAG
>CANEXL010000052.1 GCA_947443745.1 Microbacteriaceae bacterium | reverse complement strand
GGCGTACTGCTTATCCAGCTCGGACTTCTTCTTCTTACCCATGGCACGACGCAAAACGTCGGCCTGACCGAGCGTGAACCCGGCCACTTTTTGGGCCACGGCCATGACTTGCTCTTGGTACACGATGAGCCCGTAGGTGGTGCCTAGCGTCTCGGCCAGGGGCGCCTCAAGCTCGGGATGGATCGCTTCGATATCTTGGAGCCCATTTTTACGAAGAGCGTAGTTCGTGTGCGAGTTCATTCCCATGGGGCCCGGGCGATACAGCGCAATAACGGCCGAAATGTCTTCGAAGCTGGTGGGCTTCAACTGCCGCAGCAGTGCGCGCATGGGGCCGCCATCGAGCTGGAAGACGCCGAGGGTGTCGCCGCGGCTGAGAAGTTCGTAGGTGGCCGGGTCGGCGTCGAGATCGAGGCCTTCGGGTTCAACGGTGATGCCACGGTTGTACTGGATGTTCACCAACGCATCCTGAATGACCGTGAGGTTACGCAACCCCAAAAAGTCCATCTTCAGCAGGCCCAGAGCCTCGCAGGGCGGCTGGTCGAACTGGGTAATGATGGCGCCGTCATCTTCACGCTTCATGATGGGGATGACGTCGATCAACGGCTCCGCCGACATGATGACGCCGGCGGCGTGCACGCCCCATTGGCGCTTCAGATTCTCGATTCCGCGGGCCGTCGCGAAGACCGTGGCCGCGTCGGCATCCGTGTCCACAATGGCTCTAAAGTCCGCAGCCTCTTTGTAGCGGGGAGCCTTGGGGTCGGTGATCTCGGTGAGCGTGATGTCCTTGCCCATAATCGAGGGCGGCATGGCCTTGGTGAGCTTCTCCCCCACCGAATAGGGCATCCCCAGCACGCGAGCGGAGTCCTTCAGAGCCTGCTTGGCTTTAATCGTGCCGTACGTGACAATCTGGGCAACACGGTCGTCGCCATATTTTTCGGTCACATAACGGATGACCTCGCCGCGGCGTCGATCATCGAAGTCGACGTCGACGTCGGGCATCGAGACGCGCTCGGGGTTCAAGAATCGCTCAAAGATGAGACCGTGGTGCAGGGGGTCTAGCTCGGTGATGCCCATGGCGTAGGAGGCCAGCGATCCGGCAGCCGAACCACGACCGGGCCCTACACGGATGCCCTGGGCGCGGGCCCACGCGATGAAGTCGGAGACGACGAGGAAGTAGCCGGGGAAGCCCATCTGAATGATGACATCGACCTCGTACTTCGCCTGGGCGACGTGCTTGTCGCTGACACCGTCGGGGAAGCGCCTGGCAAGGCCGAGGTCAACCTCTTTGGAGAACCAGGAAGCCTCTGTCTCGCCCTCCGGAACCGGAAAACGGGGCATGAGGTCACGCTTGGCAAACGAGGTCTCACAGCGCTCGGCAATGAGCAACGTGTTGTCGCAGGACTCGGGGTGATCTCGAAAGACGTTGCGCATTTCGGCAGCGGACTTGAGGTAGAACTCGTTGGAGTCGAACTTGAAGCGTTTGGGATCGTCTAGCGTCGAACCGGACTGCACACACAGCAGCGCCGCGTGCGCAGTGGCATCGTGAGCGTGCGTGTAATGCAAATCATTGGTGGCCAACAGCGGCAGATCGAGCTCTTTGGCCAGCTTGAGGAGGTCAGCCATGCCACGGCGTTCGATATCGAGGCCGTGGTCCATGATTTCGATGAAGAAGTTCTCTTTGCCGAAGATGTCTCTGAACTCGGCGGCGGCGTCGAGAGCCTCCTTGTACTGCCCGATGCGCAGGCGCGTCTGAATCTCGCCACCAACACATCCCGAGGTGGCAATCAGGCCCTTGCCATAGGTATTCAGCAGCTCGCGGTCCATGCGGGGCTTGAAGTAATAGCCCTCAAGGGATGCCAGCGATGACATGCGAAAGAGGTTGTGCATGCCCTCTGTGGAGGACGCCAGCAGGGTCATGTGCGTGTAGGAACCCGAACCCGAAACGTCATCGTCGCCACCGGCATTCCAACGCACTCGGGTCTTATCGGTGCGATGCGTTCCCGGGGTCAAATACGCCTCGGTGCCGATAATCGGCTTGATGCCGGCATCGGTCGCCGCGTTCCAGAAGTCGTAGGCCCCGAACATATTGCCGTGGTCGGTGATGGCTATTGCCGGCATCTCGGCAGCAACAGCCGCCTCAATCAGCGGCTTAACCCGAGCGGCACCATCGAGCATGGAGTACTCGGAATGAACGTGCAGATGAACGAACGAATCGTTATCTTTCGCCACGTCTCACTCCGGTCTTTTGCGCTTCTGTAGAACCTCTAGCTTAAGGCGTCACGGTCTAGGAGCGGAGCACTTCGAGGGCGTGCTCGAGGTCTGCCGGGTAAGGACTTTCGAACTCAACCCACTCCCCCGTGGCGGGATGGTTGAATCCCAGCTTGTGTGCGTGCAACCACTGTCGTTGCAAACCCAATCGTGCAGAAATTGTCGGATCGGCCCCGTACAGCGTGTCGCCGACGCAGGGGTGTCGCTGAGCAGCCATGTGCACCCGAATTTGGTGGGTGCGGCCCGTCTCGAGGTTCACTTCGAGGAGGGAAGCCGAACGAAATGCTTCGAGGGTCTTGTAGTGCGTGATGGAACGTTTTCCATCGGTGATGACGGCAAACTTCCAGTCCGAGCGCGGATGACGGCCGATGGGAGCATCGATTGTTCCCGCCAGCGGATCCGGGTGCCCCTGAACGACGGTGTGATAGGTCTTGGTCACTTCACGATCGTGAAAGGCCTTCTTCAAGTTTGTGTAGGCGAGCTCGCTTTTGGCGACGACCATGAGACCACTCGTGCCAACGTCCAAGCGGTGAACGATGCCGGCACGCTCAGCCGCTCCAGACGTGGAGATCGTAAATCCTGCGCCCGCGAGGGCTCCCAGAACCGTTGGGCCGTCCCAACTGGCGGCGGGGTGCGCCGCAACACCAACAGGCTTGTCGACGACGACGATGTCGGCATCGTCAAAGACAATGCCGAAGTCGGGAACCAGCATCGGAATGATGCGAGGTTCTTCTTTGGGCTGCCACGTAACGGAGAGAAAACCGTCACCAATGAGCTTGTCGGACTTGCCCAAAATGCGGCCATCCAGTTCAACGCCACCGGACTCCGCAATTTCTGCGGCCAGCGTGCGCGAGAAGCCAAAAAGACGCGCGAGCCCTGCATCAACGCGAACCCCGTCAAGTCCCTCGGGAACTGAGCATGAACGTGATTCCATTTTTTTACAACACTTCTTCGGTTATTTTTTCTTTGCGGTTGCGGGTGCCATCGATATTGATGCCAAAAATCGTGAGAAGCACAAAAAGAATCATGCTCGAGACAATGGCAATATCGGCGACATTAAAAATTGCGGGAAGCATCCAGGGCATCGAAATGAAATCGACGACATGTCCCTCCCCAAAGCTTGGCTCACGAAAGAGACGATCTGTCAGGTTGCCCAAGGTTCCACCGAGGAGAAGTCCAAAAACGACAGCCCAGGCCAGCGACTTTATTTTTCTCGCGAAGATAATGATGGCTGCCGTCACAACGGTGGCAAGAATCGAGAAAATCCAGGTCGAGCCAGACGCCAGAGAAAAGGCCGCGCCAGGGTTGCGCACGAAATCAAAGACGAGGAAATCACCGAGAACGTAGACGGGTTGACCTTCAACGAGACCAGCGACAACAAGCATCTTTGTCACTTGATCGGCCACATAAATGACGAGGGCAGCAACGCCCAGCAGAACCAACACTCTCGCGCTAGCGCGGGAATGCTTAATTTCGCTCAACTTATGCTTGAGCAGCGGCGCTCGCCGGAGCCGCGCTCACAACGGACATGGCGTCGAGGTTTGCCAGTTCAGTCGAAATGTAGGTGTGAAGCTTCTGACGGTATTCGGTTTCGAAGCTCTTCAGTTCAGCAATGTTGGCCAGAAGATCCAGACGTTCCGCCTCGAACTTCTTAAGCTGGCTGCGCGCGGATGCTTCGGCTTCCAGAACCAAACGGGTTGCGGTCTCATGACCTTCAGCGATGAGCTCATCGCGCTTCTGGACGCCCTCACGAACGTGCTCTTCGTGCAAACGGCGAGCCAGCTGAAGCAGGTTGTTCGAGCTCGTCGTATCGACGTCCTCGGTCGCAGCAACGGGAGTCGGCGCCACAACGGCGGCAACAGCGGGGGCGGCACCGGCAGACGAGGCCGCGGGAGCACTGCCCGATTGACGAGCATTGAGAGCATCAACCTTCGCCTTGAGCTCGTCGTTTTCTTGCGTCAGGCGGCGAAGCTCAACAACAATTTCATCGAGGAAGTCATCGACCTCATCTTGGTCGTATCCCTCGCGGAATTTCGTCTGCTGAAACCTTTTGTTGACTACGTCTTCGGGCGTTAAAGCCATGCTGCGCCACCTTCATTACTTGTGATAAAAATCGTGCCACCCCGGGGTGACTTAACTACGTTAGCAAACCCTGTGACAGATGACGAAAAGGGGCTCTAGAACTGAACCTGAACGATGCGCACGACGTACATGGCAAATATTGCTGCCAGCATGACGACCGTCCACCCAAAGTCCAGGGCAATAGCTCCGAATGAAATGGGTTTGATGAAACGGCGCACAAACCTCAAAGGCTTATCGGTCACCGTGTAAATAAAACTCACGACCACAAGAATCGGTCCGCGTGGTCGCCACGACCTGGCGAACGCCTGGACGAAGTCGAAAATGAGCCGACCCCACATGGCAAAAACAAAAACGAGAAGAGCAAGGTAAACAAGCTCGGCAATCCACCAAATCATGGGGGGATGAATTCAGAAAGAGAACTCGACGAATGGTCGAGTTCTACTGACCGAAGAAGGTCGTGTCGACCTCGGCAGTGTTCGCGGCCGGGTCACCGGTGATCGCGACGTGTGATGGGGACAGCAGGAAGACCTTGCTGGTCACGCGTTCGATCTTGCCGTAGAGGCCCTGAGACAAGCCCGAGGCGAAATCGATGAGGCGACGCGCATCCGTTTCGGTCATCTGAGAGAGGTTCATGATGACGGGGATGCCCTCACGGAAGTTCTCGGCAATAACCTTGGCGTCGCTGTACTGCTTGGGGTGAACCGTCACGATTTCATTCATGTCACTCACAGCCTGCTGCTTGGAAGCATTGGTTTTGCGAATCTGCGTTACCTGTGCGCGGCCGACAGGAGCGGTGTGCGCATGAGGGGCTGCAGAAACGGGTGCAGAGGTTTCGTATTCGTCCTCGTCGGCGAGACCGAGATAGACCATGGTCTTCTTGAGCGGGTTGGACATTGAAACCTCCGGGTTAGTTGTTCGTCTATGACGAGATTAACTTGCTGGAGGGCGTTCACCCGTGATTGCCGTGCCAATTCTTAGGTGTGTCGCGCCCTCGGCGATTGCCTCCACGTAGTCGTACGACATGCCTGCCGAGATGAACGTGGCAGCGGGGATGACGCCTTGCAGAACTTCTGAGGCTTCACGAACGCGAACAAAGGCGGGTCGCGGATCGGTCGCGAGAGGGGCGACCGCCATCACGCCCAAGACTCGAAGACTGGGTGTTGCCGCGGCGAGCTCGGCCAACGCCACCAGATCCCCAGGCGCGACTCCCCCGCGCGAGGGATCATCGGTGAGATTGAGCTGAAGGAAGCACTCGAGGACATCATCAGATGCCTTGCCCAGCGCCGTCACTAAAGCGGCGCGGTCAACCGAGTGAATAACATCTGCGTACCGCCTCACGGCTGCAGCTTTATTAGATTGAAGCTGTCCAATGAAATGGAGGTTCAGGTCAAGGTCACCGAGCTCCGCAGCCTTGGCTTCGGCCTCCTGGTGTCGGTTCTCTCCAAAGTCACGCACCCCGAGCTCAAACAGCTCACGCATAACACTCACCGGATGAAACTTGGTCACCACAATCAGGGTGACCTCAGAAGAGTCACGCCCCGCAGAAACGCAAGCGGCCGCTATGCCCTCCCGAACAACGGTCAGTCGTTGAGCGAGCACGCTACTTGAGGAAGTCGGGGATGTCGAGGTCGTCCTCGTCGAAAACGGGATCGATCGACATCGACGTCGTCGTGGCGGGAGTCGTCATAACCGCAATGTAATCGTCGTCAGAGAAGACGCCCGTTGTCGATGTGATGACCGTCTCCTCGACGACGACCGACTCCGTAATCGGCAGCACCGAGCCGGTATCAGTGGAGTTATAGGTTGCCCGCGGTGCGGGACGATGAGCGGGCTCGCCGCCATCAAATCCAGCCGCAATCACCGTCACCCGAACCTCGTCACCGAGGGTGTCATCGATGACCGCTCCGAAAATAATGTTCGCTTCGGGATGCACGGCCTCGCCGACCAAAGCCGCGGCGTCGTTAATTTCAAAGAGACCCAGGTTGGAGCCACCCTGAATGGAGAGAAGAACGCCGCGGGCGCCGTCGATGCTGGCCTCAAGCAGGGGTGAGGCGATGGCCAGCTCAGCAGCCTTGATGGCGCGATCAGCGCCGCGCGACGAACCAATTCCCATGAGTGCCGAACCGGCACCCTGCATGACCGACTTGACGTCAGCGAAGTCAAGGTTGATCAGGCCCGGGGTCGTGATCAGATCTGTAATGCCTTGAACTCCGGCGAGGAGAACTTGGTCTGCCGTAGTGAAGGCCTCTTGAACACTAATGCTGCGATCGCTGATCTCGAGAAGACGATCATTGGGGACAACGATGAGGGTATCCACCTCGGCGCGAAGCTGAGCAACACCAATATCAGCCTGGGCGGCACGACGCCGACCCTCGAAGCTAAAGGGCTTCGTCACAACACCGATGGTCAATGCCCCAATGGACTTGGCAATCTTTGCCACAACGGGGGCTCCGCCGGTTCCGGTGCCGCCACCCTCGCCTGCCGTGACGAACACCATGTCGGCACCCGCGAGAGCCTCTTCAATTTCTTCGGCGTGGTCTTCGGCAGCCTTGCGACCAACCTCGGGATCAGCCCCGGCACCCAGGCCGCGCGTCAATTCACGACCGACGTCGAGCTTGACATCGGCCTCGCTCAAAAGCAGTGCCTGAGCGTCAGTGTTGATGGCAATGAACTCAACACCCTTGAGCCCAAGCTCAATCATGCGGTTCACGGCATTAACGCCACCACCGCCGACACCGACAACTTTGATGACGGCGAGGTAGTTCTGATTCATTGACACGTTTGGCCTCCACTGGAACCCTAAACTTCTACTTGAAGATTAAAGTTATGCTCAGTATGCATTTACTTGTTTTGAGGTTATGCGCCCGGCACCCGGGTCGGTGTGAGCGACACGCGCGTTAGCGCGAAGACCACAGACGAGATGCACAAAACTTCTCGTGCCTAACGAACCACGGCCGTCTTGGGCGACGAGACGTCATACTCGCTGACGGTGCCCACCGGGGAACTGGCAATCAGTGCGGCGAGCACGCTGGACTTCAGCGCGGCGTTGTCGGGCCCGCCCCAAAAGACGCGCGCCCCCGAATCGGCCAGCACGATGACGACATCGTCCGTCGTGGTTGCGATGACCTGGTCCACCGTGCCCGCGAGTGAGGCAGGCAGGGCATTGAGAACGTCAACTCCCGCCTGAAACCCAGGGGAATCCGAGGAGTTTCCCGTTACGACGAAGAGCGGGTACCCCGGGGTTCTGTCGGCAGAATTTTCGATCACGACACCGGCGGGATCCACCAACGTGAATCCACTGGCGCTGGAGAGATACCCCACCGGAGCGCGCTCGACGATGCGAATGAGAAGAGTGTGCGGGGGAAGTGACTCCGTCGAATAACTCTTGATCAGCGGCTGGGCTGCCACTGCATCTTTGACGGCGCCAAAGTTCACGAGGGGCAACGGTTTACCAATTTCCCCCTGCAGCGCCGCTTGAATTTGAGCGATGGGCACCCGAGACGCTCCGACAATCGTGATCTCCTGAAGGGCCAAGACCGGCGTGAAAGCACCGATCGCCACGAACACCATCAACGCGGCAAAGGCACCGAGACCACTCAACCACGCGGCACGTCGTCGTCGAAGATGGGCCGTGAAGCGGCGAACTTCTTCCCGTTCAAACGTCTTGCGGGCTTTCGTCGCGTGAGCCAGCTTCTTGCGCGCCGCGGAAGCATCGTCGGGCTCCCGCCGAGCTCGTGCCGCCTTCAGTCGCGAACTCTGGGCAGTCGGTGCCGTCCGCAGCACTCGGGGCGCGCCGCTGACTTCTTCGGGAGACGTCGCAACTTTTGCGGGTTTGGAAGGATTGGCAGGTTTGGAAGGTTTGGCGGGTTTGGCAGGGCGCCCACGCGAGGGCATCTCAGGCCGCGGGGGGATTGCGCCTTGGGACGGGCGTTTCACCTAGTTCGCAACCTTCAACGCAGCCACAATCTGAGGGATGATGCGATACACGTCACCGCACCCAAGAGTGATGACAAAGTCGCCGGGCGCAGCCATGCGCGCAATGGCGTCGGCGGCATCTTGCCAATCGGGGATGAACGCGACCTTGCTCGCATCAGTGAAGTGATCCGCGACCAAAGCTCCCGTGACGCCTTCGACAGGATCTTCGCGTGCACCATAGACGTCAAGGATGATGGTCAGGTCGGCGTCTGCCTCCAACGTGTGCGCAAATTCTGCGGCAAACATTTGGGTTCGACTGTAGAGGTGCGGCTGGTGAACGGCGATGATACGCCCCGAGCCGACAACCGTTCGGGCGGCACGAAGAACAGCCGTCACCTCGGTCTGGTGGTGGGCGTAATCATCAAAGACACTGACCCCGCGAACCGTGTCGTGCAGTTCGAAGCGACGTTCCGTTCCCCCGAATTTTGCAATCCCCGCCAGGGCAGCAACCGGGTCCAGGCCGACTCCCACCATGACCGCAAAGGCTCCGGCGGCGTTGAGAGCGTTGTGGTGACCGGGAACCAGCATCGTCGCCTCGTGAGAATGACCGGCATAGTCGATGACAATTCTCACGGGTCCCGCGGAGGTGTCGATGACGGTGAGGCGAACATCCGCCGTCATGGATTCGCCAAACGTGATGACCTTGGGACCAGAAATACGTTGGGTAACCGCGACCGCGCCTGGATCATCGCTGGAAATAACGACCAGTTCGGTGGCCGCATTAGCGAAGTCAACGAAAGCATGATCGAAGGCCTCGCGGGAACCGTAGTGGTCGAGATGATCGGCATCGACATTGGTGATGAGAGCGACCGCCGTTGTGTAGAGCAGGAAAGATCCATCAGACTCATCGGCTTCGACAACAAACAGGTCACCCGAGCCGGAATCGGCACTCAACCCATAGGACTGAATGACGCCGCCGTTGACGAAACTCGGGTCCTCCCCCAGCTCCCGCAGGCCGGTGACAATCATGCCTGTCGACGTCGTCTTGCCGTGGGCTCCCGCCACAGAAATGAGACGATGACCTCTCGTCAACCACTCGAGGGCTCGAGAGCGATGCAAGATGGGAAGGTTCTTTTCTTGCGCAAGGACGTACTCGGGATTGTTCTCCCAAAGCGCCCCGGTCACAACTACCGTGTCGGCATCTCCCAGGTTGGCTGCGTCGTGGCCAATCGCCACGGGGATGCCCAGCTCGCGCATCTGACTCACGGCATGCGACTCACGGATGTCAGACCCGGTGACCGTGAGTCCGGCGTCAACGAAGAGTCGGGCGATGCCACTCATTCCAGAACCACCGATTCCGACAAAGTGCACGGTACCGAGGGTTTCGGGCGCCGACACTGTCGACTCAGGCTTAATCACGACGAACTCTCTTTTCCGACATCCGAATGAATAATTCTTCGGTGCCAACTTTCTTTATAACCTACGTCGCCGGGAGCGAGCGGTGCGACAGGGCCAATTCAATGAGATTGACCATTCTGGAGGTGCCGTCACGGACACCGGTCGTCAGAGCCGCCGCCGCCATCTGCCCGATACGTTTTTCATCGCGCAGAAGTGGAATGAGGCTCTCCCGCACCCACGCCGGTGTGAACTCCCCATCGGCGACCAAGACTCCCCCGCCCGCAGCAACCACTCCGGCAGCGTTGAAGCGTTGCTCGCCGTTGCCCACGGGATAGGGCACATACACGGCCGGAATGCCGAGGGCGCTCAGCTCAGAAACGGTGGCCGCCCCGGCTCGAGAAACGACCAGGGTTGCCGACGCCAAAGCCGCGTCCATGCGGTCGCAGTATTCCAGCGAGACATACCCCTTGGCCGTGGGCAGCTGAGCGGGAGCGTTGGCTCCCACGATGTGCAGAATTTGATAACCGGCGCTCAGGATGTCGTCCACCGCACTCACGATGGTCTCGTTGATGCTTCGAGCACCCTGCGATCCGCTGGTCACAACCAGCGTTGGCCGATGGGGTTCAAGCCCGAAGCTCAGCCGAGCATCGGCCCGTTGTGCCTCAACATCAAGCTGCTCAATTTCGCGGCGAAGGGGCATTCCCACAACGGTCGCGTGGGGCAGGGGCGTGTTTTCGAACGCCACCCCGACGAACAAAGTACTTCTCGCGCCGAGGCGATTGGCAAGTCCGGGGCGAGCATTTGCCTCGTGGATAACGACGGGAGTCCCGCTGCGCTTGGCCGCAACATAGGCGGGGGCTGAAGCGAAACCGCCCACACCGATGACGCACTCAATGTCACGATCGTTAATGAGCTGCTCGAGTTGCGCGACGGTCTTTTTCCACTGGGTCACAAAATGCCAAGCAGCCCTATTGGGGCGCCGCGGAAACGGCAAACGGGCAATGGTAACGAGTTCATACCCTCGCTCAGGAACGAGTTTGGCTTCCAACCCCTCGGCTGTTCCGACGACGACAATGGTCGCCTCTGGATCCCGGCGGCGAAGTTCGTCGGCAATGGCCAGCAGAGGGTTTACATGGCCGGCGGTCCCACCACCAGCCAAGAGATAGGAGGTCAACGTCCGACTCGGCTCGAGGCTCGGGTGAACGACAACACGACACCAACGGCGAGCAAGGCAGAAATCAGAGCTGTCCCCCCGCTTGAGACAAACGGCAACGGAACACCCAAAACGGGGAACACCCCCAAAACGACACCGATGTTGACGAAAGCCTGACCGATGATCCAGACCATAATGGCTCCTGTGGCGATACGAACCATGGGGTCGGCAGTGTCTTTGACGATACGCATGAAGGCGACAGCCACCAAAACAAACAGCACCAAAACGAGCACTGCCCCAATGAGCCCGAGCTCTTCCCCAATGATCGCGAAGATAAAGTCGTTTTCTGCTTCAGGAAGCCACGACCATTTGGCCTTGGAATTACCTAAGCCAACACCAAAAATACCGCCGCCCGCCAGCGCCCATTTGCCGTGCAACGGCTGCCAACACGAATTTGCGTAGTCGGAACAGTTCGCGCTGAGAAAGCTGAATATTCGTGCCATTCGATTGGGGCTTGTGACGGCCATCAGTCCAACCATGGCGGCGCCCAAAATGATGGGAATTGACAGAATCCGAAGCGAAACGCCGGAGAAGAAGATGGCCCCAATGATGATCATTCCCATGATGATGACCGTTCCGAGGTCCCCACCAAGCAGCACCAAGCCAACGGGGACAAGTGCGGGAACCACCGGTACAAGAGCGCGCCAGTTGTTGGCTCCATTGCGCTCAATGCTCTTAGGCAGCGTCAGCCCCAACCACAGGGCGATGGCGATTTTGAGAAACTCCGATGGCTGAGCGGTAACCCCGCCAATTTGAATCCAGTTTCGGTTTCCACCGGATTCGTAGCCGAGCGGTGTGAACACCAGAAGTTGAGCGAACGAGCCAATTACCAAGATCGTCATCGCCCACTTGCGCCAAAACACCATGGGCAGCTGGCTGACAAACATCATCGCTGGCAGCCCGATTGCGGCATAGGCCGCTTGGCGACCAAAGGCACTGAAAAACTGTCCCGTTTTCAGAAAGGAGTCGACGGATGAAGCCGAAAGCACCATCAACAATCCAATGATGACCAAAACAGTGGTCACGCCTAGGAGCAGAAAAAAGTTGGGGGAATCGGCGCGAAAAACCCTGCCCAGGGTGATGCGTGCGGTCAGAAAAGGGCTGTCGGAGCTCCCGCCAGACCCTCCCGTTGAGGCGGACGCTCTGCTCAATGTCGGGCGAGCGGATGCGTTACGAGAGGGCGCGTTACGAGAGGATGCGTTGAGAGAGGACGCGTTACGAGGAGATGCGTCACGAGAGGATGCTTGACGATTCGAAGCCGGAGGCAGGGGCGCTGACCGGCGCGAAGGAGGTTGCCGGTTATCCGTGCGAGGCGGATTGCTCATCCGCCTCACCTCCAACCTTGTCTCGTACTGCCTGCGCAAAGAGGCGACCGCGCTCTGCATAATCTGTGAATTGATCCATGGATGCCGCCGCCGGTGCCAGTAACACGACATCTCCGGTACGCACCATGTCTGCGGCAAAATTCACCGCATGAACCATGACTTCCTT
>CANEXL010000051.1 GCA_947443745.1 Microbacteriaceae bacterium | reverse complement strand
GATGGATGCCGCGAGCAACGGTGGTGTCGATGACGCCCGAGACCTTCGTGAGCGAGCAATCTTTGCACCCTCTCGTGACCGCTTCAAGATCTTCATCATCGATGAGGCGCACATGGTTTCCCCGCAGGGATTCAACGCGCTGCTCAAGCTGGTCGAAGAACCCCCCGAGCACGTCAAGTTCATCTTCGCGACGACCGAGCCCGAAAAAGTTATTGGCACGATTCGCTCGCGCACGCATCACTACCCGTTCCGACTGATTCCTCCCGCACAGATGCTCGACTACGCCGCATCGCTGTGTGTGATTGAGGGCATTACGGTGGAGCCCGGGGTCTTGGCCTTGGTCATTCGCGCCGGTGGTGGCTCAGCCCGCGACACGCTTTCTCTTTTGGATCAGCTTATTGCCGGCTCTGAAGGCAACACGGTCAGCTACGAGCGGGCCGTCTCTCTGCTGGGTTACACGCACGCGACCCTGCTGGATGAGGCCGTCGATGCGCTCGCCGCGGGCGACGCCGCCGAAGCGTTTGCTGCCGTGGACCGCGTCATCGAGACGGGGCAAGATCCCCGTCGCTTTGTGGAGGACCTGCTGGAGCGCCTACGTGACCTGATTCTCGTGGCCGCCACGGGCGCGAATGCGGATGCCGCCCTCCGCGGTGTTCCGGCTGATGAACTCGAGCGCATGCACGGTCAGGCGAAACGTTTCGGTTCGAGTGAACTCTCGCGTGCCGCCGACATTATTAATTCATCGCTCACCGAGATGACCGGAGCCACCTCGCCGCGTTTGCATCTCGAACTCATGATCGCGCGCCTGCTGGTTCAGTCCGGTGCCAATGGCCAAGGAGCTGGTTTGGCGTCGGGCCCCGTGTCGGGCCTCGTACCGGAAGTCGCGGCACCTTCTCAAAACGCACCCGCACAGACACGGCCCCCCGTCGCTGCGCCGGTGGCCGTTGAAGAATCTTCGGCACCAACACCCAGCGTGGCGGTTCCGCTTGTAGCTCCCACAGCGAAGACCTCCGTCAGTGCCGCTCCTGCCGCTTCCGCTCCTGAGGCTCCTTCTGCAGTCATTCCCACTGGCCCCGTCGGCACCCGCGAGCTACTCGAGGCGTGGCCGGCCGTGTTGGATGCCATCTCGAAGAAGAACCGCACCGCGTGGATTGTGGTCGTTGCCGCGCAGGTTCGATCGCTCGAAGACGAACTGCTGACATTGGTCTTTGGCAACGAAAATGATGCGGCATCGTTCCGCCCCCAAAAGGGCGTCCCCGGTGGAGTTCACGAGATTCTTCGCCAGGCCATCCTCGATACCCTCGGGGTTCGGGTGCAGTTCAAGATTTCTACGGCCGGTCAGTTAACACAGCCCATTGACCAGTTGTCCACGACCGGGTCGATTCCCGTTCCTGGTTTTGACCAGAACACCTCGGTCAAACCGACCCGCGAGTTTGCGACGCCCCTAGCCGGCGATAACGCCCCTTCCAGCGATGCCCCTTCTCACGATGCCCCTTCGGACGAGCAGGCTCCGCCCGAAGACGAAGCACCTCCTGAGGGAGAAGTTCCTTCCGAGACCGAGACCGACGCCCCTCCCGCCGATGATAACGGCTGGACCGTTGTGAGCATTCCCAACGGCTCCTCGAGCACGGGCGGCTCCTCCGATGCCGACTCCGACGACGTTGCGTCGGTGGATGCCGTGCTCAACGCCTACGTGCCCAGTGAACCGGTTGCGACGATTCCCGAGAATAACCGCTACGGCGAATCTGTCGTGCGTGAGATTCTGAATGCCTCGTTCATCTCCGAAGAGACGGCCGAGCCTCCCCGCCCAGCTTCGAACGGAATGGGGGCCTAGACCGTGTACGAAGGTATTGTTCAGGAACTTATTGACGAGCTCGGCCGGCTCCCGGGCATCGGCCCCAAGTCCGCTCAGCGAATCGCATTCCATATTCTGCAAACGGAATCTTTCGATGTCTCACGCCTAGCATCGGTGCTGATTGAGGTTCGCGAAAAAGTGAGGTTCTGCGAAATTTGTGGCAACGTGACGCAAGAAGTGACGTGTTCCATCTGCCGTGATCCTCGGCGCGACGCGACATCAATCTGCGTGGTCGAAGAAGCCAAAGATGTTGTCGCCATCGAACGCACGCGCGAGTTCAAGGGCCTCTACCACGTGTTGGGCGGCGCCATCAGTCCCATTGACGGCATCGGTCCCGACAACTTGCGCATTCGGCAGCTGATGACCCGCCTCGCCGACAACACGGTGCAGGAAGTCATTATTGCCACGGATCCCAACCTTGAGGGGGAGGCCACCGCCACGTACCTGACGAGGTTGCTCTCCGCTCTCGAGATCAAGGTGACGCGACTCGCGTCTGGTCTTCCCGTTGGTGGGGATTTGGAATATGCCGACGAGGTCACACTCGGTCGCGCCTTCGAGGGCCGCCGCACCGTTTCATAGCGCCGCAGCGTTCGGCCGCGCTCAACACGGGCGCGAACGGCGGGTAGAATGGTGTTTCGGTTCCGCCACGCGCCGGCGGACCATGGTACTTCTTTCAGGAGAATTTTCGTGAGCTTGATTGTGCAAAAATTCGGCGGCTCATCCGTTGCCGATGCGAAGAGTGTGAAGCGTGTTGCCCAACGCATCGTTGACGCTCGCATCGCCGGCCACGATGTCGTCGTGGTTGTCAGCGCCATGGGCGACATGACCGATGACCTTCTTGAGCTAGCGGCGGCTGTGACCGACAGCCCCGAACCTCGCGAGCTCGACATGCTCCTCACCGCAGGCGAGCGCATCTCCATGGCAATCGTGGCCATGGCCATTCGCAATTTGGGCTTCGACGCTCGTTCGTTCACTGGTAGCCAAGCCGGCATGATCACAGATGCCCAACACGGCTCCGCTCGAATCCTTGATGTCACCCCCGTTCGGGTCAAAGAGGCCCTCTCCGAAGGCGCCGTCGCCATTGTGGCGGGCTTCCAGGGTTTCAACCGCAGCACCGGCAACATCACGACGCTCGGCCGCGGTGGATCAGACACGTCAGCCGTCGCGCTGGCGGCGGCCCTTGACGCAGACGTCTGCGAAATTTACACGGACGTCGATGGCATCTTCACCGCTGACCCTCGCGTGGTCGCCAACGCCCACAAAATTGATCGCATCACGAGTGAAGAAATGCTTGAACTTGCCGCCAGCGGAGCGAAGGTTCTGTATATTCGAGCCGTGGAATATGCTCGCCGCCATGGTGTGACGTTGCATGTTCGGTCATCCTTTAATAACAACGAAGGCACCATCGTTTATAACCCCACGGAGGGACAGAAAGTGGAAGAGCCACTCATCACCGGCGTTGCCGCAGATCTCAGCGAAGCCAAGATCACCGTCGCTGGCGTTCCCGACGTTCCGGGCAAGGCTGCTCAGATCTTCACGATCGTTGCCGAAGCCAACATCAACATCGACATGATTGTGCAGAACGTTTCGACGGCCGGCACCGGTCACACCGATATTTCGTTTACCCTCCCGAAGGCAGAAGGGGCCGCTGCCCTGGCCGCGCTTACCAAAGCTGAGACCGACATCGGGTTTGCGAGCTTGGCCTACGACGACCACATCGGCAAGCTTTCGGTTGTGGGCGCGGGAATGCGCAGCAACTCCGGCATTTCGGCGAAACTCTTTACCGCTCTGTACGAGGCGGGCGTCAACATCGACATGATCTCCACGAGTGAGATTCGCATCTCGGTCATCCTGCGCGATGACCAAGTTAACGACGCGCTTCGTCGCGTGCACACCGCTTTTGGTCTCGACTCCGAAGAAGAGGCCGTCGTTCATGGAGGAACTGGCCGATGACGCAGATTTCAGAATCAGGCCTCAACATTGGTGTTGTCGGCGCTACCGGGCAAGTTGGCAAGGTCATGCGTCGCCTCCTTGAAGAGCGCGGTTTTCCGGTCAAAAGCATCCGCTATTTTGCGACCGCTCGTTCTGCCGGAAACGTTCTTCCCTACCTCGGTAACGACGTCACGGTCGAAGACGTTGAGTTGGCCGATCCCACGGGGCTCGACATAGCGTTGTTCTCGGCCGGTGCTACCGCCAGCCGCGCTCAGGCTCCGCGCTTTGCTGCCGCCGGCGTGACCGTCATCGATAACTCGAGTGCCTGGCGCATGGATCCCGAAGTTCCCCTCGTCGTCAGCGAGGTCAACCCGCACGCCATCGCGCAGGCTGTCAAGGGCATTATCGCCAACCCCAACTGCACCACGATGGCCGCGATGCCGGTTCTGAAGGCATTGCACGCCGAAGCCGGCCTCGAGCGTCTGACCGTAACCACGTTCCAGGCTGTTTCGGGCTCTGGCCTCGTGGGCGCCTTTGAGCTTGCGACGCAGGTTCGTGCCGCGGTGGAGCAGGGCAACATGGAAGATCTCGTTCACGACGGTTCTGCCATCGACTTTCCGGCGCCTGTCAACTACGTGCGCACCATCGCCTTTGATGTCATTCCGCTCGCGGGCAACATTGTCGATGACGGCATGAATGAAACGGATGAGGAAAAGAAGCTCCGCAACGAGAGCCGCAAGATTCTCGAGATCCCCGGTCTCTTGGTCAGTGGGCTGTGCGTGCGCGTTCCCGTCTTTACGGGTCACTCGCTCAGCATCAATGCTCAGTTCAACAAGCCCTTGAGCCCCGAGCGGGCACGCGAGCTTCTCGCCGTTGCTCCGGGCGTTCAGCTCGAGGAAGTTCCGACGCCATTGCAGGCTGCCGGGTCTGATCCCAGCTTTGTCGGTCGCATCCGAAATGATGAAACCGTTGATGGCGGCAAGGGTTTGGCGCTCTTCCTCAGCAACGACAATCTGCGAAAGGGTGCCGCTTTGAACGCCGTGCAAATCGCAGAGGTCATTGCTTCTTCCCGCTAGGTGAAACCCCCAAAGCGGCCTCTCGAGGCTCCTAACCGTAAAGTTGCATTGTGAAAGCTAAGTCTGTCGACGTCGTCCTTGTGGGCGGGGGAATCATGAGCGCAACGCTCGGGGTCCTCATCAAGCAGCTCCAGCCCGACTGGAGCATCCAAATCTATGAACGTCTGGGTGACGTCGCTTTGGAGAGCTCAGATCCGTGGAGCAACGCCGGAACAGGGCACTCAGGGTTGTGCGAATTGAACTACATGCCTGAGGCCGCTGATGGTTCTGTCGAGGCTTCCAAAGCGCTGGTTATCAACGAGCAATTTCAGGTATCGCGTCAATTCTGGTCGTACCTCGTGGCCGGCAACCTTGTAGGTGCCCCCAAGACGTTCATCAATTCCACCCCGCACATGACGTTTGTGTGGGGCGCCGACAACGTTGCGTACCTGCGCAAGCGTTTCGAGTGCTTGCAGGATGAGCCGCTCTTTGCGGGCATGGAATATAGCGAAGACCCCGCCGTCATCGGCGAATGGGCGCCACTGCTTGTCGCCGAGCGACACGGAACAGAGCCCATCGCGGCCACCAGAATGATGGCGGGAACAGACGTCGACTTCGGGTCCCTCACTCACCAACTCCTCGATTACCTGACGCGCAACGGTGCAGAGCTTGCCGTTGAAACTCAGGTGACAAAGTTGCGCAAGCAGCGTGACGGCCAATGGCGCGTCAGCGTTCGCGACAACATCGGCCAGACCCCGCGCATCATCAACGCCAAGTTTGTGTTTGTCGGCGCCGGCGGAGGCGCGTTGGCGCTCCTCCAAAAATCGGGCATCCCCGAGGCAAAAGGCTATGGCGGCTTCCCAATCTCGGGCGAGTTCCTTCGCACCGACGACCCTGCCATCGTTGCTCAGCACCACGCCAAGGTCTATGGCAAAGCATCCGTTGGCGCTCCGCCCATGTCGGTTCCGCACCTCGACAACCGGTACGTCGATGGTCACGAGTCGCTTCTTTTTGGGCCGTACGCAGGGTTCAGCCCCAAGTTCCTCAAAAAGGGATCATGGCTTGACCTGCCGGCTTCGATCCGCCTCCACAATCTGGTAACCATGCTTGCCGTCGGTGTTCGAAACGTCGACCTCGTCAAGTACCTAGTGGGTGAATTGGTGGCGAGCCCCGCGCAGAAACTCGCTGCCCTGCGCGAATTCATGCCGACGGCTGAGGCCAAGGATTGGTATCTCATCACCGCCGGTCAGCGCGTTCAGGTGATGAAGAAGGACCCCGTGAAGGGCGGCGTCCTTCAGTTCGGCACCGAAGTCGTCTCGTCAGCCGATGGCAGCCTTGCCGGCCTTCTGGGGGCTTCCCCGGGTGCATCCGTCTCGGTGTCAATCATGCTCGATGTGATGAATAAGTGTTTCCCTGCGATGATGCCCGCCTGGGAGCCCATGCTGGAGAAGATGATCCCCAGCTACGGCACTTTGCTCTCGGACAAGCCGGCGGCTGCCAAGAAATCTCTCGCAGCGACCGCCAAGGTGCTTCAACTCAACAACTAGGGTCTCGCGGAACTCGGGGCAATTTTTTGGAAAGCCCCGCGACGTCTCCTCACCGCCTGAAGTTTCTTCACCTACCTCTTACGGGGTACGGACAACTTCACTAGGCTCTGACGGAGGGGGAAATCTACCTTTTGACGTTGGGGATATGGGGGACACGTGGCTCTCGGTATCCCCGCACAATTTGCGCCCTTGCTGCTCTCGCGGGCCCTCTCGCGTCAACTGTTTGTCTATGCCGCGTTCTTATTACTGACGGCCGAAATCAGCCTCGTTGCGATGGGCATTCATGCCCAGTCGTGGATTGTCGCGTACTCTGTGGCGCTGCTCGTTATCCCCGGGTTGGCGCTCACCGTTCTCATGTTCTACTCGCAGCGCGCCTGGGTTGTGGTGCTTTTCCTCCTCACTGCTGGCGGGGCGTTGTTTGTGGTGGCCGATGCGGTCTTGAAGAATATCCCCAATGCTCCGACGACCGCCTTAGCGCCCTTCGCGCTCGTGTCGCTTGCCATGACTCTGGGCAGCGGTGCCGCAGACACTGTGCGCGGGCGCGTGATCTGGGCGGTCACCGGCTTTGTGCTCAGTACCGTGGCTCTCTGGGGGGCGTCTCTCGTAAGCAGGGCCGAATTCCGACCCGATGCCCGATCCGTCATTGGCGGGCTTGTCATCATCGCCATTGCGTTCCTGGTACCCGGCCAGGTTACGGTGGCTACAAAGGCTCAAGCAGCCTTTGACACGTCCCTTGTAAAAATTGAAGAAGATGACAGGCGGGCAAGCGTTGGCCGTGAAGCCGTCGCCCACCTCCATGACACGCTGCTGGCAAATCTCACGGTTGTCACGAAAGTCAAGCCCGGGCCATTGCCAAAGGAATTGCGTTCGACGTTAGAGACGGAACTCGCGCATTTGGTGAGCACTGATTGGCTCGTCGACGCCGTCGAAAACACGGAGGAAGAAAGGCGAAACCGTAATCTCGCCTCTGACGCCTCGGAGGCGTTCCTCGCGGTCATCGATGACCACCTAACCAAGGGGCTGACCATCAATGTGTCGGGGGATATTTCCGCGCTTGGCCCCTTGGCGCCTGAATCGCTTGCGGCGCTGGAGGGTGCCGTTGGGCAGTGTCTTTCCAATGTCGCGGCCCACGCAAAGGTTCTCACCGTCGACGTCGTCGTGCTGACGTCAGGAGATGCCGTCACGGTCACCGTGATTGATGGTGGCATTGGCTTTGAACCGGATGCGGTGGATGTTGACCGACTCGGCCTTCGGGTGTCGGTGCGCAGTCGCATTGAGAGTGCCGGAGGCTTCGTGAAGATTTGGTCGATTCCGGGGCAAGGGACCGCCATCATGTTGCAGCTCCCATACGGACAGAACGCATGACGCCGGAACGCAGCGCCTCGGAACGCATGACATCGGAACTGAGCGCATCGGAACGCAATACATCGATGCAACAGTTGAACCCGCTGGGCTCGGCGGGGAGCTGGGAACTTGCCGTTGTCTTGGGGTTCGCAACGTTGTCGTACGTGCTCCTGAGCTCCGTGGCCAATCAGGCAAACACTCCCCATCCTTTTCAGATGCTGCTTGCCGTTCTCTTCATCTCGGTGGCCGTCATCGTGAACATGGTGGCGTCCTCACCGCGAAACCGCGAATATCGCCGGAATGATTTTGTGTTCGTCGTGGGTATGGCGCTGGGCGCGGCCGTCCTCCAGAGTTCTGCATCGACGGGCGAGGTGGCCTCCATCGCCACGGACTGGGGCCCCCTCGCCTTTGCGGGTGTCCTCGCGGCCGCCGGTTCATTTCGTCCCAAGAATGATTTATTGTGGGCCGGATTATTAGGGGCGGGAATCGTTGCTCTGCAGAAAACACTGGAGGGACTGAGCGCGGAGCTACCATTCGGCCTCGTGTATTTTGTGGCCAACGCCATCGCCCCCATCGTCATCATCACTCTCGGGCAGGGGGCGTACACGGGGTACGCGATGCGATCTCTGAAGGCGTGGCAACGAGGAATTCAACAGACCCAACAGGACGTCACATCGTTTGCGGGTCGGGGCGAGGCCAGCAGGATCAGCCAAGAATTCTTGACGGAGTTCGGTGCGGGGGTTCAACCAATTTTCACCCGCATCCTGAATACGGGCCGCATCACAGAGCGAGATTCGCGCGCAGCGGCAGGGGTTGCTGAGCGTATTCGCCGGCGCCTCGTCGCCATCGCACAACAAACGTGGCTCGAGCGACTCGCCATAAAAGTCGTGGACCCCGAGCGCATCGCCGAAAGACTTGACGCACCTTCCCGAGCGGCGGTGACGGCACTTGTCAGCGGCCTGAACGCACACGCCGTTACAGAGCTCACGGTGCGCGTGAGCGAAGCGCCGGGTAAAACGGGCATCACACTCCACATTTCCGGGGCCCACGGTCAGTCGCGGCTGCTGCTGCGCACTCAGCTTGCCCCCATTTTTCGAGTTCTTTATGTCGTCTTTTACAACGTCACGTCCGTCTTCGGGGCGACGACCGTGACAGTACAGTTTGACTATGGGGTGGAATGATATGGGGAATCAATCGCGACAACGTCAGCTGAGAGTCGGCGTGCTCGATGATCACGCACTCCTGGTGGACAGTATCGCGAGTTGGATTACCGAAAACTGTCCGGATATGACGGTCGTCTTGACCTCGACATCGTGGGCACAGTGCTTGGCCAGCAATAATTTTCCGCCCGACGTCATGCTGATGGATTATCAACTGGCCGAGCCCATCTCCATTGAGACGCGCGTCTTGACGTGCCGTGCCGCCGGAACAAAAGTTATTGTCTTGAGCGCTTTGGCAGGTCCAGAAATTGCGCAACGGGTACTCGAGGCGGGGGCCGACTACTTCTTCGTCAAGTCCCAACCCATGTTCGCTGTGGCGACCCGTGCCCGAAAGCTCTTTGGCATGCCGCTCTTGAACAACGGGGCTCCCCACTTCGACCCTCGCGGCAACGGAAACGGCAGCGACAGCAGCAGCAGTGACAGTGACGGCGGCCGTGTCGCCTCCGAGCGGCCCAAGCTCAGCACGAGTGAACGGGAGGCTCTCGTCTTGTACGTCACAGGGAATTCAACCCGCGAAGTTGCCGACCTGTTAAATGTTCAGTACGAGACGGCCAAAACGTTCCTTCGGCGGGCTCGGGAGAAGTACGCTAGAGCAGGAAGGCCCGCGTCTCGTCGGGCAGATCTTGTGCGGCGAGCAGCCGAGGATGGATATCTCACCTAAATGGCAAAGCTTTATTTTCGCTATGGGGCAATGAACAGCGGTAAAAGCACCGCAATGCTCCAAGCGGCATTCAACTATGAAGAACGTGGTCATGCGGTCTTGATCGCCAAGCCTGCCGTTGACACCAAGGGCGACATGGGCATTCTGTCCCGGCTTGGTTTCAGCCGCAAAGCAGACTTCATCATCAGCCCCGACTCCGACGCCTATGGGCTGTTTCAGCGGCACCGCGAAGAAGTGATTCGAAAGACAGGGGCCGACGTCAAGTGTCTTCTTCTTGATGAAGCCCAGTTTTTGACGGAGGCGCAAGTCGATGACCTTCTGCGCATCGCGCTGCTCGAGGACGTCCCCGTAATCGCGTATGGCATCCGCACTGATTTTCAGACGGTGGCCTTCCCCGGCAGTCGCCGGTTGCTGGAGGTATCTCACAGCATCGAAGAGCTCAAGACGATTTGCCGTTGTGGCCGCAAAGCCATTTTCAACGCCCGCAAGCTTCAGAATCGCTACATCTTTAGTGGCGAGCAGGTCGCAATCGATGGCGTTGCCGTGACCTATGAGTCGTTGTGTGGAACGTGCTACCTCACCGAAAGTAACGGCGTGCTCAACGCGGGCCGTCGCCAGTGGCCCGTCGCCTACACTCTCGAACCAGACCCCGACTTTACCTAAGGATTTTTCACAATGCGCATTTCTGTTATTGGATGCGGCTATTTGGGTGCTGTTCACGCTGCCGCCATGGCCGATTTGGGCCACGAGGTCATCGCCATTGACGTGGATGACGCCAAAATTGCGCTGCTTTCGGCGGGAAAGACGCCTTTTTATGAACCGGGTCTCCCCGAGATTCTGACGACGTCCTTGGCTAGCGGTCGACTGAGCTTTACGACAGACATTTCGTTGGCCAAGGGAAGTAACGTGCACTTCATCGCTGTGGGAACTCCGCAGAGTGCTGACAGCAATGCTGCCGACATGAGGTTTGTGAACGCCGCCGTCACCGCACTTATCCCGCACCTTTCCGACAGTGACCTTGTCGTAGGTAAGAGCACCGTTCCGGTCGGAACGGCGGCGCGACTCCAAGAGATGATTGCCACTTCAGGGTCGGCTGCTGCGCTCGCCTGGAACCCCGAGTTCTTGCGCGAGGGCCATGCGGTGACAGACACAATTTCCCCCGATCGCCTGGTCTATGGGGTTGCTCCCGGACCTCGCAAGGACGCTGCGGTAAGCACGTTGAACGCCGTCTACGCGACGGCCATTGCTGCCGAAACCCCCGTCGTCGTCACCGACCTGGCGACCGCCGAACTCGTCAAAATTGCGGCAAACTCGTTCTTGGCCACCAAGATCAGTTTCATCAATGCCATGAGTGAGATTACGGATGCGGTGGGCGCCAACATCACCGAGCTGGCCGACGCCATCGGCTACGACAATCGCATCGGCCGTCGATTCCTGAATGCCGGTGTCGGCTTTGGCGGTGGATGCCTTCCCAAGGACATTCGCGCTTTCGTGGCGCGGGCCGAGGAACTCGGACGGGGAGAATCCGTCGCCTTCCTCTCGGAGATGGATGCGATCAATAAGCGTCAGCGCACGCGAGTGGCAAACCTTGTCCTCGGTGCGGCGGCCAGCGTTGACGTGGAGCTAACGTCGGCCCGCGTTGCTGTCCTTGGTTTGGCGTTCAAGCCGCTCTCCGACGACGTGCGCGACTCTCCGGCTCTCGACGTGGCGCTCAAGCTGAACGCACTCGGTGCAGATGTCATTGCGTATGACCCTGAAGCCAATGGCCCGGCCCGGTTGCGCTTTCCCGCGCTCGTGACCGCTGAGACCCTCGACGAGGTGCTCACGGGGGCTGACGTCATTGTTCTGGTCACGGAGTGGCCGGAGTTCATAGCGCTCGACCCTGAACGCGTAGCAGGCCTTGTGAGCCACCGGGCCATCGTGGATGCCCGAAATGTGTTGGATGCCGATCGTTGGCGTGCCGCCGGCTTCACGTTCGTTGGAATGGGACGGCCGTAGCCTTAGGCGCGCGTGTAGACGTCATCCAAGGTGACGGGTTGAATCTTGCGCGTCAATATGAGCTCTTTGATGTGATCAAAGCAGTGGGTCACGGCGGGAAAGTTTGCGTGGCCAATGACGATGTGCTCGGGCAGAATCCATTTGTCGGCAAAGGATGTCAGCAGCTCTGGAGTGATTTCTCCTGAGTCGGAGAGACTCCCGTACCAGAGCACCGGCGTCGTATAGCCGATGCTGGCGGCGAGGGCATCGACCCGCGCATCGTGTTTGCCATACGGTGGCCGAAAATACGGGCTCCCACGCACCCCGTAAGTGTTGACCAAGAAGGCATCCGTTTTCTGAAGTTCGCCGATGACGGAGGCGTCATCAATGTCAACGAGGCTGGGGTGGCTCCACGTGTGGTTTGCGACCTGGATCTGACCGGATTCGATGAGCGGCGCCATTGCTGCGGCGTTGTCCGTCCAGGACGGACGGTTCGCGGTCACAAAGAAAGTGAGCCGCATGCCTGTTTTCTCTGCGAAGGCGACGTATTCTTTCACCACTTCCGTGCTATTTCCGTCATCAACGGTGAGTGCCATGAGATTTCCCGTTCCGGGAAGACCGGAGATGGTGCCGAAAGGAACGCGAACACGGTTGATGGCGGTGGGAGGCAAAAAATCCTTGGGAATGATCGTCGGCATAATCGGTGGAACTTGGAGGCGGTTTGCACCGGCACCCAACGCGTGGGTGGGCGGGAGCGGCACAGAAGAATCAGCGAGGAATTTTGGCAGAACTGAAGACGCGATGGCAGCCCCCGCTGCAGCCACCACGCCGGCGGCCAAGAGATTC
>CANEXL010000050.1 GCA_947443745.1 Microbacteriaceae bacterium | reverse complement strand
TTTATGGGGTTGAGGACCTTGAACACGTCGCTTTGGAGCTCAATGCCCGCCCACGAAAAACGCTCGGCTGGAGGACTCCAGCCGAGCGTTTACGTGATCTAATTACTTCTACTTAGCCGCCAGTGTTGCAACGACCCATTGAATCCGCCTTTTTCGGGCGGGACATTTCTCATTGTTTGAGCTGAGGAAGCTGTGCTGTCGCGAAGGGCTTCCGCCCGACTCGCTCACTGCTCCTTCGAGATGCTTTTGCTTAGCCAGGGTGCGTCATGGACAGCACGTCAAGGGCAGTGTCCAGCTGATCCAGCGTGACCTCTCCGCGCTCGACGAACCCGAGGTCGATGACGGCCTCGCGCACGGTCATAGCCTGGGCCACGGCGTGCTTGGCAACCTTGGCGGCAGCCTCGTAGCCGATGACCTTGTTCAGTGGGGTCACGATGGCGGGACTGGACTCGGCCAGCGCGCGAGCACGGCCAAGGTTGGCCTCGAGACCAACGATGGTTTTGTCGGCCAAGACCCTGCTTGATTCGGTGAGCAGACGAATCGACTCGAGCACGGCGGTGCCCATGACGGGGATCGCCACGTTGAGCTCGAATGAGCCGGAGGCTCCGCCCCAGGCGACGGTGGCATCGTTTCCGATGACGCGCGCGCAGACCATGAGAACAGCCTCGGGAATGACAGGGTTGACCTTGCCGGGCATGATGGAGGAGCCGGGCTGCAGGTCGGGGATGTGAAGTTCACCGAGGCCGGCGTTGGGGCCGGAACCCATCCAGCGCAGGTCGTTGCAGATCTTGGTGAGCGAGACGGCAATCGTGCGCAGCGCACCGGATGCTTCGACGAGACCGTCACGGTTGGCCTGCGCCTCGAAGTGGTTGCGGCTTTCGGTAATCGGCAGGCCGGTCTCGTTGGCGAGCAACGCGATGACCAACTGAGGGAAGCCCTTGGGCGTGTTGATACCCGTGCCCACAGCGGTACCACCGAGGGGAACCTCCGCAACGCGGGGGAGAGCCGATTCGATGCGCTCGATGCCGTAACGCACCTGAGCGGCGTAGCCACCAAATTCCTGGCCGAGGGTAACGGGAGTGGCATCCATCAGGTGGGTGCGGCCGGCTTTGACGGCGGAGACCCACAGTTCCGCCTTGACTTCAAGAGCCTTGGCCAAGTGGTCCAGCGCGGGGATCAGGTTGTTGATGAGGGCGCTGGTAACGGCCACGTGAACGGATGTGGGGAACACGTCGTTGGAGGACTGCGAGCAGTTGACGTGGTCGTTGGGATGCACGGGCTTGCCGAGGGTGCGCGTCGCCAACGTGGCGAGCACCTCGTTCATGTTCATGTTCGAGCTGGTGCCGCTACCGGTTTGGTAGACGTCGATCGGGAACTCACCGTCGAGCTTGCCGGTGGCGACCTCGTCTGCCGCTAGGGCAATGTGTTTGGCGATTTCTTCGTCGAGAACGCCGAGCTGAGCGTTTGCCAGAGCGGCAGACTTCTTGATGCGAGCCAGAGCGGCGATGTGCGCCGATTCCAGCACCGAACCTGAGATGGGGAAGTTCTCGACCGCACGCTGCGTCTGGGCGGCGTAGAGGGCATCCTTGGGGACGCGAACCTCACCCATGGTGTCGTGTTCAATGCGGTACTCGATTGCGTTGCTGTTCGCCACGAAATGCTTCCTTGCTGTCTAGTTACGTGAGGTTCGGGGGGAGAAAATCCGCATGGGGCGGACAATCAAGGGGTTTAGTCGGGGTTTTTGTCAGAGGAAAATCTAATCGATTGTTCCCACGACGACGTCGGGTAACACGCCACCTTGACCGAGCTGGTAGTTGGCGCCAACAACGGCAAGGCTACCCTCGGCGATGGCTGCCGTGATGAGTTCAGATGACTCCAGCAACTCTGCGATGGTGTCGCGAAGGTGTTCGCGACCGACGGCGAACGCGTCAACGGCGTCGGGATCGAGTGTTCCGTTGGGGGAGAAGAGACCGGCCGCACCGGCGACGCGGCGGATGGCGGGAATGATTCGGGTGACGAGGGTGGCGATGTGCGGGGGAAGGTCAACGGCATCGGGGCCGAGCATGTCGATGGCGCCCTTTACGGCACCGCAGTTGTCATGACCGAGAACAACGATGAGGGGAACGCCGAGAACGCCGACGGCATATTCGAGCGAGCCGACGACGGAGTCGGAGATGATTTGCCCGGCATTTCGCACGACAAAGAGGTCGCCCAGGCCTTTATCGAAGATGATCTCGGCGGCAAGGCGTGAGTCGGAACACCCGAACAGTGCCGCGGTCGGATTCTGGGCTTCGATCAAGTCATTGCGACGATCAACGTTTTGACGTGGGTGAGCGGGAGCCCCGGTGACAAAGCGGTCGTTTCCGTCCAACATTTCTTTCCATGACTGGGCCGGTGTCATGACGGTCATGGGGTGCTCATCTCGATCTGGGCCGAAATTTCCTCCGCCAGAGCGGTGAATTCTGCGTCGTTTGCTGTTCCGTACAGGACAAAAGTACTGGCTCCACTTTGGGTGACCAGCGCATACGCAAGATTTTTCGCATCTTCCGTTGACCGGTAGTCATATTCGGTCCACGTCTGGGTGCCGGTGGTGCGCGAACCGGTCGGCGCATTTCCCTTCAGCGTGTTTGAAACCCAGGTGGGGTTAGCCACAAGCGCTTCTTGATAGCCAATGAATTCGTTAGAGGGAGTAATGAAACCCACATACCAACTCTGCACGCCATCGGCCGCACTCGAACGAACTTCTGCCGCGTTTGCAGCCCAGTCGGCGGGCATCTCGGGAGTGATGAGCGTTCCGTTGAGGCTCTGAGCCGCTTGCGCGCTCAACCCGACATAGTCAACCTGCCAGTTGGGGGTCACATTGGGGTGGGGAACCGCAAAGAAGATGACGGCGACGAGCCCAACCGTGGCCAGCAGCGATAGCACGAGGTTGTTGACGGTCTTGCGCTGTACATAAAGCTTCGAGTTTTCTGTTTTGCGCGCCCGCGACTCTTCGGCTGTTTCGGGACGACCGAGTTCAGCAACAATCTTTGGCTCTTTCGGAGGCTTGCTCATGCTTTCGACGATGCGCCGTCTGCGTCGGACGCTCCCGAAGCGTCTGCGCCAGCGACATCCAGACCAGCGCGGGCAGCGTTCAAACGTTCCTTGGCCCCAATGAGCCACTCTTCACACCGTGTGGCCAAGGCTTCTCCACGCTCCCACAGAGCCAAAGTCTGCTCCAACGTGGGCGAGCCCTGCTCGAGTTCGGAGACCACGTTGACCAGCTCATTGCGAGCTTCTTCGTAGCTGAGCTTGGAGGTATCTACTGGGGCTGCCATGGTTACGATTCTACCGATCGGGGTCCGTTGCTGACCGCGTCAATGACGCCATCCGCAAGTGTGAGAGCAAAGGATGTTTTCGCTGGGGCATCGGCGGCGGCACGCGCAATGCGGCCGTCTTTCATGACCGCGATGGCGTACCCGCGGTCGAGCGTTTGTTGAGGGGAGAGAGCCCGCAGTTGGGCGCGAAGCTGCTGGGTTTCGGCGGCCGCACGATCCAGACGGCGTTCCACCAAATCTGACCCGCGCTGAACATGACGCATGACATCTTCGGCGCGACTGGTGATGATCCACTCGCTGTCGGCCAGCACGGGGCGGGAGCGCACCTGCTGCAGTTTCTCCCATTCACCAGAGATGAATGCATTCACGCGGGTTTGGATGCGACCACGAGCATCGAGCACCTTTGCCAGCTCTTCGGTGACGTCTGGCACTACGCGCTTCGCCGCATCCGTCGGAGTGGACGCGCGCAAGTCCGCCACGTTATCCAGCAGCGGGCTGTCCGCTTCGTGGCCGATAGCGCTCACAATAGGGGTCACACACGCGGCAGCGGCGCGCACAAGACGCTCATCGCTGAAGGGGAGAAGGTTCTGGAAGTCTCCACCACCGCGGGCGATGATGATGACATCCACTTGCGGGTCTGCATCCAACGTCGCCATCGCCGCAATGACCTCGCCCACCGTTTGATCACCTTGAACGTGGGTGTGGATGGTTTTGAAAACGACCTGAGGCCAGCGGAGGTGGGCATTCTTCAGGACGTCTTTTTCCGCATCCGAATCTTTGCCCGTTATGAGGCCGATGCACTGGGGCAGGAAGGGGAGCGTCTGCTTGCGGGAGGCGTCAAAGAGACCTTCACTGGCAAGTTGTTTGCGCAGGCGCTCGAGTTTCTCGAGCAGATCGCCGAGCCCCACGTGCCGCAACTCCAGCACGTTCAGGCCGAGCTGACCGTTCTTCTTCCAAAAATCAACGCGCACGAGCGCAATAACCCGGTCACCCTGCTTGAGGTCGGTAGGCATCTTGGCCTTCGCCGAAGACCAGATGGTGAACCCCATGGTCGAGTCTTCGGTCAAGTCTTTCAGCTTGCCAAACACCCCGGAAGAGCGCACGTCCCACTGGGTAATTTCACCCTCAACCCACACCAGCCCCAAGCGGTCAAGGTAGCTCTTGAGCTTGCTGGTGAGGGCCGCAACGGGCCACGGCTCGTCGGGAGTTGCGCTGACATCACTCATACCTGAAAGGCTAGCGTGCACCACCGACTTACACTTGAGAGGTGAGTAACGTATCGATAGGTCTTGGCATGCCCCGCCTGCGCGGTCAGGCCCTGACAATCCCCAATTTTCCGGTCGACAAGCCCAAGAAAGTTTTGTTGGCTGCCCCCCGCGGCTACTGCGCTGGCGTGGACCGCGCGGTCATTGCCGTCGAGAAAGCGCTCGACCTATACGGCTCGCCTGTGTATGTGCGCAAAGAAATCGTGCACAACGTTCACGTCGTTTCGACGCTTGAAGAACGTGGCGCCATCTTTATCAATGAAGTGGATGAAGCCCCCGCCGGCTCCCATCTTGTCTTCAGCGCGCACGGCGTATCTCCCGCCGTGGTCAAAGAGGCTGCCGACCGCAACATGCAAACCATCGACGCCACCTGCCCACTGGTCACCAAGGTGCACCGCGAGGCTGTGCGGTTCGCGCGCGACGACTTCGAGATCTTGTTGATCGGTCATGCTGGACACGAAGAAGTTGAAGGCACCGCCGGTGAAGCGCCCGATCACGTCACCATCGTGGACAGCCCCGCAGCCGTCGCTACTGTTGTCGTCAAGGACCCCAACAAGGTTGTCTGGCTCTCGCAGACCACCCTCAGCGTGGACGAGACCATGGAGACCGTGCGCCTGCTGCGCGAGCGCTTTCCCAACCTGCAAGATCCCCCCAGCGATGACATTTGTTATGCCACGCAAAACCGTCAGGTTGCCATCAAAAAGGTTGCACCGGATGCGGACCTCGTCATCGTCGTCGGCTCCGCCAACTCCTCCAACTCGGTCCGTCTCGTAGAAGTCGCTCTCGAATACGGCGCCCGCGCCGCGTATCGCATCGACTACGCCCACGAGGTCAAGCCCGAGTGGTTCGAAGGCGTGGCAACGGTTGGGGTCACCAGCGGCGCATCCGTTCCCGAAGATTTGGTTCAAGACCTGATGGCACTGCTCGCCACCGGCGGCTATGACACGGTTGAAGAAGTAAAAACCGCTGAAGAAGACTTGCTCTTCTCGCTGCCCAAGGAACTGCGCTTCAACGTCACGGGCGAAGAAGACGCTCGCGCTCGCGGCGGTCGCGTCTAGTTCTTTAGTTAGGCCGTGGGGCCTGGGGATGACGTGACAGCCGGCGCGTTCTGGATGTAGGTCAGCAACGCGTTCCAGGCCGTGGGATCGGCAACAAACGCCAGGATCATGGCAATCAGCACGATGACGCTTGAGACGGCGAAGCCGACGACGGGAATCCAGAAGGCGAGCTTGCCCGAGCGCATGCGACGGATGGCCCACCAGAACGTCAGGCCAATGATGACGGCTTGTGACATGACGACTGCCCAGCCCAGCAACTTCGCAATGCCAGGGTTCGCATAGGGAGCAAGGACGAGACCCGGCTCCATCGCCATGAGCTGGTCGTAGGCCGCATTCAGGGTTTGGGTGAGATTCAGGTAATCGCCGAGCCCGGTAATGACCGAGAAGGCGGCGAGCCCGAGGAGCCCCCACGTGATGAAGCGATCGGATGCCAGGCGGGCCACGGCCACGGCGCGCGTCTTCTTCTCGTCTTCAGAAAGATTCTGCCCGGGCAATGTGTCATCGGCCGAAGGAGCTGCGGGAGCGACAAAAATTGCCGCGGCGCCTCTCGCAGGTTTCGCAGGTTTCGCTGGCTTGACTGGTTTTGTGGCTGGTGCAGACGTGTCTGTTTTCGACGCAGTATCTGGTTCTTCCGAACTCGCGCCCTTTTCTCCCCGAGCGGGTTTCGCCGTTTTGGCAGACTTGGCAGACTTTGCGGCCGAGCTTGTTGATGTGCCTTTGGAGTCCCCGCGTTCGATAAGCCTGGCTGTCGCTGCGGCATGCGCGGCTTTTGCCTTGGCCGCTGCTTTTGCAGCGACCTCGGCAGCCTTCAGCGTTTCAGGGGTGTGCGGCGCATTTGCCTCGGGATTCCACGACCAGCCCTCCGGAGCGAGCTCGCCGAACTCTGGTTGCGCCGGAGGGTTTTTCTGATCGTCAGACATAGTCGAGTTGTCCCTTTTCTGAGGTTACTTTCCGGATTGCCCGGCGGAGCCAAGCTGGTGCGTTGCTTGAATGACCCGAGCGGCCATGGCGGTTTCGGCAATCTTGCCCCACGCGCGAGGGTCGTAAACCTTCTTGTTACCCACGCCGCCATCAACCTTGAGCACGCTGTCGTAGTTCTTCAACATGGTGTCGGCAATGGAACGGGTGAACGCGTACTGCGTGTCGGTGTCGATGTTCATCTTGATGACACCGTTGGCAACGGCCGTGGCAATCTCTTCGTCGGTAGAGCCCGATCCGCCGTGGAAGACGAGGTCGAAGGGCTTGGGGCCGTGGCCGTGGACGGCGGCCACGCCATCCTGAATCTCTTTGAGAATTTCGGGGCGAAGCTTGACGTTACCGGGAGCGTAAACGCCGTGAACGTTACCGAAGGTCATGGCGGCCATGTAGCGGCCGTGCTCGCCAAGACCCAGAGCCTGAACGGTCTTGAGGCCATCTTCAACAGTCGAGTAGAGGCTGTCGTTGATTTCGTGGCTGACGCCGTCTTCTTCGCCGCCGACAACGCCGATTTCAACCTCGAGAATGGCATTGATTTGCTTCATCTTTGAGAGCAGGATGTGGCCAATTTCGAGGTTTTCTTTGAGAGGCACTGCGGAGCCATCCCACATGTGCGACTGAAAGAGGGGCTCGCGGCCGGCTTTGACTTCTTCGAGGCTTGCGGCAATGAGGGGAAGCACAAAACCGTCGAGAGCGTCTTTAGGGCAGTGATCTGTGTGGAGGGCCACGGTGATGGGGTAGTTTTTGGCAACTTCGGTCGCAAACTTGGCGAAGGCAATGGCGCCAGTGGCGCGACCCTTCACGGTGTGGCCGGCAAAGTAGTCAGCACCGCCGGTGGTCACCTGAATGATGCCGTCGGAACCCGCTTCGGTGAGGCCTTGAAGAACGGCGTTCAGGGTCTGGGAGCTGGACACGTTGAACGCAGGGTACGCAAAAACGTTGGCCTTCGCTTTATCAAGCATTTCAGCGTATTGGTCAGGGGTTGCAACGGGCATGATGTCTCCTTCTTGGCCGCAAACAATGGCAAGTGGGGGCAGGGAAGCCCTCGGTTCAGTCTACTGAAATGCCAGCGGCTCCCGGTCAGCGGACCTCCAGCTTTCGGCTCCCATCTGGTCGCAACCCGGTCCGTCTCTCGGTCCTCGCACCAGTGTGACCGATAGGCTGAAAATGTGATGAGTAAAAATACTGGCGTCCTTGATCTGCACCCCGACCGTAACTTGGCAATGGAGTTGGTGCGTGCCACGGAAGCTGCGGCCATCCGCGCTTACCCTTTCATCGGTAAGGGCGACAAGAACGCCGCCGACGGCGCTGCTGTCGATGCGATGCGTGCGTTCTTGACCACGGTTGATTTCTCGGGCGTCATTGTCATCGGCGAGGGCGAGAAAGACTCCGCTCCCATGCTCTTCAATGGTGAAGAAGTTGGTAACGGAAACGGTCCCGCCTGCGACATCGCGGTCGACCCCATTGACGGCACGAGCCTCACCGGCGCCGGTCGTCAAAACGCTGTTTCGGTGATTGCCGTTGCTGACCGCGGCACCATGCTGGATGCTTCATCCGTCTTCTACATGGACAAGCTTGTTGCCGGACCGGAGGGTGTCGGCATTCTCGACATTCGCCTGCCCATCGCCGAGAACATTCGCGCCCTGGCAAAGGCCAAGGGGAAACACATCTCTGACATGAGCATCGCCGTGTTGGATCGCCCCCGTCATGCCCGGCTGATTGAAGAGATTCGCGCTTCGGGTGCCGGAACCCGCATGATGCTGGATGGCGATGTGGCTGGTGGCATCAACGCCGCTCGCTATGACTCGCGCATCGACATGTGTGTCGGCATTGGTGGCAGCCCCGAAGGCATTGTCACCGCGTGCGCCATCAAGGCGTTGGGTGGATTCATTCAGGGAATCTTGGCGCCTCTCGATGACGCGGAGCGTCAGCGCGGTATTGCGGCTGGCCTCAAGATGGATCACGTCTACGACGCCGATGGTTTGGTATCCAGCGACAACACCTTCTTCGTTGCCACGGGTGTGACTGATGGTGGTCTCGTCGATGGCGTTCGCCGGATGGGTCCCATCATTCGCACCGACAGCATCATCTTGCGCGGTCGCTCCGGCACGATTCGTCGTGTCAAGGCAGATCACCGCGCCGACCGCTGGATGTAACTTTTCCACACCGACATTCCTCGCGATCCGACCTCGCAGGGAATTCCGTCGTCGACATACCTCGCGATCCGACTTTTTTTTCGCCATAGCCCGGATTTGGCGGTGTCTCGAAAGTTTCGCTTGGAGATGGCCCGGATTTTGCGGTGTCTCGACGAGGCTTCAGGAGGTCGGGCGAACCAGTTCGTCGTCGACCATGCGTTGACGGGCGAGAACAATTCCGGCGACCGAACCGGCGAGCGAGATCACGGCAAGGAAGATAAGCGCGGCGGTCCAGCCGCCGGTTGCGGAGAAGAGCAGGCCGAGGACCGGCGGGCCGGTGAGAGCGACCACGTAGGCGACGGTGGTGGCGAAACCGCTCAGGGCCATGGAGGTTCGTGGCGTGCGGCTGCGCAGGTTCACCATGACCAAAGACAGCGGGAAGAGTAATGGTCCCGTTCCCGCAATGATGGTCCACAAAAGCGGCGCTTGAGTGGGGAAGAAGATGAACCCGACGTAGCCCACGATGAAAAATAGTGTGGCGATGTGGACGAGGAAATCGACTCTTCTCAGGCGGCTCGCCAGCATGGGCATGATGAAAGCAAGCGGGGCTCCGATGGCAGCGTACACACCGAGCAGGGCGCCAGCTTGAGCGAGAGAGACGTGGGAGATGTCGACCAAGATGATGGGCATCCAGGCGTACATGGCATACCCGTTGATGGACGAAACAGCCAGAATCACGGCAACGGCCCAGGCGGTGGGGGAGCGCCAGATGGCGACGTGATTGGGGTGAACTTCCGTGGTTGCGGCCAGAGCTGCCGCCTTGGCAGTGCTGCGGCCGTGCCCTATCTGAAAGACCCAGGGGATCACGGCCACGACGGCAAGAGCGCCCCATTGGCCAAGGAATCCGCGCCACGAAATGGCGTCACTGAGAGGTACAGCAATGAGCGGAGGCACCAGTGCGCTGAAGGCGACGAGCGTCATGTACAGAGAGGTCATGAGGGGAACGCGGTCGGGGAAATACTTTTTAACGAGCGGCGGCATGAGAACGTTGCCGAAGCCCATTCCGAGCAACGCGAAGAGGGTTCCGATACTGAGTCCGCCCCAGTTTGAGGCGGTTGCGCGCACGATGTGGCCGACGAGAATCAAGGCCAGAGCAAGGATCACGGTGTATTCGAGGCCGAGGCGGCGTGCAATTCGGGGGGTGAAGATGCCGCCGATCGCGAAGGACAGCGGAGCCATGAACCCCAGCAGTGAAATCGCCAAAATACTGATGGGGAAGTCGCGCTGAATGAGGGGAATGATGGGCGACAGGCCGGCAACGGCGAGCCGCATGTTGAGGGCAATCAGCAGAATTCCGGCAAAAGCCAAAAAGCGCCCTCTCCAGAGGCGGGAGGGCGCGTCAGGCTCGGGGGCTTCGTTCGCTGCGTTCGCTGCGTTCGGTGAGGACATCACCTCAATCATGCCGCTTCTTAGGGGTCGACCAGTTCGCCGGCGGTGATGGGCCGCGGAGCCTCATGAATCTCAGCACTTTCGGCGATGATCTTGGTGGGGTCAATGCCAGGGAACTTGCGCGCGGTGGTGAGTACGCGCGTCTCGAGGGCTCCGATGAAGCCGTTGTAGTGCTTGACGGTGCTCTCGATGGCCTTGCGCAGATCTTCGGAATGCTTGGTCATGGTGGCCAGGCGAGAGTAAAGCTCGTTGCCCAGATCAAAGAGTTTCTTGGCCTCGTCGGTGACGACCTGCTGTTGCCAGGTGTAAGCCACTGTCTTGAGAACGGCCCACAGGTTCACGGGGGAGGCGAGGGCAACACGCTTGCTAAAGGCATAATCGAGAAGGGTGGGGTCGGCTTCAAGCGCGGAGGCCAGCAAGGACTCGCTCGGGATGAAAGCGAGCACGAACTCGGGGCTGAAGTCGAAGCCGGTCCAGTAGTTTTTGCTGCTCAAGGCATCCACATGGGCGCGCACCGCCTTGACGTGCGCCTTGAGAAGAGTTTCCCGCCGGGCCGCCTGCTCGCCTGTCGCGGTGAAAGGAATCTGGCTCGCTTCGAGGTAGGAATTGAACGGGACCTTGGCGTCAATGACGATGGTCTTTCCACCAGGCAGGTTGATAATCATGTCGGGGCGAATCGTGCCCGTGTCGGTGGTCATGGTCTGTTGGGTGTCGAAGTCGACGTGGGCTGTGAGCCCGGCGACCTCCACGAGGCGGCGAAGTTGAGCCTCACCCCAGGTGCCTCGAACGCTGTTTGACGAGAGGGCGCTGGCGAGCGATTCCGTGGTAGCGCGGAGTTCCTCGCCAAACTTGCGGGATTCTCTGAGCTGTTGTTCGAGAGCGCCGTACTGAAGGCTCCGCTGCTGTTCCAGCTCGGACACTTTGGTCTGCATGGTGCGCAGGGTTTCTTTGACAGGAGCGAGGGCTTCGAGAACCTTGTGCTCTTCGCGAGCCCGCTCGGTTTCTTCATCGGTTCGACGCCGACTCTCCTCGCCGAGTTCGCGGTTGCGTTGCTCCAGTGAAGCGATCTGGGCGTCTTTGGCAATGATGGTGGCATCGGCACCCGCCAGGCGTGGCGCTAGGTCTTCGGCCACAATGCCGGAGCCAGCACGAGCCTTGAGTAGCCATCCGAGGGCAAAACCAACAGCAAGGCCGGCGATGATTCCGAGGGCCAAAACGAGTACGAGATCCATGTCTTTAGTCTGTCAGTGGCAACTGACATTGAGGCCGTGGCGGCCCGAGAGGAGGAGATGTTCTGTCTGGGTGGGAGACCTTCTCGTTTGGCATCTCACTGCTCTAGCCTGAAGGTGGTGGGATGTCGTTCTTGACGCAACGCTGCATCCCAGGACCATTCGAACTCGATAGTTCACGAAAGAAGAAGAACACGTATGTCTAACCTTCCTGTCGTTCCCCACTGGATTGATGGCGCCGAGCGCGCCAGCACCTCCGGCCGCACTGCCGACGTTTTTGATCCGGCCCTCGGCGTGGTCACCAAGTGCGTGGGCCTCGCAAACGCTGCCGAGATCAACGCCGCTATCGCCTCAGCCAAGGCCGCGTTCCCTGCCTGGCGTGACATGTCGTTGGCCAAGCGCCAGTCGATTATCTTCAACTTTCGTGAACTGCTGAATGCCCGCAAGGGTGAGCTTGCCGAAATCATCACGAGCGAGCACGGCAAGGTTCTCTCCGACGCGCTCGGTGAGATCACGCGTGGCCAAGAAGTTGTCGAATTCGCGTGCGGCATGAACCAGATGCTCAAGGGGGAATACTCCGAGAACGTCTCCACTGGCGTCGACGTCTACTCGACCCGTCAGCCCCTCGGTGTCGTCGGCGTCATCAGCCCCTTCAACTTTCCCGCCATGGTTCCCATGTGGTTCTTCCCCGTGGCCATTGCCGCCGGCAACACCGTCATCCTGAAGCCATCCGAGAAAGACCCCACCGCCGCTATCTGGATGGCACGCCTGTTCAAGGAGGCCGGCCTTCCTGACGGTGTCTTCACCATCTTGAACGGTGACAAGGAATCCGTCGACGGCTTGCTGGAGCACCCCGACGTCAAGGCCATTTCCTTCGTTGGCTCGACGCCCATCGCGCAGTATGTTTACGAGACCGGTGCCAAGAACGGCAAACGCGTTCAGGCTCTCGGTGGCGCCAAGAACCACATGCTCGTTCTTCCGGATGCGGACCTCGAGTTGGTTGCCGACTCTGCCATCAACGCGGGCTTCGGAAGCGCCGGCGAACGGTGCATGGCCATCAGTGTCATCGTGGCCGTT
>CANEXL010000049.1 GCA_947443745.1 Microbacteriaceae bacterium | reverse complement strand
TGATCATCTCGGATCAGGCTCACAACTGCCGAGAGATCCTGCGGCCCCACCGCACGCAGTTCGTAGGGCGTTTGGCCGACGGACAACTCAGCCAACACCGCTGGTTTTTGAACCGTGGCAGTCGAATCACGAATAACGAGGGTGCTCGGATACTCCACAAACTCGATGGGACGCGAGGGGTCTTTGATGCGCTCAATCAGGAGTCGAGCTGCGGTTCGTGCCATCTGACGGGTGTCTTGGCGAACGGTGGTGAGGCCGTAAGCCGCCCAGGCCGCCATCTGCACATCGTCGTAGCCGACCACCCAGGGAATCGTCGCGACGGTCGCCGAGTTCTGACGCGCGCAGTCCAAGGCTCCAAAGGCGACAAGATCATTGCAACAGAAAACTGCATCGGGAGGTTCCGCCATCAGGAGCAGATCGCGCATCGACTCAAAGCCGCTGGCATAGGAGTAGTCGCCGGCACGCACATAGGTCTCATCGAGCGGGGAGTGCCGTTCGTCCATGCGCGAGCGAAAACCAGCCTCGCGCTCGCGGGAGGTACTAACGCGCGCTGGCCCCCCGATGTAGCCGACGTGCGAGCGTCCGGCATCCAGAAAATAGTCAGCAACCATCTCGCCACCACGCGTGTTGGCGCTGGTCACTTGATCGCAGTTGATGCCGGCAATCACACGATTCACGAGAACGATGGGATGCCCCGTTTCGAGTGCCGCGTGCAGGGGCTCAGAGTCCTCAAGGATGGTGGTGAAGACGATGCCGTCGATGAGTCCTTGGCGGATCGCGTGGAGGGCTGCTTGGCTCTTGCCTCCATCAGATTTCCAAATGATGACGCGCATGCCCTCCTCATCAAAGACCTCCGTGAGGGCATCGAGAAGTTCGGGATAGAAGGGGTTCTTAATGTCATCGACGACGACCCCGATGGTATTGGTCAGCCCGGTTTTCATCGTCTGGGCGGCAGCGTTGGGAACGTAGCCGAGTCTGCTCATGGTCTCGATGACGTGGTCACGCGTCGAGGCCAGCACGCGTTCGGGCGAGGACATGACACGGGAAACGGTGGCCTGCGAGACTCCTGCTTCGCGGGCGACATCCCTGCTGGTGACCATGTTTTTCCCCTAGCCGAGTTCAATGTATACGTATACACTAGCTCCATAACTGACGCGAAGGGCGCAATCCATGACTCCCCAAAAACTCCGGACTGGCCAGATAGCATCCGAAATGCTCAAGAAGCCCGAGAAGACAAATACGTCTCTGGGCAGCATCCCCGAGGTGCGAGAAGTTGTTGAAGGTGTCATCGCCGATATTCGGGCCCGCGGCGATGTTGCCGTTCGGGAGTACTCCCTCAAATTTGATAACCACGGTCCTGAGTCGTTCCGGTTGGATGCGACGCAGCTCGCCGACATCATCGCCCGCGTTCCCGCGCAGGTGATCGAGGACATTGAGTTCGTCCAGAAGCAGGTTCGGTTCATGGCCGAGAAGCAACTCGAAACGCTCACGGATTTCGAAGTAGAAACCATGCCGGGCGTCTTCCTCGGTCAGAAGCAGGTGCCTATCAATGCGGCCGGCGTGTACATTCCGGGCGGAAAGTACCCGCTGCTGGCGAGTGCCCACATGACCATCATCACGGCCAAGGTTGCGGGCGTCGCTCGCGTCGCCGCGTGTACCCCGCTGATTCAGGGCGAGGTTCCGGATGCCACCATTGCTGCCATGGCGATGGCCGGGGCCGACGAAATCTATCTCCTCGGCGGAATCCAAGCAGTTGCCGCCATGGCCATTGGCACCGAGACCATTGCCAAGGTGGACATGCTCGCGGGCCCGGGCAACGCCTTTGTTGCCGAAGCGAAACGTCAACTCTTTGGTGAGGTCGGGATTGATCTTTTTGCCGGACCGACCGAGGTGCTCATCGTCGCGGACGAAAGCGCGGATCCCTTCATCGTGGCCGTCGATCTGCTGTCTCAAGCGGAGCACGGCCCCGACTCCCCAGCGGTTCTGATCACGACGAGCCACGCTCTGGCGGAGGCCGTCATCGCCCACATTGACACCATCCTCGTTGATATGCCGACCCGTGATTTCGCCGGACCCGCATGGCGGGACTGGGGTGCCGTGCACGTCGTTGCCAACATCGACGATGCTTTCGCTCTCGCCGATCAGTATGCCTTTGAGCACGTGCAGATTCTCACCAAGGAACCGCGTGAGGCGCTCGTGAAAATGACGAACTACGGCGCACTGTTCTTGGGAGAAGGAACGTGCGTCTCCTATGGCGACAAGGTCATTGGAACGAACCACGTTCTTCCTACCCGTGGTGCCGCTCGCTACACGGGGGGGCTGTGGGTCGGCAAGTACATGCGCACCGTGACCTACCAAGAAATCACGAATACCGAGTCGAGCGCGTTCTTCGGCGAGCTCTGTGGCCGGGCGGCGCGAGTCGAGCGATTCGAAGGCCATGCCCGCTCGGGCGACGTGCGCGCGGCGAAATATCGCGGTGAGACTCTGCCCTGGTCGGATCACAGCTTCGACGCCGCGGCAGGGGTGACCTCATGACCCGCTTCAGCTTGGAGGGTCAACGCGCCCTCGTCACCGGCGCGGGGGGCGGCTTAGGAAGAGCGCTGGCGGATGGCTTGAAGGAGCAAGGAGCGGTGGTCTTCGGCACGAGCCGCAATCCCGAGGTCGCGCGGGAAATTTCGAAACGCTACGGGACCCCCGAGCTGCTTCTCGATGTTCAGGATGTGGAGTCTCTTCAAGGATTCGCCGATGACCTCGACCGCGAAAGTGGCGGCATTGATCTCCTGATCAACAACGCGGGAGTGAATATTCCACGGCTTGCAGTCGACGTTACCCCCGCGCAGTGGCAGCAGATTCAGGAGACGAATGTGCAGGGCCCGTTCTTTCTCTCCACCGCCTTTGCTCGTATTTGGATGCGGGAGTCCCGCGCCGCCGCCATTGTGAATATTGCGTCGCAAGCCGGCATCGTCGCCATCGAGGAACGTGCGCCCTACGGATCGAGCAAGGCGGCGCTCATCCATCTCACGAAAGTGTTGGCCCTGGAGTGGGCCGCGAGTGGCATCCGCGTGAATGCTGTTGCCCCCACCTTCATCCTGACCGAGATGACGAAGTCCACCCTTGAAAAAAAGGAGTGGTCAGAGAAGCTATTGGCGCGCATCCCGATGGGGCGCTTTGGCGAACCCGAAGACATCGTCGGAGCGGCAATCTATTTGCTGAGCCGCGAAGCCGCCCTTGTCACCGGGCAGACCATCGTCGTCGACGGCGGCTACACGCTTCACTAACCCCGCACGTCTGCATCATCAACCCGCCGCTGGCTCTTGTCCAGACGGAATCGCTTCGCTCTCTGTGAGGAATTTCACCATGACGACAGAAACAATGCAGACCGCCGCCGTTGTCGGCTCGGGTTACATGGGCGGAGGCATCGCCCAAGTCTTGGCTCTCGCCGGACTCCGCGTCGGCCTTGCCGATCAGGACTACGAGACTGCCCAGCGAAACTATGAGCGCCTCGTCAGCCAAGCCGTCATTCTCGAGCAGGATGGAATGTTTGCCGCGGGATCCGCAGAGAAAATTCGCCATAATCTCTGGGTCCCCGAAAGCCTCGAGCAGGCCGTTGCAGACGTCGATTACGTCACCGAAGCAGTTCCCGAGGTCCTCGAGATCAAGTTGACGATGCTCGCGAGGATTGCGGCGAGCTGCCGAGCAGACACCGTTATCGGCACCAATACGTCGGCGATTCCGATTGAAACGTTGTCCCAGGTCGTCACGAACCCGGAGAGGTTCTTGGGAGTGCATTGGATGAACCCGGCCCCCTTCATTCCAGGGGTGGAGATCATCCCGGCGACGCGCACGTCGGAGCAGACTGTTATCGCTGCCGAGAAGCTCATGCTCAGGTTGGGAAAAATCGCCACGAGGGTTTCGGACAGCCCGGGGTTCGTCGCCAACCGCCTGCAGTTCGCGCTCTACCGCGAGGCCGTGGACATGCTGGAGTCGGGCGTCGCGACCGCCGAACAAATTGACGCCGTCGTGAGCAGCACCTTCGGATTCCGGTTGGCACTGTTTGGACCCATTGCCATCGCCGATATGGCAGGGCTCGACGTGTACGCCGGGGCATACACGACACTGGAGAAGGCCTACGGGGAGAAATTCCGAGCTCCGGCACTCATGACGGAGGCCGTCGAAGCCGGACATTTGGGGGTGAAATCCGGTTCGGGATTGCGGGGGATCAACCCCGCTGACGTCCCGGCACTTGTCGCGTACCGCGAACGAGCGTATGCCGCGCTCGCCGAACTTCGACGCAAGCTCGGCCCAGCACCGGGGCTCTAAACGCCTTTCTGTGGTCGATTTCGTACACAAAAAATTGTAACAATTTGGAAAAAACACCCAAATACCACGAAATTGTGCGGATTTTCTCTTGAACATTGTTCATTGGCATTGTAGATTGCATACATTACATCGACGAAGATGATTGGGCTCCGATAATGGATCACGTAGGCACAGCGGTTGAAATCATCCGCCAAAAGCTACTGGCCGGCGAATACTTGCCGGGTGATCGCCTCGGCGAGGCCGAAATTGCCGGTGAGCTGGGCATCAGCCGCACGCCCGTTCGGGAGGCTCTTCGTCTCCTTTCTGCCGATGGTCTGATTGAAATCAACAAGAACCGCGGCGCTCGCGTAGCGGAGTGGTCTGAGACCGAACTCAACAACGTCTTTGAAGTTCGTATTCGCTTAGAGGGTCTCGCCGCGCGCATGGCCGCCGAGAAGGCAACTCCCGAGCAGATTGAGCGGTTGCATTACCTCGCCACCGAGATTGCGTACTTTAGCCAGCCCGGGGAACAGCGGGATGTTGCTCAAATTGCCAAGTTTAACCAGGACTTCCACGGGGAGCTTTTGAACATTGCAGGAAGCGCCTCTCTGATCGGCGCCATGGCACGTGTGACGTTTGTCTCCCTCCTGTCGAAGACGCGTGGCTCCATGGATGACGCTGCCTTTGCCCGGAGTGCCAACCATCATTTTGAAATCATCGCGGCCATTCGAGCCCGTCAAGGCGAGTGGGCCGAGGGCACCATGCGGGTACACATTCTTTCGGCGCGAGCGTCGCTACTTCAATCGTTGGCGACGGCGAAGTCGGAGAAGGTGGAGAAGTTGACTCGCGTACCTGTGGACATTATTGGTGAGGACTCCGTCGCATGACGAATACAGCCAGAGACGAGCGTGTGCTCGTCGGTGCGGAATCGGGATTCGGTCGCACTCTTGAGCCCGGCAAAAAGCCCGCCATCGTCATGGTGGACTTTGTCCGCGCGTATTTCGAACCCGGCGCGCAGCTCTACATGGGAGTCGACGAGTGCCTTCACTCCGCCGCCCGTGTCTTGGCTGCTGCCCGTGAAGCCGGCATTCTGGTGATGCACACCAAAGTTTCCTTTACAGAAGGCGGCGTTGACGGAGGCCACTTCTTTAAAAAAGTCGGTGCTCTCAAGAATTTTGTGGGCGAAACTTACCTCGGGGAAATCATGCCCGAAGTTGCCCCCATTGCCGGCGAACCAGTTTTGGTGAAGCAATACGCCAGCGCCTTCTTCGGCACCTCGCTGCAGTCAACTCTGAGCGCCAGCCAGATTGACACCCTCATCATCACGGGGGTCAGCACGAGCGGCTGCATTCGCGCCACGGCCGTCGACACGATTCAACACGGCTTCATTCCCCTCATTCCCCGGGAGTCAGTGGGGGATCGCAATGATGCTCCCCACGAAGCCAATCTTTATGACATCCAGCAGAAATATGGAGAGGTCATGTCAGAAACATCCATCGTGGCGTACTTAGCCGGTTTGAAAAGAGAGGACCACAACTCATGAGCGAATCCATTGGCGAAGCCACGGCAGCCGTGATCACATCGAAGGTCACCCGCAAGTCCACTCCCAGGATTGCCGTCCAGTTTGAGAAGTACGGCGTGCTGGTGGCCTGGGTCGTCGTTATCGCGTTCTTCTCGCTGATGATGCCCGAGACCTTCCCCACCCTCGCAACGGGCCGTCTCATTCTGGGCACCCAAACCGTCATCCTCATCACGACTCTCGGGCTGATGCTCTCGCTCGCCGTCGGAGAATTTGACCTCTCCGTCGGAAGCGTCGTCGGGTTCGCCGGATCCCTCATGGTGGTGCTCAATGGCGTCCTCGGTTGGGGAGCGCTCGAATCCTTCGTGACGACTTTGGTCGCGGCACTTCTCTTCGGAGCTCTTAATGCCTTCCTCGCCGTCTATGTCGGGGTGCAATCCATCATCGTCACCCTCGGTACCGGCACGCTGTTGGCGGGCCTGACGTTGGCGGTCACGAGTTCCAAAGTTGTCACCGGCCTTGACCCTGGCATCGTGCAATTCATGACATCCCCCATCCTGGGCATCCCCATTCCCTTCTACATCGCCGTGATCCTGACGGTTATCGCGTGGTTCGTTCTGCAGCACACTCCACTCGGGCGTCGCATGAACTTCGTTCAGGCAAACCGTGAAGTCGCCCGACTCTCAGGACTCCGCGTTCAGTGGATTCGCGCCGGTGGCCTCATGGCAACGTCGTTGTTCGGGGGTCTCGCCGGAATCGTGCTTGCCGGAACCAACGGTGCGGCAAACCCTCAAGCGGGCGCCTACTACCTCCTCCCCGCTTTCGCGGCGGCATTCCTCGGATCGACGGCCATCATTCCTGGCCGTTTCAACGCCTTCGGAACTTTTGTCGCTGTCTACTTCCTCGTGACCGGAATCACCGGTCTTCAATACCTCGGGTACGCCGGTTGGCCCGAGCAAATCTTCTACGGAAGCTCACTTGTCATCGCCGTCACGATTGGCCACGTGGTCGGTCGGCGTCGCGGACAGGGCATCTAGTAGGGCCAAACAAAGTTGTTTGGGAAAAAAGTAACACCTAGTTTCTGCAGTCACACCTCACGCACATCCATTAAGGAGTCAGAGCAATGAATGAAATGAATAAGAGCGCAAGCCGTTTTTCTCGGCCTGCCTTCCGTAACAAGGCGTTGGCGCTTGTCGTCTCCGCCGGTCTCGTCGTGGCACTGAGCGCTTGCGCAACGGCCAGCACGAGCACCACCACGACCGCTGCAGGTGGCACCGACGCCGCTGCCGGTGTCGCAACGGCAACCGCCAACCTCGAGGCAGCGCGCATGGCTCCTTCATGGCAGGGCCCTGAGGTTCCTGTCAAGGTCTCTGGCCTCGAAGGAAAGCGCGTTGTCTACATCAACATTTCGAGCGGCATCCCCGTCTTGAAGTACTGGTCTGACACGGTAACCGAACTCGCCAAGCAGTACGGTGGCGTTCAAGTCGAGGTTGTCGACGCTAAGGGCTCGGTTGACGAAGCCAACAAGGGCTTCCAGCAGGCCATCGCAACGAAGGCAGACGTTGTTCTCCTTCAGGCCTTCTACGTGAACTTGTTCACGAAGCAGATTGCCGATGCGAAGGCTGCCGGCATCAAGGTCATCACGGCCAACACTGGCGCAATGGGTGCTCCCCTGACCGGTGGTCAGGACGCCGAGGTTAGCTTCGACTACGCCAAGGTTGGATCGCTTATTGGTGACTGGTTCGTTTCTGACTCCAAGGGAACCGGCAGCGCGCTGCTCGTGACCTCAGATGACGTTCCTGCATCGCAGCTTCAGGCCACGGGCACGACCGGCGAAGTTTCCAAGCTGTGCCCCGGTTGCAAAATTGACATCCAGGATGTTCAGATCCCCGCATGGGAAACGTCCATCCCGACTCTCTTCCAGTCGACCGTCAACAGCAAGCCTGACACGAAGTACTTCTTGCCCATCTACGATGGTCAGTCGCTCCCCGGACTCGGCGCACTTCGTGCCGCTGGCGCTGGAGAGAAAATCAACGTTGGATCGTTCAACGCTAGTGAAGGAATCGTTGAGCAGCTGAACGACCCCACCAGTGGTTTGAAGCTTGACGTCGGTGGCGACAACACGTGGTGGGCTTACGCCGCGACAGACACGATCTTCCGTGTCTTGACCGACACCACGCCCATCGAGAACTACAACATTGGTCTGCGCGTCTTTGATCAGACAAACAAGAACCTGATCCAAGGAACCGACGAAGCCAAGTGGTACGGCTTCGACGGCTACAAGGCCAAGTTCCTCGCTCTCTGGGGCAAGTAACTAACCCCTCGTTCCGTGGGCTGGCCATAATCCAGCCCACGGAACATCCCATCCCTTCAACCGTAGAGAGAGGCCATTGTGGACACCGTAACTGCCAAGAACACCGAGACCGTCACACTGAGCGTCCGTGATGTGTCAAAAACTTTCTACGGAATTACCGTTCTCTCCGACTTCGCCATGGATATTCACCGCGGTGAAATGGTGGCGTTGATTGGCCAGAACGGTAGCGGCAAATCCACATTCATTAAGATTCTCTCGGGCTTCCACGCCCCCGACGAAGGCGGAACCTTCCGCCTGGGTCAACAAGACGTCGGCGACATGCTCGGGCAAAGCCCCAGCAAAACCGGCATGGCCTTCATTCACCAAGACTTGCCACTGGTTCCCTCGATGACCATTCTCGAGAACTTGCGGATTGCCCGCTTCATGACCGGCTTCGCCGGAAGAATTCTGTGGAAGCGCGAAGCCGTTGAGGTCGCAAAGATTCTGGCAAAAGTTGGTCTCGACGTCTCGCCCAACTTGAGAATTGACCAGCTCTCCGTCACCGAACGCGCTCTCGTCGCTATTGCCCGTGGCCTGTCCGAAATTGAAGCCGGCGACGCGCTCGAGGCGCAACTTCTCGTCCTTGACGAACCGACGGCCTACCTCCCCGAAGAAGGTGTCACGCGACTCTTTAGTGTCTTGCGCGATCTGTCGGCCCAGGGCGTGAGCATTCTCTTTGTTTCCCACCGTTTGGATGAAGTCCTCGATCACTGCTCGCGTGCCGTCATCTTGCGCGGCGGTAGGAAGGTCGGCGACGTCAAAACCGTCGGCATGAAAGAACGCGACCTCGTGGAAATCATGCTCGGCCAGCCTCCCGAGGATATTTATCCGGACCGTAACTTTCCCGTTGGAGAGGAGATTCTTCGGGTCTCGGAGTTGACCGGCAGTCAAGTCAAGGACGTCTCCTTTAGCGCCAAGCGCGGGGAAATCATCGGCTTTGTTGGACTTCCTGGAGAAGGCTACGACCAGATCCCCTACCTCTTGGCGGGCGCGACGCGAAGCACGGGTGGAACCGCCACGGTCAACGATGTGACGCTTGATTTGCCCAAATTGCGCCCAGCGCGGGCCATCGCCAACGGTATTGCCCTTCTCCCCGCCGACCGTAAGGGTGCGAGCGGCGCGGTCGACATCACCGTGGGCGCCAACTTGACGCTTCCCACTCTGGGAAAATTCACCTCGCCCCTTCACGTGCTGCGGGGAAAAGCTGAGCGAGAGTTCGTTGCAACGGAACTCGTTCACGCGACCGTGACCCCTCCGGATGGGTCGGCTCGCTTGGCGACCCTCAGCGGCGGAAACCAGCAAAAGGTTCTGATCTCGAAGTGGGCGACCGCTGATCCCGCAATTTTCCTCCTTCACGAACCGACGCAGGGCGTCGACGTCGGAGCAAAACGCCAAGTCTTCATTCAGCTGAACAAGCTCGCTCGCGAGGGTGCGGCCATCCTGATTAGCAGCGTGGAGTACGACGACCTCGCCAACTTGTGTACCCGCGTTCATGTCATTCGCGACGGCCACATCGTGGGGACGTTAGAGGGAGACGCTCTCAAAGCACACGACCTCGCCGCCGCCGTTCACCAGCGATGACTCAGGAAGAAAATACGATGATTATCCGGGGGGCAATTCTTGAACAGATGGGTGCTTCCCGCCCCTACTCCGAGTCGGCACCAATCACTGTTTCGGAGCTAGAACTAGACGGGCCCGGCGCTGGCGAAATCCTCATCCGCATTGAAGTGGCCGGAGTGTGCCACTCGGACTTATCGGTCGTCAACGGCAGTCGCACGCGACCCGTGCCCATGCTGTTGGGGCACGAAGCGGCCGGAATCGTTGAAGCTGTGGGTGACGGTGTTGATGATCTCGCCATCGGGAGTCGCGTGGTTCTCACATTCCTTCCTCGTTGCGGAGAGTGTTCGGCGTGCACCAAGGGGGGGCTCGCCCCCTGCGAAAAAGGTTCCACTTCTAACGGTGCCGGCACACTGCTGAGCGGCAGTATTCATCTGAAGCGTCACGGCGAGCTCATTCGTCACCACCTTGGAGTTTCTGGGTTCGCAACGCACGCGGTCGTCGACCGACGCTCGGTGGTCGAAGTTCCGCTTGACGTCCCCGCGCGCGTCGCGGCCCTCCTCGGGTGCGCCGTATTGACCGGTGGTGGGGCTGTCGTGAACGCAGGAAAGGTCAAGCCCGGCGAGACTCTGGCAATTGTCGGCCTCGGTGGCGTCGGCATGGCGGCGCTACTCACAGGCCTAGCTCAACATGAAGTTCGCGTCATCGCCATTGACTCAAGCCAACACAAACTTGATCGGGCTGCAGAGCTCGGTGCCCACGAGACCTACCTTCCCGATGCCGCTGCTGCCGCGGGGGTAACCGCTGACGTTGTCGTCGAAGCCGTCGGCAAAGCCAAAGCATTCGAGTCGGCCCTCGCATTGACGGGGCCCGGAGGATGCCTCGTGACCGTCGGCCTTCCCAGCGCCACAGACATGGCGACAATCTCGCCCCTTTCCCTTGTCGCGACGGGACGAACAATCGTTGGCAGCTATCTTGGCTCTTCTATTCCCTCTCGGGACATCCCTTACTTCGTTGATTTGTGGCGCAATGGCCACCTTCCCGTAGAGCAACTCATCTCGAAAGAAATCACCCTCGACGACATCAATCACGCCATGGATGAACTTGCCGATGGTGTGGTCGTTCGTCAACTCATTATTTTTTGATTCCATCCCGACTACCGTTATTTCTGATTTACTCACGCACAAACGTAGGAAGAGAGAACACCTCATGACACGAGCTAGTGAACTGCGAGCACTGTTGGCCACCACGGGAACGAAGGCCCTTGTTGCCCCCGGCGGCGGCACCCCCCTCGAAGCTCTGGCCGTTGAAAAGGCTGGCTTTGACGCGTTCTACTTGAGCGGCTACGCCATTGCGGCCTGGCGCCATGGACTCCCCGACATTGGACTGCTCGGTGCCCTCGACACGGCGGAGGCGCTCTCGGCAATCACCCGGGTCATCAACATCCCCGTTATCTGTGATGCCGACACCGGATATGGTGACGAGGCTTCGGTTTACTCCACGGTTCGTTTGTTGGAAGCGGCCGGCGCTGCTGCGATTCAGTTTGAAGACCAGTCCTGGCCCAAGAAGTGCGGCCACATGAGCGACAAGTCCGTCATCGATGCTGGTGATGCCACGCGCAAAATTGAGGCAGCAGTGGCAGCGCGCCGCAACCCGGATACCGTCATCATCGCCCGCACGGACTCGCTGGGCACACTGGGGGTTGACGAGGCTATTCGTCGCGTGAAGATGTTTGGGGAAGCCGGCGCCGACATCCTCTTCGTTGATGCCCCACAGTCGCTTGACGACCTGAAGAGGATTGGCTCGGAAGTTGATGGCCTCCTCATGGCCAACATGAGTGAGAGTGGTAAGACGCCGGCGCTGTCGGCCTCGGAGTTTCATGCTCTCGGTTATGGTTTTGTCGTTTTCCCGACGACGGCTCTTCGCGTCGCAGCTCACAGCATGGACAACCTCTTCTCCGTTCTCAAGGAGAAGGAAGACACGCGGTCGCTGCGCGATCAGATGTTTGGCTTGGATGAGCTGAACGACCTTGTGAAGCTTGACGAGTACAACAGCATCGGTCAATAGTCGTCACTCCACCCGTCCCCCCGCCCCCGAGAAAGTCACCCCTCCGTTCATGAGCTCTGCAAAATCTCTCCGTGCACTGCTGGCGACGTCGCAACAGAAGTCGCTGGTGGTGCCGGGCGTGGGAACGCCTCTCGAGGCGCTCTCGGCTGAACGTGCGGGGTTCGAGGCGATTTACCTGAGCGGTTATGCCGTCGCCGCGTGGAATCACGGTCTACCCGACATCGGTTTGTTGGGTGCCCGAGACACGGCCAAGGCACTCGCGGCCGTTACGCGTGTTGTCTCTGTTCCGGTTATCTGCGATGCGGATACGGGATATGGTGACGAGGCTTCCGTTCATTCCACGGTGCGGCTTCTCGAGGCAGCGGGAGCTGCGGCCATCCAGTTTGAGGACCAGACGTGGCCCAAGAAGTGTGGGCATATGAGCGACAAAACAGTGATTGGCGCTGACGAAGCCACGCGCAAGGTTGAAGCTGCGGTGGCTGCGCGAACGAATCCGGACACGGTCATCATCGCCCGCACGGATTCGATTGCCACGCACGGAATTGATGAAGCACTGCGCCGCGCCCAGATGTTTAAGGATGCGGGCGCCGATGTCCTCTTCATTGACGCCCCGCAATCAATGGAGCACCTGAAGCGAATCGGATCGACAACCCCCGGACCGCTACTGGTGAACATGAGCGAGGGCGGTCGCACCCCTGTTTTGTCGGCGCCGGAACTCAACGCCCTTGGCTTTGGAATTGCGCTCTTTCCCGCATCGTCTCTTTTCATGGCAGCCCAGAGCATCGAGAATCTCTTCGCCGAGTTGAAAGAAAAAGAAGATACCCGCGACTGGCGCGAGCGGATGTACGGGCTTGATGAACTCAACGACCTTGTTCACCTCGAGGACTACAACCGGCTCGGTACCCGATAGACGAGTTCCTCGGGCCGCAGAGGGAGCTTCGGCTCGTGACACTGGCTAGGCTATTGAGGTGAATCACAAGCGCCTTGCCGTCGTCTCTCTCACGGCCGTTGCCGCGATGTGGGGCGTAGCGTTCGTCGTCATGAAGCCGGCCATCGCTGAGCAGCCCTTCTTCGATTTTCTCGCGACGCGCTTCACGATTGCGACCGTCATCATGGTGCTTGTTCGGCCCAAGGTGCTCAAAGCGTTCGACCGCAAAACCCTGATTCGCGGGTCCATTCTGGGAGTTATTCTCGGATTGGCATATGTCACCCAGACG
>CANEXL010000048.1 GCA_947443745.1 Microbacteriaceae bacterium | reverse complement strand
ATCCAACGAATCCGGGAGGGGCACCGAACAGACGCGAGACGGTGTGCTTCTCGCCGTACTCACTCATGTCGAGGGAAATCATGGCGGACTCGTCGTCGAACAGGAACTCGGCGAGCGCCTTGGCGAGCTCGGTCTTTCCCACACCGGTGGGACCGGCGAAGATGAACGAACCGCTGGGGCGCTTGGGGTCTTTCAGCCCGGCACGGGTGCGACGAATGGTCTTGGACAAGGCCGAGATGGCCTTCTCCTGACCGATGACGCGCTGGTGCAATGCCTTTTCCATGAAGACCAGTCGCGCGGACTCTTCTTCAGTGAGCTTGAAGACGGGGATTCCCGTGGCCTGAGCCAGAACTTCGGCAATCAGACCCTCGTCGACGATGCCCTGGGAGGCAACATCACCCTTGCGCCATTCCTTTTCGCGGCGGAGACGCTCGCCCTGAAGGCTCTTCTCCTCATCGCGCAGTGCGGCAGCCTTCTCGAAGTCTGTGTCTTCGATCGCCTTCTCCTTCGAGGCCCGAACCATGGCAATCTTGTCGTCCAGTTCACGTAGCTCGGGGGGGTTCGACAGAATCGACAGCCGCAAGCGAGCTCCGGCCTCATCGATTAAGTCGATGGCCTTATCAGGGAGGAACCGGTCGCTGACATAACGGTCGGCAAGGTTCGCGGCCGCGACGATGGCGCCATCCGTAATCTGCACCTTGTGGTGAGCTTCGTAACGGTCACGAAGTCCCTTGAGGATGTTGATCGTGTGAGGCAGCGAAGGCTCGGCAACCTGGATGGGCTGGAAGCGGCGCTCGAGCGCAGCATCCTTCTCGAAATGTTTGCGGTATTCATCGAGGGTCGTGGCACCAATGGTCTGGAGCTCACCACGAGCCAAGAGGGGCTTCAGGATGCTGGCCGCATCGATGGCGCCCTCGGCAGCACCAGCACCCACGAGCGAGTGAATCTCGTCGATGAAGGTGATGATGTCACCACGGGTACGAATCTCTTTGGTGACCTTCTTGAGGCGCTCCTCGAAGTCACCGCGGTAACGGCTACCGGCGATGAGCGAACCGAGGTCGAGCGTGTAGAGCTGCTTGTCCTTGAGCGTCTCGGGAACGTTGCCGGCGACAATGGCCTGCGCCAAGCCCTCAACAACGGCCGTCTTACCCACACCGGGTTCACCGATGAGGACAGGGTTGTTCTTGGAGCGGCGCGAGAGAATCTGCATGACGCGCTCGATCTCTTTTTCACGACCGATCACGGGGTCAAGCTTGCCCTCACGAGCAGCCTGCGTGAGGTTGCGGCCGAACTGATCCAGAACGGTGGAACCCTGAGACGCGGAGGACTCCTCCTTGACGCCGGCGGCAACCTGCTCCTTGCCCTGGTAACCAGAGAGAAGCTGGATGACTTGCTGGCGAACGCGGTTCAGGTCGGCGCCGAGCTTGACGAGAACCTGAGCGGCAACGCCTTCACCCTCGCGGATGAGACCCAGCAGGATGTGCTCGGTACCGATGTAGTTGTGGCCGAGCTGCAGTGCCTCGCGGAGGCTCAGCTCGAGGACCTTCTTGGCCCGAGGCGTGAAAGGAATGTGACCGGTGGGCTGTTGTTGGCCCTGACCGATGATGTCTTGCACCTGCTCGCGCACGGCATCCAGCGAAATGCCGAGGGACTCGAGCGCCTTGGCGGCGACACCCTCACCTTCGTGAATGAGGCCGAGCAAAATGTGCTCGGTACCGATGTAGTTGTGGTTGAGCATCTTGGCCTCTTCTTGGGCCAAAACGACGACGCGACGAGCGCGGTCAGTAAATCTCTCAAACATCTTAAAACTCCTATCGGCATCCACCGGCGCGGTAGGTGCTTGATTTCGAGAATATCCAGAAGAACGCTGTCTTTGTGCCCCTGTTCGCTTGCGGCGTGCAAACTCTGCTCCCATGTTCGCCCACGGCGTGCAAAGTACGCTGGAGGGCATGAGAATCCTGTCACCGCGCACCGTTCCGCTGGGTGGCGTTCGCGCCATGACTGTGCGTCGAACACTGCCGCAACGCGGGCGTTCCACCATTGGCGCGTGGTGTTTTCTCGACCATTTTGGGCCGGATGTGGTGAGTGAGAGCTCGGGCATGGTGGTTCCGCCTCATCCGCACACGGGATTGCAAACCGTGACATGGTTATTTGCCGGAGAGATTGAGCACCGCGACAGTGTGGGAAGTCGGCAACTCATCGCACCGGGGTCGGTGAACCTGATGACGGCCGGGGCGGGGATCTCACACTCCGAGGTATCGTTGCCGACGTCGACGATCGTTCACGGCGTACAACTGTGGGTGGCATTGCCGGATGCGGACCGTCACGTTGCCCCGTTCTTTGAGCACCACGTTGCGCCGCGGGTCGCCCTCGGCGATGCGCAGGTGACGGTTTTCGTGGGGGCGCTTGCGGGGGTCTCCTCACCGGCGACAACATTTAGCCCGCTCGTCGGAATCGAGATTGTGGCACCCGCCACCTCTTCGTTCGTGATTCCAGTGGATGCGACGTTCGAGCACGGGATCCTGGTGGACGCCGGCGAGATTAGGGTGAACGGCGAGGCCGCGACGCAGGATGAACTCGCGTTCTTCGATGTGGGAACGAAGGAGCTGCGGATTCAGACCGGCGAGACGGCCGTGAGGCTGGTTCTCATCGGCGGGACGCCCTTCACCGAGGAGCTGGTGATGTGGTGGAACTTTCTCGGGCGCAGCCACGACGAGATTGTGGCCTTTCGCGAGCAGTGGCAGGGTGACGTCATTGACGGAGGGGATGACGTCGGGATATTTGGTCACGTCGACTATGACGGGCTCGCGATACCGGCTCCGGCAATGCCCACCGTCATTTTGCGGTCCCGGCGCAATAGCGCCTCTGCGGATTAGCCTTGAGTCATGGCAACAACAAAGGAATTCACGGAAGAAGTGCTCGACGCCCTCGGTGCGCGCGACGTGCGGGTTCGCCCGATGTTTGGTGAGTACGGCATCTACTGCGATAACAAATTTCTCGGATCGCTCTGCGACAACACCCTGTTCATCAAAATCACGACAGCCGGTGTGGGCGTTGCCGGGGACGTCGCCCGAGAGTCGCCGTATCCGGGGGCCGCATTGCATTTCGCTATACCGCCGAGCCTTTTGAAAGATTCGGATTGGCTTTATGAGTTGGTGCGCGTGACCGTAGATGCCCTTCCCCTGCCAAAGCCCCGCGCACAGCCGCGCGCCAAAGCGAAGGCCAAGCCTGTCACGGAAGGGAACAATTGATAATGAGCGAGAAGGATCCGGCCACGGTCCCCATTGAGGGCACGCCAAGGGACACAGTGCATCCGGAAACAGTGCATCCGGAGACAGTGCATCCGGAATCGGTCGAGCGTTTTCGGGCGGCGTTGAAACTCCACAAGGCGAGCGGCGATGTCGTGCGGTTGGACGACAACGCTCACACGGCCCAAGCGGCAGCAGACGGCTTGGGAATCACACGGGCGCAGATTGCGAACTCGCTGGTCTTTCTGGCCGATGGGGAGCCGGTGTTGGTGATGTCATCCGGGGGTCATCGCGTCGACACCCACAAGATCTCTGCCGCATTTGGCGGCAAGAAAATGACGAAGGCCAACGCCGATGATGTTCGGGCGGCCACGGGGTATGTCATTGGCGGCGTCTCCCCCGTAGGGCTTGCGTCAGAACTTCCGACATTGGTCGATACTTTTCTCGCGCAGTTTGAGACGATTTTTTCGGCGGGTGGGCATCCGGCCTATGTGTATGAAACGACATTTACGGAGCTCGTGCGCATGACCGGCGGAACCCCGACGGACGTTGCCGAGGAGTCCTAAAGACAAAAAATCGTCAGTGGCCTTCCGTACGTGAGAAGCAGCCGGGCATGAGCGGCAGCCTCGCTTTAGGGGCCGAGAAGTGACGCCGGAATGACGGCCACTCCATCGGGGCGACGGTAGGCGTATTCACCCGAGTAGATCACTGCCATGTCACGAAGGTCATCGCCCAGCTTCTGCTTCAGCCACAACAGGTGGCGAACATCGCGATTGTCGACAATTCGGCCAAGCTTCACTTCAAACGCTACGGTTGCTCCGTCGGGGCGATGCACGATCACGTCAACCTCCCGAGCACCACTGGACTCGCGAAAGTGACTCACACTAACCTGATTGATTTGTGCGTAGGTCTTGACCGAGAGGACGGCAAGTGCTTCGAATAGTCCGCCCACAATGGCCGGAGAACCCGGGACGATTTCGCCGGTGGGGAGTCTTTTCACAAACGCTGTTTCATCGATGCCAAGGATTCTTGCTGCCAAAGCTGGGTCAGCCAGAAAGTGCTTGGGGGCAGCGGCCAGTCGTGTGAAGATGTTTTTTGACGGGATCCACGCGGGGAGAGAATCGATGAGCCACAGTCTTTCCAAGACATCGCGATAGTTGCTCGTCGTGATGCGGGATGGTTTTGATTCCCCGCGCTGAATCGTCGCCTCGAGCATCGTGTTGTAGGAAGCTGTTGTCGCCGTGCTGGCAGCGAAAGCTGCGAGCCAGGCCCGGAGGATAGCGGGCCGACGAACAGCCAACCCTTGTTCCACGAATTCTTTCGTGATGACGCGCTCAATGTAGCTATCTAATTGGAGCGCCCGGCTTGCGGTGGAAAGGTTGCGAATGCCGGGGAAACCAGACGCCACAATTTCTCGGAAATAGTCGTGTAGACCGAGTGAGCTTGTGCCGACAATGTCAGCGTTGCCCAGAAACATGGCCCCGATGCTTACCGTGGAGACGTCAAGATTGCGCTCAGCTAAGGAGAGAGGGCGCATTCGGAGACTAACGATCCGCCCAGCACCAGAATGAATGCGCGCGCCGTTGGGGATTGCGCTACCTGTCAGGAGAAAACGTCCGCCCGTGCCGTCTCTGTCAACCTCACGGCGAACGAGGTCCCAGCTGGAGGGCACCTCTTGCCACTCGTCAATGAGGAGAGGCTCCAACGAGTCACGGATGATGTCGGGGTTTGATTGCAGGAGGTTAGCCGTATTGGGATCGTCAAGACGCAAGATTGTGCCTGCCCGTTGCGTTGCCGTAGCCGTCTTACCCACGCCCTTTGGCCCCTCCAAACTGATGGCAGCGAGCTCAGGAAAGAAATCGTTCAGCTGTGTGTCTATCAGGCGACTTTGATAGTTCATTGTGGGGCTACTATACCATTTTCGCTACTTCTAATATACCGATTTCGGATTTTCTACTATACCGACTGCAGGTAAAGACAGTGACAGCAGAACTACTGCAGGGCCGAGGTGAGGCGGGCGAGGCCGTCGAGGACGGTTGAGCGCAGAGGCTGCTTCATCCACTCCTCGAGAGAGAGCTGACGACTGTCATCGCGGTATCGCTGTTCGACGGCACGCATCTGCTCGACAAAGGAGCGCCCGCGCACCATGAGGGACACTTCGAGGTTCAGACTGAAGGAGCGCATGTCCATGTTGCTCGAGCCGATGACCGCAACATCGTCGTCGATGCTGATGTGCTTGGAGTGCAGGATGGTCGGCGCCTTGTAGAGCCAGATGATCACGCCGGCGCGCAGGAGCGCCTCGTAGTAGGAGCGTTGCGCGTGGTAAACCAGTGCCTGATCGCCCTCTTCGGAGACGAAGAGCTCTACCCGAATACCTCGCTGCCTTGCCGTTGTGACCGCGTAGAGAAGAGACTCGTCGGGAACGAAGTAGGGCGAGGTAATGATGATTTGTTCTTGCGCCGAGTAGAGCAAGGCAAGGAACATGCGGAGGTTGTTTTCTTCGGCGAAGCCGGGGCCACTGGGCACAATCTGGCAGTCGAGGGTCTCCCCCGAGGTTACGGACTCCATGGGCTCGGCTTCGCGGGTCAGCAAGACGTCGGTTTCGCTGTACCAATCCGTGATAAAAATGGCGTTGAGGCCGGCGACGATGGGGCCGCGCAGGCGCACCATGGCATCTTTCCAGTGCAAATCTCGTTTGATGTTGGACTTTTTGAGGTAGCTGGAGTCGATGAGGTTTTGGGACCCCATCCATCCGGTCACGCCATCAATGATGACGAGCTTGCGATGATTGCGCAGGTCGGGACGCTCATACTTGCCCTCCAATGGGAGGAACGGCAACATGAGGTGCCAGTCAACACCATCGGCCGTGAGGCGCTTTTTGGTCTGGCGGTAGCCGACCGTGCGAAGGGCCGCCACGTGATCAAACAAGACGCGAACCTTCACACCCCGCTTGATGGCGTTGGCCATGGCGACGAACACGGGCTCGGTGACGGGATCCGCGGAAAGAATATAGAACTCGACGTGCACAAAGCGTTTTGCCGCGTCAATGTCGGCCGCGATGTTCGTGATGTTTTTCTCGTAGTCAATCTGCAGGCTGGCCGTATTGCCGCCGACCATGGGCATGGAGCCCAGGTTGTGGTTGAGCTCCACAATGGAATCTAGCCAGGGCGGCCACGCTTCGACCTTGGCCACACGATCCATGCCCTCGGTGGAATCGATGATGAACTGGTTAATTTGGTTCTGGCGGTGACGGCGCCGGCGCCCGAGACGCGGGCTTCCGATCAGGAGGAAAAGCAAAACCCCCACGTAGGGAATGAAGAAGATGGCCAATAACCATGCCATCGCGGATGTCGGACGGCGGTTGCGCGGCACGACAATGATCGCCGTGACACGAATGGCCAGGTCAAGAAGGATCGCAGCAGCGGCGATCCAAAATGACAGGGTGTTCACACTTATGTTCCCTGGGGGGTGGTCGCGGGCAGGCCGCGCTTGGCCCGTTCTTCAGCTTCGATGCGAATGCGAGCCTCGCGCTCCGTGCGATCAGAACGCACAATCGAGCGAATGATCAGCCAAAAAAGCAAGCCGAGGAGCACCGTCGGCGTGAGGGACCAGAGTGCGTTGAGCCAGAAGTTATCCATGGTGGCTTCAGCCTACTGGGGCAAACTGACTACTTGACCAGAGGGAACAGAATCGTTTCGCGGATTCCGAGACCTGTAATGGCCATCAGGAGACGGTCGATTCCCATTCCCATGCCACCCGTGGGGGGCATGCCGTGCTCGAGAGCCCGCAAGAATTCTTCGTCGAGAGGCATTGCCTCGTCGTCACCGGCAGCACTTTGCCCCGCTTGTTGAACGAATCGTTCACGCTGGACGACAGGGTCCACCAGCTCGGAATACCCGGTGGCAAGTTCAAAGCCGCGGATGTAGAGATCCCACTTTTCGACGACGCCGGCAATGGTGCGATGGTCGCGCACAAGGGGGCTGGTTTCCACGGGGAAGTCCATGACGAAGGTGGGTCGTTCGAGGCCACCCTTCACGTAGTGCTCCCACAGTTCTTCGACCAGTTTTCCGTGGTTGGGGGCGGCCACTTCGATGTCGAGGGAATCGGCCAGCTTCTGCAGAACGGCAACGGTCGTTTCGGGGGTGATCTCGATACCGGCGGCCTCCGATAGCGAGTGGTACATGCTGATGCGATCCCATTCGCCGCCGAGGTCATACTCGGTGCCATCGGCCCACGTCACGACGTGCGAACCGGCAACGGCGAAGGCCGCGTTCTGGATGAGCGTCTGCGTCAACGCCGCGATAGACGTGTAGTCGCCGTAGGCCTCATACGCTTCGAGCATCGCAAATTCTGGAGAGTGGGTGGAGTCGGCGCCCTCGTTGCGGAAGTTGCGGTTGATCTCGTAGATGCGGTCGATGCCACCGACGACAGCACGCTTGAGGAACAGCTCGGGGGCAATGCGCAGGAACAGTTCCATGTCGAAGGCGTTCGAATGCGTCGCAAAGGGTCGGGCCGATGCCCCGCCGTGCATGACCTGCAACATGGGGGTCTCGACCTCGACAAAGTCGAGCTTGGTGAAGGTTTCCCGCAGGGAGGCGACGGCTTTGGCGCGGCTGAGCACCGTGGTGCGGGCAGCCTCACGCACGATCAAGTCGAGGTAACGGCTGCGAACGCGAGACTCTTCGCCGAGTTCGTTGTGCAGGTTGGGAAGGGGAAGCAGTGACTTGGTCGCCATCTTCCAACCGGTCGCCATGACAGAGAGTTCGCCACGTCGTGAGGAGATGACCTCTCCGGTGACGAAAACGTGGTCGCCGAGGTCGACAAGGTCTTTCCAGAGTTCTAGGGATTCTTCGCCCACTTCGGCCAGCGAAATCATGGCCTGGATGCGACTGCCGTCGCCCGATTGCAGGCTCGCAAAACACAGTTTCCCTGTGTTTCGCAGGTGCACGATGCGGCCGGCAAGACCCACGACCACAGCGGTCTTGGCATCCGCTTCGAGACCACCGAAACGCTCGCGCACAGACGGAATGGTGTCGGTCACGGGAACGGCGACGGGGTAGGCCTCGAGCCCCAGTTCGATGAGACGGTCACGCTTGGCAAGGCGGACAGCCTTTTGCTCGCTGACCTCGGCAGCGGTCAGCTCGGCATGTTCTGGCGTGATCTCGGCAGAAGATGTTTCGGCAGAAGGTGTGGCGGCGGAATTCTCAGTCATGCGCAGGGCTGTCCTTTAGGTGTCGGCACCGTTGGCGCCGAGATAGAGATTGTCGGTATCGATGAGGCGGGTCGCGCCGATAACCGCGGCAATCACGGCAGTGACGGGGCCTTGGAAATCATCGCTGACAGCCTCGAAGGTGTGGGGATCGACGAGGTCGAGATAATCCAGTCTAGCCAGCGGGGCGTTGGCAAAGACGTGAAGGCCGGCCGCTCTGGCTGCCGTGGCACCGTGGCTGGCGTTGAGCGTGATGGCAGCGAGAGCCTCAGGCATGACATGCGCCAGTGCCCGCTGGTTGGCGTCAAGAAAACGATTGCGGCTGGAGAGCGCCAGGCCATCCTGTTCGCGCACGGTGCGCACAATGTCGAGCTCAACCGTCAAGCCTTGCTCGGCGATCATCTGGCGAACGAGAAAGACCTGTTGAGCATCTTTTTGACCGAAGACCGCGACGTGGGGGCCGACGATATCGAAGAGGCGGGCGACGACCGTGAGCATGCCATCGAAGTGAGTGGGGCGGGCGGCACCCTCGAAGGTGGCGCCGACCGGGCCGGCGTGCATGGCGAGAATCTCGACTCCCTCCGGATACATCTCGGCGGCGTCTGGGGCGAAGACGTAGTCGATGCCTTCGTCGGCGAGCAACGAGACATCGGCCTCAAGGGTGCGCGGGTAGCGCTCGAAGTCTTCTCCCACGCCAAACTGCAGAGGGTTCACAAAAATGGAGACGACCACCACTTCAGCGAGGGTGCGGGCGTGCCGAATGAGTTCCAGATGCCCCGCATGCAGAGCCCCCATTGTGGGAACCAGAGCGATGCGGTGGCCGTCGTGAGCGTGCCGAATCTGCCGCGCCTCGCGCACGGTGTGCAGAACCTTAGGCAGTGCCCCCATGGCTACAGCTCGCCTTCGCGCTCGATGAAGGATAGGCCGTTGAGGTTACCGCCCGAGACATCGCCATGCGCTGCCAGCGCATTGTCTACCGCCGAACGGATGAGGGGCGCGAGGATACGACCGGGACGATCGACGCCGATGGATGCCAAAATTGCCGTGGATTGCGCAACGATGGCGGCGGAGAACTGGGAAGCGGTGGCGATAGCCTCGGCGTAATCGGCACGCTTACTCTCGGCAATGACGATAGGTTCGCCGCCCATCTCCACGGCGAGCGCTTGGGCAATGGGGAGAACCGGAGCGGCAGCGGTGACCGCGATGTAGCACTCGCTGAGGCGAGCTAGGTCGATGCTTGACCCGGTGAAGGACATGGCCGGATGCAGCGCAAGCGGAATCACGCCCGCAGCAATAGCCGGAGCCAGGACGCTGGTGCCAAACAGTGGTGAGGTGTGGGCGACAATTTGGCCGGGTTGCCAGGCCCCGGCACGCGCCAGACCCGCGATGAGGTCAGGGAGCTCTGCATCTGGAACCGCGATGAGGACAAGCTCACTCAACTCGACGAGACGGGGAACCTCCATAATCGGGACGCCCGGCAGCATTGCCTGAGCTCGCTCGCGACTGGCTTCAGAAATTGCCGAAATACCGACAAGGGCGTGGCCGGCTCCGGCCAGGGCTGCTCCCAAGACGGGGCCGACCCGGCCCGCGCCAATGATGCCCACGCCGAGACGCCCGTCACGATCACGCGGCTGGTTCACTCAGGCTCTTTCCGCGAGGATCTTCGGGGTCATCCGGGGGAAGGACACACAGGTGCTCGGCGATGAGCCCCGCGGCCACAAGAAATACCCCGGCAACAATTTCTGAAATAGCCACCGTGCTCATGCTGGCGGAGGGCGCAATCGGTCGGCCAAAGAGGAAGAGCACGATGCCTACCGCAGCGCCCGCTAACAGGGAACCGGCGAGACTGGACGCCTTCGCGAAGACAGCCACGCGCAGGGCATAAAAGGGATCAAGGCGAGCCTTGCGTTTTCCGGTGACGGAACGTCGAACCGGAATCGCGAGGAGGATGACGGCAATACCAACGGCCACAAGAGTGAGAGTGAGGCTCAGCGGCGGCACAACGACGTTGGCGCCAAGAGACTGGCCAAGAAGCTCTAAGAGGTAGGCCACGACCCCGGCAGCAAGAGCCAGGCCGAGCAAAACGGTGAGGCGCGTTCGCTTCACGAGGCAACCTCCGCTTCGGTGTGTTCCCGAACCGGGTCGGCACAAAACGCAATCAGCTCGTCGACATAGCCGCGGCCGGGAAGAGCCGCGCCCGGATCGAGCTCCAGCCACGGTGCCAGAACGAATGACCTCTCGGCGGCTCGCGGGTGCGGGAGGGTCAGACGATCATCGCTCATTTCGAGGAGGTCATAGGTGATGATGTCGAGATCGAGCGTGCGATCACCCCAGCGCTCACTGCGCGTTCGGCCATGCTCATGTTCAATCGCATTCAAGGCGGTGAGCAGATCATGCGGTTCAAGGCTCGTTTCGACGAGGGCAACGGCGTTGAGATATTCCGGCGCATCCGGGTCAACACCGTGGGGCTTCACCGCGGCCGACTCGACCAGTGACGAGAGAATAATGAGACTGGTTCCGGGCAAGGCATCAATCTCGGCGGCGGCGGTGCGAATCGTGCGGGCGCGATCGCCGAGGTTCGCCCCAAAAGCGATAACGGCGCTGTGTTGGTCAGGGCTGTGTTGGTCAGGGCTGTGTTGGTCAGGGCGGGGCTGGTCGGGGCGGGGCTGGTCGGGGCGGGGCTGGTCGGGGCGGGGCTGGTCGACGGCACTCATCGGCGGCTCCGCACAATCGTGACCGAGACATCGGAAAAAGGAACGGAGATGGGGGCCTGAGGTTTGTGGATCGTGACCTCGGTTTTCGTCACTGCTTCGTGAGTCAACACGACGTTGGCGACGCGTTCAGCCACCGTTTCAATCAGGTCAACCGGACTCGTCGCGACGGCATCCGCGACCTCTTCGGCGAGTTCACCATAGTTCACGGTACGGGCAAGATCATCGGCGCTGGAGGCTGCCGAAAGATCGAGCCAAGCAACGACATCCACGATGAATTCTTGGCCATTTTTTCGCTCAAAGTCGAACACACCGTGGTTGGCTTGGATACTCAACCCCGTGAGGGTAATCCGGTCGGTGTTCTGGAAATCGTCGCTCATAATCCCGCTTCTTGCACTCGGGTTGCCGCACCCTGTTCCCAGGATTCAAGAACGCGTAACGCTGCATAGGTGCGGGCAACCGCATGAACGCGAACACCCCAGGCACCGGCCTGAGCCGCAAGGACGCTGACGGCGACGGTGGCCGCATCACGATCTTCCATCGTGGCGTTATCAGGCAAGAGCGAACTCAGGAAACGTTTGCGGGAAGCGCCGACAAGCAGGGGAAAGCCCAGTGCCTTGAGCTCGCCAAGGCGGCCGAGCATCTGCCAGTTGTGCTCGGCATTCTTGGCAAAGCCGAGTCCTGGATCAACGATGAGTTGCTCAGGCCTGATGTCGTCGGCAATCAGAGCGGCAACGCGCTCTCCCAGCTCACGGCTGATGTCACTCGGGGCATCTTTATACAGAGCCTGGGCGTCCATCTCCACGGAATGACCACGCCAGTGACTGGCGATGAAGGTGGCACCCGATTCACGGATGACGCGTGCCATGAAAAAGTCGGCAATTCCCCCGGAGACGTCGTTGATGTACTTGGCGCCGTAGTCAATGGACTGCAAGGCTGTTGACGCATTCATGGTGTCGACGCTGACCGTTACTCCAGCCCTCGCCAACGCCCCGACGACGGGAATGATGCGGAGTTGTTCTTGCTCGAGCGTGACGCGTGCGGCACCGGGACGAGTTGATTCTCCCCCGACATCGACGATGTCGGCGCCCTGCTCGACAAGCTCCATTCCTCGCTTGATCGCAGCCTCGGTGTCGAGGTAATCTCCGCCGTCGCTGAAGGAGTCGGGAGTGACATTAAGCACCCCCATGATGAGCGTGCGATGGCGCGGTGCTTGCGGAGTAGGCGGCGCCGCATGGGCTCCGGAGCTAACCACGGGGGCCTCCGATGAGGGCCATTAATTCGGTGCGGGCATGAACATCGGAGAGTTGCCCTCGTGAGGCCATCGTGATGGTGCGCGTGTTGGGCTGTTCCAGTCCGCGGGCCGCAACGCACTGATGGGCGGCATCCAAGACGACCAGAACACCGCGCGCGTCGAGGCCCTCCTCCAACGCATCCGCGATCTGCTCCGTCAAGCGTTCTTGCACCTGAGGACGTGCAGCCAGAGTGGCGACCACGCGAGGGAGCCTGCCCAGGCCCACAACTTTGTCCAGGGGAAGGTAGGCCACATGGGCCACCCCGATAAAGGGCAACAAGTGGTGCTCACAAATGGAGCGAAACGAAATATCGGTGAGAACGACAGCGTCGGAAAGCTCCGAGACGGCAAGAGTTTCCCGCAGATGTTCCAAGGGATCGGCGCCAATTCCCGCAAAGAACTCAGCGTAAGCCTCGGCCACGCGGGTAGGCGTGGTCGTGAGCCCCTCCCGCGCCGGGTTTTCACCGATGGCGTGCAGGAGCTCCATGACAGCCGCTTCGATGCGGGTCTTGTCCACAGTCATGAATCAACCCTAGGCGGTGGGTGCCGTCGGCTT
>CANEXL010000047.1 GCA_947443745.1 Microbacteriaceae bacterium | reverse complement strand
ATGAGGCCCGTGCCGGAAAGTTCGATGGGTGACCCCTCGAGATCGATTCCCGTCACCCGGGCGAAGGGATACCGCATCGTGGTAAACCACAACTCGGGTACCGAGAGACACCCCTCCTCAAGGAGTTCCGGCTCTCCCGTTACCTCCACCAAACGAGGATTAAGGATGTACCCAATCTCTCCGTGGATGTTGTAGCTAAAGGCCCGAAGTCCGACACCAATCTGAGTCGCCGCAACGCCGGCCCGTCCCGGCAACGTCACGGTGTCAATCAGGTCTTTGACGAGAGAACGAATGCCGTCATCAATGGCCGCAATATCGGCCGTTGGTGTCTTCAACACCGGGTCGCCAAACAATCGAATGGGACGTTCAGTCACGAAAAGCTACTCCTTGGTTGTCGACTGCACACAGCAACGAACAACACTGACGTTGGTGAGGGGAACAGGACTGCACTGCTAGCGGGCAGGCAGCCCTTCAATGACGAGAGCGGCCAACGTGCGGGCTGCATCCTGAGTCGCCGGCAAGAGGCGATCGAAATCGATGACGGAACCCGTTGCCAGCATGGGGTCATAAGGAATGCGCACAATGTCACGAACGCGCGACTGGAAGTGAGCTTCAATCTCGTCGATCTTGACGAGGTTGGTCCCCTGCGTGGCAGTGTTGAGGGCGACGATGCTGTTGCGAACCAAGTCCGCGTAGCCGTTGCCTTCCAGCCAGGTCAGCGTCTCCGCTGCGAGGCGAGCCTCGTCGAACGAACCACCCGAAACGATGACAAGCGAATCGGCGCGCTGAAGGGTAGCCGTCATCACCGAATGAACGATGCCCGTTCCACAGTCGGTCAGGGCCACGGAGTAGTACCGCGAAACCATGTCGGCGACCACGTTGTAGTCGTTTTGATCAAACGCCTCCGACAGGAACGGGTCCGTATCTGATGCCAGAACGTCAAGACGGGACTTGTCGCGGGTCACAAACGCCGAGAACTCGGAGAAGCTGTTGACCGCACTGGCCTTTGTGACCAGGTCGCGAACTGTCTTGTCCGTATTGCGGATGAAACGCTCGGCCAGAGTTCCCCGGTCGGGGTTGGCGTCGATCGCAATCACGCGGTCGTCGCGTGTTCGTGCAAGCGCCATACCGATCATGGTGGTTACCGTGGTCTTTCCAACGCCACCCTTGCGCGTAAGAACGGGGATAAAGCGGGTTCCCCCATCGAGACGACGGCTGATGCTCGCATCAACGGCCTTCTGATGACGAACGGCTGGAGAATCTCCCAAGTTAACGAGATGAAAAGTGATGCCGTAGATGAAGCTGTTCCAGCCGGGGCTGGGACGCTCACGTTTTGCCTTGAACTCAAGGATGCGGTCGGGGGTGAGCATGTTGACGGGCTCAGGATGCGCAAAAGGCTCACCCTTGAGCATGTCGCGGCGTGATGGCCCCGCGGGTGCAACCTCGAGGGCCGCATCAGCGTCAGCGGGCTGGCCGGAATCAGCGAATGCGGCAACGTAGGCGGCACGCTCCTCTGGTGAGAGAGATGTTGTGGCTCCCTCGCCATCAAGCTCAGCGATGATAATTTCGCCCGTGTCGAAGACCACCGAAACGATGGGCGTACTGCCCGTTGTTGTTTCGATTTCTCCCGCGGCGTTGCGGACGACGCCCTCTTGGCCTGGCAGGACAGTGCGCACCTCAGGAGCCGGCGTGACGTCAGCGGCGGTGACTTTGGCAGCATCTACGACTTCGGAGACACGCTGAGGCGACACAACAGTCGTCTTAGCCTTCGTCGTTCTTGGCTTGTGGGCATTACTGGCATTACTTTTTGGCGGCACATTGCTCACGGAAAAACCTCATTTGCTCTCATGGTGCACCTGCCAGTTTACCGTCAGCGAAGAGAAAGCCAAGTTTTGTGCATGAAAGTTCAACATCGAGGACAGACCCGGATCGTTCTTTTCTAGCTGGCGGGCGTGATGACAACCAGAAGGTCGCCGGCTTCCACCTGTTGCGTCGGTGAAATCGCGAGGCGTTCGACACGGCCCGCCACGGAAGTCGTGATGGCAGCCTCCATTTTCATGGCTTCAATCGAGGCCACGGCATCGCCTGCCGCCACAATCGCACCAATATCGACCTTGAGGCTGACAACGCCGGCAAATGGTGCGGGAACATGTCCCGGTTGCGTGGGGTCGGCCTTCTCCGCAGACTTCGTTTCATCGGCGATGGACGAGTCACGAACGGAAACCGGGCGCAGTTGGCCGTTCATCGTTGCCATGACGGTTCTCATCCCCTTCACATCGGGTTCGCCAATGGCTTCCAGTCCGACGTACAGACGAACTCCGGGGCCGATTTCAACGATGTGCTCTACCTCTGGGTCGAGACCGTAGAGGTAGTCCACGGTATCGAGAACGGAGATGTCGCCATACGTTTCCCGCGTCTGCTCAAAGTGTCGCGTGGGGCCGGGGAAGAGCAGACGGTTCAAGGTCGCGCGGCGTTGCAGCGAGGAGCCGGCGAGTTCTGCCTGTTCCTCGGCGGTGAGGGGCGTGACCTCAATCGAGACGGTGCGGCCCGCGAGAACCTTGGTGCGGAATGGCTCAGGCCATCCGCCGGGTAATTCGCCCAACTCGCCCGCCATGAACCCAATGACAGAATCTGGGATGTCATAGGAGCCGGGGTTCTCTTCGAAGTCTTTGGGGTCCGCACGGACGGCGGCCAAGTGCAGCGCCAAATCGCCCACGACCTTCGACGATGGTGTGACTTTAGGAATGCGCCCGAGGATGCGGTTCGCTTCGGCGTACATGTCTTCAACGAGTTCGAAGTCATCGGCCAAGCCCAGGGCGATTGCCTGCTGACGCAGGTTGGAAAGCTGACCACCGGGAATTTCGTGGTGGTAGACGCGCCCTGTGGGCGAGGGCAGTCCCGACTCGAAGGGAAGGTACACCCGACGAACCGCTTCCCAATAAGGCTCAAGATCGCACAGGGCGTTCAGGTTGATTCCGGTGTCACGCTCGGTGTCTGCCAAAGCGGCAACCAGGGCGGATGCGGAGGGCTGGCTTGTCGTGCCCGACATCGGTGCGCTAGCGACGTCTACGGCGTCCGCGCCGGCGGCGGCGGCGGCGAGTAGGGTTGCCAGTTGACCACCCGCGGTGTCGTGCGTGTGCACGTGAACGGGAACATCAAAACGCTGACGGAACGCGGCAACAAGCGTGGCCGCAGCGGCTGGTCGCAAGAGCCCCGCCATGTCTTTAATGGCCAGGATGTGAGCGCCAGAGGCGACAATCTGATCGGCAAGACGCAGGTAGTAATCGAGCGTGTAGAGATCTTCGGTCGGGTCGAGAAGGTTACCCGTGTAGCAGACGGCAACCTCGGCAACCGTGGTTCCCGTCTCGAGAACCGCATCAATAGCGGGGCGCATCTGGTTGACGTCATTGAGGGCATCAAAGATTCTGAAGATGTCGACACCGCTGGCGGCCGCTTCGCGGACGAACGCATCCGTTACTTCAGCAGGGTACGGCGTGTACCCCACCGTGTTGCGACCGCGCAAGAGCATCTGGATGGCGACGTTCGGTAGAGCCGTTCGTAGCTTGACCAAACGCTCCCAGGGATCTTCACCGAGGAACCGCAAGGCAACGTCGTAGGTTGCCCCACCCCACGCCTCGACCGAGAAAAGTTCGGGGGTCATGCGGGCAACGTGGGGCGCGACGTTGACGAGGTCTTTGGTGCGCACGCGGGTTGCCAACAGCGACTGGTGAGCATCTCGGAAGGTCGTCTCGGTGACAGCCAGAGCCGTCTGGGCCCGGAGCGCAGCAGCAAATCCAACCGGGCCAAGCTCGAGCAGACGCTGTCGCGAGCCGGCAGGGGCCGGGCTCAAGAGATCAATGACCGGCAATTTGTCGACGGGGTCAATGGAGATGGGACGCGGGCCATTGGGCTTGTTGACGGTGACGTCGGTCAGCCAGTTGAGAATCTTCGTTCCGCGATCTTTGGACTCGCGGCCGGTGAGAAGTTCCGGGCGCTCGTCAATGAACGATGTGCTCAGGTCGCCGGCCGCAAAGGAAGCGTCGTCGAGAACGGCCTGCAGGAACGGAATGTTCGTGGAGACACCACGGATGCGGAACTCCGCCAATGCGCGACGGGCGCGGGCAACAGCAGACGGGTAATCCCGAGCGCGGCACGTGAGCTTGGCCAGCATGGAGTCAAAGTGGGGGCTGATCTGCGCGCCCGGGTTGACGGTTCCACCGTCGAGACGAATTCCTGCGCCACCGGGCGAGCGGTATGTCGTAATACGACCGGTGTCGGGACGGAAACCTTGCGAGGGGTCTTCGGTCGTGATGCGGCACTGAAGGGCCACTCCACGCAAATGAATGTTTTCCTGCTGCAATCCCAAGTCGCCGAGAGTTTCCCCCGACGCAATGCGAATTTGAGCTTGGACGAGGTCGACATCTGTGACCTCTTCGGTAACGGTGTGCTCGACCTGAATGCGGGGATTCATTTCAATGAAGACGTGCTGTCCCGCGCGATCACCCACGGTGTCGACCAAGAACTCGACCGTTCCCGCGTTCTCGTACCCAATCGAACGAGCAAAAGCGATGGCATCTTTGTGCAACGCTGCACGGAGCTCATCACTGATATTCGGCGCCGGCGCAATCTCGACTACTTTTTGGTGGCGACGCTGAACGGAGCAGTCACGTTCAAAGAGGTGAACCGTCTCGCCCGTCGAGTCCGCAAGGATCTGAACCTCAATGTGGCGAGGTCGCAGAACAGCCTGCTCGAGAAACATGCGGGCATCACCGAAGGCACTGGCAGCTTCACGCATGGCCGCTTCGAGAGCGGGGAGAAGTTCTTCTTGGGTTTCGACTCGACGCATTCCGCGCCCACCGCCACCGGCGACGGCCTTAGCAAAAATGGGGAAACCGATAGCGGCAGCGCCGGCCAGAAGTTCTTCAACATTGTCGGTCGCGGCGGTTGAGGCGAGAACGGGAACGCCCGCTGCAATCGCGTGCTCTTTTGCCGTGACCTTGTTGCCGGCCATTTCCAACACCCGTGCCGGTGGGCCGATGAACGTAATGCCGTTCTCTGCTGCAGCGCGCGCTAGCTCGGGGTTCTCCGAGAGAAAGCCGTAGCCGGGGTAAATGGCGTCGGCACCGGAAAGTTTTGCGACACGAATGATTTCAGAAACGTCGAGGTAGGCGCGAACGGGGTGTCCGGGCTCGCCGATCTGGTACGCCTCATCAGCTTTTTGACGGTGCAATGAACTGCGGTCTTCGATGGGAAAAACAGCAACGGTCTTGGCGCCCAGCTCCACAGCTGCACGAAAAGCACGAATAGCAATTTCGCCGCGGTTCGCGACAAGAATCTTCTTAAACATTGAGGCCTTTCAGTTGCCGCCAGCGCTTCGGTCTGAGTTAGGTTCTCTAAGGATAGCCAAGGTAACCTTGCTCTCGTGCACGTGCTATCGGTGAGCTCCCTCAAGGGTGGCGTTGGAAAGACAACGGTAACCCTCGGTTTGGCGTCGGCGGCTTTTTCCAAAGGCTTGCGCACCCTCGTCGTTGACCTTGACCCGCAGTCAGATGTCTCGACCGGCCTCGGTGTCGATACCCGAAACCACCTGAATGTTGCGGATGTTCTCGCTTCTCCGAAGCTCAAAACGGTGCGCCAGGCCATTGCGCCGAGCTCGTGGACAGCACAGGGGCACTCCCCCATCAACGTCATGATCGGCAGCCCCTCGGCGATCAACTTTGACGGCCCTCATCCGACCGCCCGAGAAATTTGGCGGCTCGAAGAAGCGTTGGCCACAGTCGAAAGTGAATACGACCTCGTTCTCATTGACTGCGCCCCGAGCCTCAACGCCTTAACGCGCACCGCCTGGGCCGCTAGTGACCGTGTTGCGGTCGTTTCTGAACCCGGTCTCTTCTCTGTCGCGGCCGCCGATCGCGCCCTTCGTGCCGTCGAAGAAGTTCGCCGCGGCCTGAGCCCACGTCTTCAACCGTTGGGTCTCATCATCAACAGGGTGCGCGCTCAGTCGCTGGAGCACCAGTTTCGCATCGCTGAGTTGCGCGACATGTTTGGGCCCCTGGTGCTGGCGCCAGAGCTTCCCGAGCGCACGTCTCTTCAGCAGGCACAGGGTGCTGCTCGCCCGGTTCACGCGTGGCCAGGTGAAGCCGCCGCGGAGATGTCCAACAACTTCGATCTGCTGCTCGAGCGCGTCATGCGTGCCGGCAAAATCGGTCAATACGCCCGCTAACGAACGCCCGGCATTCGGGTGCGCGGAAGGTACAACAATCACCGCCCCAATGGAGCTGAGGCTGACGAAATACGGTCGAGCGGGACGTCTGGTTCGTTAGCTAACTTTGCGTGCCCGGCGAGCCGAGAGCTCATCCATGGAGTCGGCGCTTTCGGTGTTCAACTCGATGAGGCTGGATTCAACCTCACGCAGAACCTTGCCGATGGCAATGCCAAAGACGCCCTGGCCGCGGCTTACAAGGTCAATCACCTCGTCATCAGAAGTACACATGTACACACTCGCGCCGTCGCTCATGAGCGTGGTCTGAGCTAAGTCGTAGATTCCAGCAGCGCGGAGTTGATCAACGGCGGCACGAATCTGCTGAAGAGAAATGCCGGTGTCGAGCAAACGCTTAACCAGTTTAAGAACAAGGATGTCGCGAAAACCATAGAGCCGATGTGAGCCAGAACCGGCGGCACCACGAACAGTGGGCTGAACGAGTTCAGTGCGGGCCCAGTAATCCAGTTGGCGATAGCTAATGCCGGCAGCGCTCGCGGCAACAGCGCCACGGTAGCCCGTCGAGTCATCGTGCTCAGGCATGCCGTCAGTAAAGAGAACGCCGAGGTCATATCGTGACTCTTCGTTACGGTTCACATCGCTCATGAGCCGCTCCTCACTGTGTTGGTACACATCATGGTCAAACTGGGGTACGAAACCTCAACCTGTTGTTGAAGCTTTATCAACTTACCGAGGGAGGAGACGGGAACCCACGACATTCAATTTCGAACGTCGGCGTGTCGTCATTATTCGCTCTCGAACGGGTCACAGGCGACTTATCTACAGCCTACGCCTAGCGTGACTGTTGCGAAATAACGTGCCGCAAAAGTTGCGTGCGAACAGTCTCGATATGGCGGGCGATCTCATGGGCTCTCTCCGCCGCTCGCGCTTTACTAGCCGCATCTTGTCGATGGGTCACCGGTACAAGGGCTCGCTCAATCAAGGAGTATTCCCGCTCGGCAGAGGCCTTCATGGTGCGCATGTGGCGTGGCTCGATGCCTGAGCGCTGCAATTCGGCGATGGCGGTGAGAACGATGACCGTCTCGTCGCCATAACTTTCAGCGGCGACAATCATTCCGGCCGAGACAGCATCTTGGAGCAGATTCAAACTGGCTCCCGCAATCTTTGCCAAATCTTCCCGGGTGTAGCGCACCCGAGAGTTCAGCAGGGAGTCCGCTGCCAGAGAAGTGGCATTAGGAAGGGCAGGGTTCGCTCCCGAGTCGATTTCTTGCAGGTGCTGACGAATCACCTTGAGGGGTAAGTAGTGATCGCGCTGCATCGAGAGAACAAGGCGGAGGCGATCGACATCATCCGGTGAAAATTTTCGGTATCCCGACGCAGTGCGAGCGGGCGTAACGAGACCCTGCTCTTCGAGGAAGCGAAGCTTCGACGGAGTGAGGTCGGTGAATTCGGGAGAAAGCTTGGCCAGGACCTGGCCGATACTGAGCAACGAACGAGCGGGAGGCTTGGTTGCGTGTGCGGGGGCCCCCACCTACAGGCTCGAGTTTCGAGCGAGATCGATGCGTGAGGCGAAGAAGGTCAGGCGATACTTGCCAACCTGAACTTCATCTCCATCGGAAAGTGGTGAGCGCTCGATGCGCTCGTTTTCGAGGTAGGTGCCATTAAGGGATGCGAGGTCACGAACCTCGAACGCGGCACCATCTCGGCGGAACTCCGCGTGGCGGCGTGAGACCGTAACGTCATCGAGAAAAATGTCGGCGTTGGGGTGACGACCAACCGTCGTGATGTCAGCGTCCAACAAGAAACGTGCGCCCAAATTAGGGCCGCGACGAACAATGAGAAGTGCCGATCCGCTGGGCAGTGCCGCAATGGCTGCCTGCTCCTCGGGCGAAACATCAACGGCTTCGATGGCCTGGAGTTGCGCCACAAACTGCGAGGTAAATGTTGCCGTCGTGTCGGGGTTTGCCGAGCCTTGAGAAGCGAGACGTGCGTCTTTTTCGTGCGATGAATCAGCCACTCGGCTCCCTTCGTTGTCCACAACATTATCGGAAGTGAGTGGCGCTTGCACACCCTCATATGAGCAAAAATCTCTCCTGCTTCTCCCGTTCTCAGGAAATAAACAGGGCATCCGCTAGTATGGAAGCACTTGAGACGTTTTCTTCTGTCTCCTGCGTCGTAGAACGCTTCCCTCACCGAAATCGGTTGACATTTTTCTTACGGCGAACGGATGTGCCCTTCGGTATGTTCGCCACATTTTCCCGGATTGTTTGCGACATTTTCGCGCGCCGGGTACCTACGAAAAGGTATTACCTTGTCTGAAATTACATTTGGCTCGCTCGGCGTGCCCGCTCCCCTTGTCAAGGCGCTTGCCGCCGATGGCAAGACGGATGCGTTCCCCATCCAAATCGATACTCTGCCCGACACCATGGCCGGCCGCGACGTTCTCGGCCGCGGAAAGACCGGATCGGGTAAGACGCTTGCGTTCTCCATCCCCATGGTCGCGCGTCTGGGAACCAAGCTTGCCGGTGGCCGTCGTCGCCCGGGTCGCCCGCTAGGTCTCGTGCTCGCACCTACCCGTGAGCTTGCAACACAAATCACTGCTGTTCTGATCCCCCTTGCCGATGCCTACGACCTGCGCGTCACCACGATCTTCGGTGGCATCTCGCAGAACCGTCAGGTTGCCGCGCTGAAGGATGGCGTCGACATCGTCGTTGCCACTCCCGGCCGCCTCGAAGATCTCATGAAGCAGGGCTTCTTGAAGCTCGATGCCATCGAGATCACCGTGCTCGATGAGGCCGACCACATGGCCGACCTTGGCTTCTTGCCCATTGTGACCCGCATCCTGAATGCGACCCCCACCGATGGTCAGCGGCTTCTTTTTAGCGCCACCCTAGATAACGGCGTCGATAAGATCGTCTCCCGCTTCTTGCACAACGAGGTATTGCACTCGGTCGATGAGGCCAACTCCCCCGTCGCTCAGATGACGCATCACGTTTTCGAGACGCCCTCGGTGGAGGCCAAGAATGACCTCATCCAGGCGCTCGCGTCGGGCACCGGTCGTCGCATTCTTTTCATGCGCACCAAGCACCACGCTAAGAAGCTTGCCAAGAAGCTCACGGATGCCGGGATTCCCTCGGTCGATCTCCACGGAAACTTGTCGCAGCCTCAGCGTGACCGCAACCTTGCCGCTTTCGGCGAAGGCTCGGTTCGCGTTCTCGTCGCCACTGACGTTGCCGCTCGTGGCGTTCACGTTGATGACGTAGAACTCGTTATCCACGTTGACCCTCCCATGGAGCACAAGGCATACCTGCACCGTTCGGGCCGCACCGCTCGTGCGGGTGCTGAGGGTGACGTCGTGACCATTTGCTTGCCTCCTCAGAAGAAGGATCTTGCGCAACTGCTGCGCAAGGCCGACATCACTGTCACGCCTACCGCTGTTACGGCGACCTCCCCCGAGGTCTTGGCTCTGATTGGTGAGGTTGCCGAATACGTCAAGCCCTCCATTCGTGTCGAGCGCCCCCAGGGAGGCGGCCAGTCCATGGGCGCCAATGCTCAACGCAAGCGTGCCGATCGTTCGGGTCGTCCCACCGAAGGTGGACAGCGTTCACGCTCCGGCTCGGGTTCGGGTTCGCGTGATGGTGGCTCAAGCCAGGGTTCACGTTCCGGCTCGCGCGACGGCGGCTCCGCACAGGGCGCACGTTCGGGTCAAGGTTCACGTTCGGGTGGCGGTCAGAGCTACAGCACCGGTTACAGCGACAACTCCTCGCAGGGTTCCAGCGACTCGCGTCGCGAGAACTCAGGCGAGGGCCGCTCGACCAACCGTCGCGATAGCGTTCCTGCCGCAGGCCGCGGGACTGGTTACGGTTCCGCTGGTGCTCCTCGCCGTGCGTCTTCGGCCCCGGCCGGCCAAGGCTCGCGTTCACGCGATGCCGGAACCGGCTCGGCTTCAGGTTCACGGGACTCCGGTTCGCGTGAGGGCGGCGCATCGCGCGGCGGATTCAGTGAACCCGTTGGCATGCCTCGTCGCGATCGCAGCGAGCGTCCTCCTCGTGCTTCGCGTCCCCAGGGGCGCTAGCGCCACGAGTTAGATCGTAGAAACGCCCTCGGGTCCCGTCATCGGGTTACCGGGGGCGTTTTTGTGTCTCGCAGGGTTTTTGGACCGGCAATCGGTGGCTAACGAAGGAAATCCTTAGAGGGGAGGAAATCCGAGGCCAGCAACGGCACGGATGTCGCCGTCACCCGGTTGATCGATAACGAAGATCTCCTTCGCTAGCCCCGCTTAGGGGCGGACTTGGTCGCGGCTTTTCACAGGACGTTGCGGTTTTCAAAAGATGTGTCAAATGCCGTGGAGATATCAGCCTTGGCCAGCATTCCCCGCGCGGGACAGAAATTTGTGACGCCACCGACAAACATCATGAGCCCGAGAATAATAAAGAGATATGCCCACCCGCCGGAAATGAGGGCACCCGCGATAATTGCCGGGCCTGCAAAAATGCGCACCCACCGTCCCGCATCGGAAGCCATCGCGGTCAAGACTTTTCTGCGAAGAGGCGACATCTAACTCATTGGGGGGGTCCTTTCGTGACCAAATTGCACTGACCAACATAATACCAATACCCCATGGGGTATATATGTAAGAAGGTGCCGTGCAAATTTAGCGGCGGCGGGCGGAAGCGCTGAGGAGCGCGAGGCCGAAAAGCACGACGGCGAGACCCAGCCAGCCGACGGGTGTGATGGCCTCCCCCACGATGACCGCGGCAAGCACGACCGCCACGACGGGCTCGAAGAGGGAAAAGACGGTCGAGGTCGAGGCGCGCATCCGTCCCAAGCTGAAGGCAAGGAGCGAATGACCAATCGCCGTCGGCACGATTGCGAGGTACAACAGAATGGCCCAGCTGAGGGGTTGAGCGATAACGGGGACAGCGGTTACTGCCAGCACGACAAGCAACGGAACAGCGGCGACGACCTGAATCGAGGAAATAACGGCGCGCGGTTCGAAGCCTCCGATGTTGTCGCCAGTCGCACCAAACGGCGAAGCACGGAGCGACGCGGCGGCAGATAGAACGGAAGGAGTCGGCGCGAGGCGAGTAGCGATGAGTTTGGGGGCAATTAGGCGAGCGGCGACAATCGTATATGCGGCGTAGCTGAGGCCGGCGAGCAGGGCTACGGCGATTCCGGCCGCAACGAGACTTGAGTCGCCAGCAGACACGAGGCCGGTTGTGCCAGCAGAGCCCGAGCCAGGGGCAAGGCCGGGATCGAGCACCCGACGATCAGCACTGTGATCGCGCCCCATGATGAGCAAGATTCCACCGATGACGGCGATGGCCGTGGCCAGAACCCAGCGGCCAGAAACCCGGCGGCGGTCAACAATCCATTCGATGAGGCCAGCGAAGATCGGCGCGGACCCGAGTGCCAGAACATTACCGAGCGCGACACCGGCCCAGGCCATGCCCACGTAGAACACGAGCGTGTACGTCGCCAAAGCGAGGGCTCCCAGCAAAACGAGCGGAAGCGCACCGGGCGTGCCGAGCACGTGCCGAACGCCACGCACCGCAGTGAGCCCCAAGATGAGGCCACCGATACCCATGGCAGCAGCCCCGATGGTCGCGGGCGGAATCCCGGGAATAAACGAGGCAGCCGTGCCGGTCGTTCCCCACATGAGCGACGCGACCAGAATTGCGCTCACGCCTGCAGAGTGCGCGCCGCGCGTCTGGGGTACGTCCACGCTCGGCCTCCACATTCTTTTGACTCAGTCTAGAAAGGGATTACCACCGACTCCGCCAGTCATAAGAAAACGCTCAGAGCAGCCGGGTCCTGGGTCAAAAGAAAAGCGAACGCGATTGAGGCTCTAGCGACGGGGAGGAAGCATTGGCGGGTTTGTTCCCGCGAGCTCCTTGACGACGCGAACAACCTGGTTGCTGTAGCCGAACTCGTTGTCGTACCAGACATAGACCACAACGTGATTGCCACTGGTGATGGTCGCCAGACCGTCGACAATGCCGGCACGGTTCGAGCCAATGAAATCGGTGGAGACGACCTCGGGTGAATCGATGTAATCGATTTGGTCGTGCAGCGACGAGTGAAGTGACGCGTTGCGCAAGAAGGCGTTCAGCGAATCTTTCTCGGCGGGCTTTGTGAGGGTGAGATTCAGGATGGCCATGGAGACATCCGCCGTGGGAACACGGATGGCGTTACCAGTGAGCTTGCCTTCCAACTCGGGAAGTGCCTTGGCCACGGCCTTAGCCGCCCCGGTTTCGGTGAGGACCATGTTCAGCGCTGCCGAGCGACCGCGACGGTCACCCTTGTGAAAGTTATCGGTGAGGTTCTGATCGTTGGTGTACGAGTGAACGGTCTCAACGTGGCCGTACTCGATTCCAAATTCGTCGTTGATGACTTTGAGAACCGGGGTGATGGCGTTAGTGGTGCACGAAGCCGCCGTGATGATGAGATCTTGCGGCGTGATCATGGACTCGTTGATTCCGTACACAATGTTCTTGAGCGACCCCTTGCCGGGCGCCGTCAGAAGAACACGCGAAATGCCCTTGTTCTGGAGGTGCTGACGGAGTCCCTCTTCATCGCGCCAGCGGCCGGTGTTATCAACCAAGACAGCGTTATCAATGCCATAGGACACGTAATCCACGGTGGTGGGATCGTTCGAGTAAATAACCTGAATGGGCATGCCGTTGGCAATGATGAGGTTCTTCTCGGCATCGATGGTGATGGTGCCGTCGAACGGGCCATGAATTGAGTCGCGTCGCAGGAGGCTCGCGCGCTTGATGAGATCTTTCTCGTCGCCCTTGCGCACGACGATGGCCCGCAAGCGCAGACCTCGACCGTTCTCGGACTGGCCCAGCAAGATGCGGGCGAGCAAACGACCGATACGACCAAAGCCGTACAGGACCACGTCGGCACCATCAGCGGGAACGAGCGGGGCACCCTTGCCCATAATGCTCGAGAGCTCCGTCGCGAGATAATCGGCGAGCGAGATGGGGTTGGTCGACGTGGCCAACGCCGCGTGGCCCGCAAGGAGACGAGCAACATCGATGGCGGCGGGACCGGGGTTCAGCTCCACGAGGGCGTGAACCAGTTCAAGGGTGCGAGAGATATCCAGCTCCGCGCCGTCAACGTGACGGGCAAAACGATGCGCCTTCACAATCGCCAGGGGCGAGCTGTTGATGAGGCTCCGACCGTGAATGGTCAGCTCGACGCCATTGCTGCGGAACAGGTCCCCGATGAGAGGGATGAGCT
>CANEXL010000046.1 GCA_947443745.1 Microbacteriaceae bacterium | reverse complement strand
TGGGCTCCAACGGCAGGCCTCGATGCAATCTTTTCCTCAGACCTGTCGCGTGCCATCCACACCGCGCTCCCCAGTGCGGACGCCTGCGGGATCGAGCTCACCGTTGACGCTCGCTTTCGAGAGGTGCACTTCGGTCGTGGCGAGGGAATGACCAGCGCCGAAATGCGCTCGGCATTCCCGAAGCCCTACCAAGCTTTTCTTGACCGCCCCGCCGATACGCCTCTGCCCGAAGGGGAATCCGGAACAGACGCCATTGAACGCGCCCTCGACGGATTGTTCGCGATGACAAAAAAGGGGAAGTTTGAGACCGTGCTGCTCGTCGCGCATTCCACATTGGGCCGCCTGTTGCTCTGCGCGCTCACGGGAATTCCTGCCAACAGTTACCGTCGCGTTCTGACCCAAATGCACAACGGCGCCATCACCACGCTTGATATTCCCGATGTTGCGACCCCGGCAGAACTCCGTGGAAACGCGAGTCTTCTCTCGTACAACCTGCCGACCTAGGCGGTCCAGCTTTCTTCACAATCTTTCGCAACGATTGTGAAGGACGAATAAAGAGAAGTCCTGAGGTATCTCCCGTCAATCTCGTCGAAGGTAATCCCCGTCCCGGCCCATCAGAGACGCCATCCCCTCGAGAACGTAGAGCCGGACGAGCTCACTAACATTCTGACGGTTTGCTCGCGCCTGGTTCTGCAAATGCGCGAAGCGGGATGCGCCGTTCGTCACAGCAAGATTTCTAGGGTGGTGCGCAGTCTGGGTAATGCTTTGGGAAATTCGGCGGCCATCTTGAGAAGATCAGCGGGTTGCGAACCAGGAATTCGGAGCCAGCGTTTGAGGGCTTCGTTGGCAACATCGGCGCCAATCAGATGCCGAAGGCGAAAGGCGTCGATGATGGTGCGCTCGGCGCCGTAAAGGCCAAGGAAGATTCCCTCAATGATCTCGAGCTGTTCGCGGCCGGTCGAGAACGTGTCAACGTCAAAGTGATGCCACGCGAGTTTCGAGTGGAGTGTCGTGAGGGGACGCGATCCGCGCGGAATTGCGATGTCAATGTGCGAGGGGATGGCGTCCGTCAGATCATGACGATCGAGAGCGCTCAAGAGGCAGATTGTGGCGCGCGGCTGGCGCAGGGCGATTGCTGCCAGGGCGGCGGTGTCATCATCGACCGCACCCGTGCGAGCATATGTTCCGGGCGCAATGCGTTCAACCTCTCCACGGGCAATCCCTTTATCGAGGTCGCGCCACGTGAGCCGTGCCGCCGCGACATCGGCGTTACGAAGAATCAGCGAAGACGGCAGGGTGCGATTCGACATGTGCCGCCTTCTCTCTTCGTGTTGTTTTGCTTACACATATGTATTATATGGGTACATTTTGACACGCATCCGATTGTTATGCAATGCCGGCGCCACCATACGGCGCACCCATGACAAACGCCGCGACCCCCGTTTCTGGAAGCCGCGGCGTTTGCAATGAGTTCAAACTTTGCGTTGCGGGGCCTGAGCGCAGCAACGCTGAACAAACCGAACCGAACTAGCTGTTCTGCGGGAAGCCCAAGTTGATGCCACCGTGGCTGGGGTCGAGCCAGCGGCTGGTGACAGCCTTCTCCTGCGTGAAGAACGAGACACCCGCGGGGCCGTAGGCCTTCGCGTCGCCGAAGAGGGAGTTCTTCCAGCCGCCGAAGGAGTGGTACGCCACGGGAACCGGGATGGGCACGTTGATGCCGATCATTCCGGCCTGCACCTCGTTTTGGAAACGTCGCGCGGCACCGCCATCGTTGGTAAAGATTGCCGTGCCGTTTCCATACTGGCTGGCGTTGATGAGGTCGAGACCCTCGGTGTAGCTGGCCACCCGGATGACCGACAGCACGGGGCCGAAGATCTCATCTTGGTAGACGGCGGAGTCGGTGCTGACCTTGTCGAATAGGGTGGGGCCCAGCCAGAATCCGGATGCTTCGCCATCAACATCGATGCCGCGCCCGTCAACGACGACATCCGCTCCATCGGCAATCGCAATGTCGATGTAGGAGGCGACCTTGTCGCGGTGGGCCTGGGTGATGAGCGGTCCCATGTCGCAGCCGCGCATTCCATCGCCCACCTTGAGGCCAGTCATGCGCTGCGTGATCTTGGCAATCAGTTCGTCGGCAACGGGCTCCACAGCGACGATGACACTGATGGCCATGCACCGCTCACCGGCGGAACCGAATCCGGCATTGACGGCAGCATCGGCAGCGAGGTCGAGGTCGGCATCCGGCAACACGAGCATGTGGTTCTTGGCACCACCGAGCGCCTGAACCCTCTTGCCATGGTGCGCGGCCGTTTCGTAAATGTACTTGGCAATGGGGGTCGAACCCACGAAGGAGATCGACTGAACGTCGGGGTGCACGAGCAACGCGTCGACGGCCTCCTTGTCGCCGTGCACAACATTGAAGACACCGGCGGGAAGGCCTGCCTCGGTGAAGAGTTCGGCGAGCCAGTTCGATGCGGAGGGGTCCTTTTCACTCGGCTTCAAAATGACGGTGTTTCCCGCCGCGATCGCGATGGGGAAGAACCACAGTGGAACCATGGCGGGAAAGTTGAAGGGGCTGATGATGCCCACAACGCCGAGAGGCTGGCGCAACGAGTAGACGTCGACACCAGTGGAGACGTTCTCTGAGTAGTCGCCCTTCATCAGGTGTGGCATGCCGATGGCGAATTCCACGACCTCGAGACCGCGGGTGATTTCCCCGATGGCGTCGTCAGTAACTTTGCCGTGCTCCGCGGTCAGGATATTCGCAAGGTCACCCTTGCGAGCATTCAGCAACTCGCGAAAGTTGAACATGATGCTTTGGCGCTTGGCCAACGAGGTGTCGCGCCAGGCAGGGAATGCGGCGGCGGCGGACGCGACAGCAGCGCCAACATCGGCGGTGCTGGCCAGCTGCACGTTCTTGGTGACGCGGCCGGTTGCCGGGTTGAACACGGGCGAGGTTCGCGTGGAAGCGCCGTTCGCGGCTTTTCCATCGATGAAGTGAGAGACGAGAGGCAGGTCAGTCATGAGTGATGTTCGATTCTGTATATATAAGGAGCGAAAAAAGGGGGTGAGAAAAAGGGGGGCAGAAAAAGGGGGGTGAGAAAAAGGGGCTGACGAAAGGGGCTAGGCAAGCAGGTCGAGACTCAGCACTTCGTCATAGATTGCGAGAGCTTGGGCAACCTCATCGGCGGTGACGACACAGGGGGGCACCACGTGAATGCGGTTATCGGCAAGGAACGGAAGCAAGCCGCGAGCGAGAAGCTCCGCCTTGATGCGTCCCATGATGGGAGCCGCAACGGGTTCCTTCGTGTCACGGTTCGTCACCAGCTCCAGCGCCCAGAAGACACCGACGCCACGAACATCGCCGATGATCGGGTGCTTCGCTTGGAGCGCCGCGAGTCCGGGGCCCAGCACGTCGCGACCGATGCGCTCGGCGTTGCCGACGATGTCCTCGGCCTCCATCGCATCCAGTGCCGCGATAATCGAGGCCATGGCCAGCGGGTGTCCGCTGTAGGTCAGGCCGCCTGGGAAGACGGTGGTGTCGAAGCTGGCCGCGATCGCATCCGAAATGATAACGCCACCGACGGGCACGTAACCGGAGTTGACGCCCTTGGCAAACGTAATCAGGTCGGGGGTGACGTCGTGGTTTTGGAACGCAAACCACTTTCCGGTGCGACCGAAACCGGCCATCACCTCATCCAGAATGAGCAGAATTCCATACTTGTCGCACAGTGCCCGAATGCCCGCGAGGTAGCCGGCGGGGGGAATGAGCACTCCCGCGGTTCCCGGAACACTCTCGATCAGCACGGCCGCAATCGAAGCCGAACCTTCGCTCACCAACACGCGCTCGAGGTGGTGCAGGGCACGCTCGCACTCCTGCTCGGGGGTCGTTGCCCAGAACTCGCTGCGGTATTGGTAGGGGCCAAAAAAGTGCACGTGGCCGCGGGAAAACTCGTTGGGAATGCGGCGCCAGTCCCCCGTTGCGACGACGGCCGCACCGGTGTTGCCGTGGTACGAACGGTACGTGGAGAGCACCTTGTCGCGACCGGTGTGCAGGCGAGCCATGCGAATCGCGTTCTCAATCGCATCCGCGCCGCCATTGGTGAAGAAGACCTTGTTGAACCCGTCGGGGGCGCGGTCGACGATGCGCTTGGCTGCTTCACCGCGCGCAATGTTCGCCGTGGAGGGGGCAACCGTGGCCATCAGGTTGGCCTGGTCGATGATGCCTTTAATAACGGCCGGATGCTGGTGCCCAATGTTCACGTTCACCAACTGGCTCGAGAAGTCGAGGTAGACGCGCCCGGAGTGGTCCCAGACTTTCGATCCCAGACCACCGGCGAGCACGAGCGGTTTCAGGGCGCCTTGCGCGGACCACGAGTGGAAGACGTGGGCACGGTCGAGTTCGACGGTGCGAGCATCCATGTCCAGCAGGGCGGAGTTGGGGGTCGATTCTTCAGAGGAATCGGAAGTCGAAGTTGAGGCAATCGTGTCAGTCACAGTGGGATTCTCTTTCGTATCGAATGAAACGGGTGGTGGCGAGCAATTATAGTTCGGGGCGGGTGATGGAACGTGGGGAAAGTTCGAGGCTTCGGGTGTGCTGCGCAATTTCTTCGAGGGAGGCAACCCAGACGCCCGGGGTGGCAACGACCTCGTCCATGAGTTCGCCGAGCGCGAGAGCTCGACCGGGGCGACCGGAGAGGAAGGGGTGGTTGGTGAGCACCCAGCATCCGCCGTCGTTATGAAGCCCCTCGAACTCACTCGTCCACAGCTCTCGGACCTGAGCCGGAGTCGCAATCACACCGCTACCGGAGATGTCGGGCAGGTAGCAGTATTGCTCCCAGTCATCGAGGGCCCACTGAATGGGAATCTCGACAATCGACGTGGCGGACCCCGGCGTAACGCTCAGCTCGTAGGGCACATCCGCGTCCATCAGGCTGGAATCGTAGAGGAATCCGCGCTCGGCCAGCAGCTCCGGCATGTCCCACGAGAGGTCCCACATGGGGGCCCGATAGCCCACGGGGCGCACCCCGGCGACCTCTTCCAAGGCGTCAAGTCCGCGGTCAATGCTCTCGATTTGAGCGGCACGATCGATTCCCGTCGGCTGCTCGTGCAGGTATCCGTGGTGCGCAATTTCGTGGCCCGCACTGACGATGTCGCGAATAACGGATGGGTACCGGTGCGCGGTGTACCCGGGCACAAAGAAAGTGGAACGAATCTGGTGGTGGTCCAAGAGCCGCAAAAGTCGCGGGATTCCCACCAGGGGTCCATACGCCTGATGCGTCATCACCGACATGCGGTTGGCGTTTTCGGGAGTGTTCCAGAGCACGGCGGATTCAGCATCCACGTCAAAGGTGAACGCTGCCGCTGACGTTTTGCCCTCGGGCCAGGCGATGGGGCCAGCGGGAATCATCGGTTTCGCTGCGCAGACATCATGGTGATGAGCTCGTAGGCAACGTTGGCGGCCGCAATGGCCGTGATGGCGGCGTGGTCGTAGGCGGGTGAGACCTCCACGATGTCGGCGCCCACAATGTTGTGGTGGCGGAACCCGCGCAGAACGGCCAGAAGCTCGCGGCTCGTCATGCCTCCCGCTTCGGGCGTTCCCGTTGCCGGGGCAAATGCGGGGTCGAGAACATCTATGTCGATTGAAATGTAGACGGGGGCATCGCCCACGCGAGCCAAGACACGTTCGAGAATTCCGTCGACTCCGATGCGGTCGAAGTCGCGGCAATGCACGATGGTGAACCCCAACTTCTCGTCGTCGTTGAGATCCTCGGGGTCATAGAGGGAGCCGCGAATGCCGACATGAGCCGACCGGTCCTTACGAATCAGCCCCTCCTCGGATGCCCGGCGAAACGGGGTGCCGTGCGTGTAGGGAGCACCGAAGTAGGTGTCCCACGTGTCAAGGTGCGCGTCGAAATGCACGAGCGCGACCGGGCCGTGGATGGCGTGGGCGGCACGCAAGGCGGGGAGCGCAACGGTATGGTCGCCACCGAGGGAAACAACGGTGCGGCCGCCGACCATGAGCTCGGACAGTCCCTCTTCGATTTGCCCCAACGCCTCGATGATGTCAAAGGGGTTGCACGCGATATCCCCGGCGTCCACGACCTGGGCATCGGCGAAGGGCTTCGAATCGAGGGCGGGGTTGTAGGGCTTGAGGAGACGAGATGCCTCACGAATCGAGGAAGGTCCAAATCGTGCACCGGGACGATACGTCACTCCCGCATCAAAGGGAATCCCGACAACAGCAACGTCGTAATCAGGGACGTCTTCTCGCCGCGGCAAGCGTGCAAACGTCGTGAGCCCGGCATACCGCGGAGACTTCTGGCCGTCGACCTGGCCCACGGGAGTGTGTCGCTCAGTGCTGTCGGAGTGGCTCATGCGGGAGCTTCTTTCTGGTTGGTGTCTGTTAAGAATTGTGTGTTTTTCGGTTGTGTTGCTCGAACGCCCATAACGAGTATGCGCTTCCGCCGGGCTGAGAATTCTTCTGGCGGGGATTTCTCAGGCTCGCGTTCGCGTGGATCCGCCATTGACTTGGACAACTTGGCCAATGATGGCCGAGAGTCGGAAATCAGACAGCAGGGCGACGGCGGCCGCAATTTCTGATGGCTGAGCGATGCGACCCAGAGGTATCTCCGCCGCATACTGGGCGTGCATCTCAGCGAGCGAGATCCCGGCGCTCAGAGCGTCTACCTCCAACTGCGGGGTGTCGGTGACGCCGGGAGCAACCGCATTCACGATGATTCCCTCGGGGGCCAACTCACGGCCCAAGGTTTTGACCAGCGAGATGAGGCCAGCTTTGGAGGCCGAGTAGGCGGTCGCATCCGGCCAGCCAATGACACCCCATTCACTCGCAATAACCACAATGCGGCCAGCGCCACGTCGGCGCATCCCGGGTAGAACAGCCTGAACCAGGTGGAATGTTCCCCCGAGGTTGGTGTCGATGATCTTCCACCACTCGTCGAGGTCCGCCTCGAGAAAGGGGGCCATCGTCATAAACGCATGATTGGAAACGAGGATGTCAATATCGCCGAGCTCGTTCCTGACGCGCTCAACAAGGGCGGCGACCTGATCGGGGTCGGAGACATCCCCCGGCGCGGCCAGCCCCGAAAGCTCTGCGGCCAGGGCACTCAGTTGGGGGGAGGCGTCACGATCGTTGACCACCACGGTGGCACCGGATGCGGCGAGCCGACGGGCATGCGCGGCTCCCATTCCTTGCGCGGCCCCCGTGATCAGAGCAATCTTGCCCTCAAGGTTGGGGGAGAGACGCTCATTTTTCGAGGCCATTAGATCACCGCTCCCGCATTGGGGTTCAGAATTTCTCCGACGAGAAAGGTTCCTTCGCTGAGGAGAAATGCAACACACAGGGCGACTTCTTCGGGAGACGTCAGGCGGCCCAGCGGAAGGGTTGCCAGATATTCCGGTGCCCGCCACGGGGAATCTGCCGCCAACAAGGGGGTGTCGGTCGGGCCAGGGGCAACGGCGTTGACGCGAATTCCGTGAGGAGCGGATTCGATCGCAAGGCTGCGAACGAGGCCAATCAATGCGCCTTTAGCGGCGGCATAGTGCGCGTCTTCTGAACCACCGCCAATTGCCAACTCACTCGTGACGGCCACAATCGCCCCATCACCAGCTTCCTGCATGGCAGGCAACACGGCCCGACTGAGGTTCAGCATCCCGCCGACATGAACGGAGAGCATCTTCGTCCACTTCTCACGAGAAATATCAGAGATAGGAATCATCTCGTAGTAGCCGGCGGCAGAAACCGCCGCGGAGACGTGCCCCAACTCTTGCGTGACACGACTGACCGCGGCAGCAACAGCATGCGGGTCAGCCATGTCAACGCACAGATCAAAGGAACACTGTGGCGATGGTCTCAGATCGAATCCCGCAACCTTCCAGCCCCGGGATTCGAGTTCGGCAGCGGTTGCTGCTCCGATTCCGCTAGCCGTTCCGGTTACGATTGCGACTTTGTTCGCCACAGTGTTCCTTGTCATCACGAGTTGGTGGTGCTCCGTGCAGGTGTCGCATCCGCTGATTCTTCACCAGGCATGAGGTATTCCTTGCCCGTCACAACGGGAATGTTCTTCTGAACGACGAGGTAGATGACCAAGCCGACGACGCCAAGCACGCCGATGGCAATCCAGATCGACCAGTTCAAGAATTCCTGCTCAAAGAAGGGGCGAGCCCAGGCAATGTTGAGGAATTCGAAGACGACCCAGACGAGCGCCACGATGGCGATCGGCAAGGAGGCCTTGCCCAAGGTGAAGGGGCCTGCACGCCAGCGACCGCGAATGCTCACGACCACGAAGCCCGCGAGCGGGAACAGGAACGACAGGAAGAATCCGCCCGAACAGAAGTTCAACATCATCGTATAAATGTTCTCGGCGACGAAGCTGAGCAGGAACAGGGCCGAACCGATCACCATGGTGATAATGAGGGGAACAACCGGCTGACGCTGAGTGCGGCTGAGGAACGTCAGGGCCTTGGCGCCGGGGAGTGCGCGGTCGCGCCCGAAGGACCAGATGAGGCGCGAGGCCGAGGTCTGCAGGGCGAGGAAGCTCGCGAGGAAGCCGATGACGAAGAGCACTTCAATGGGCTTTGCGATTTCGGCGCCCAATTGCGATGTGAGGGTGAAGCTCACGGGGTCGGCGACAGTGCCGCTACGAACAGCGTCCAGGTCGGGCACGGCCAAGATGAGCGCGAGGCTCGTATAAATGACCACAATCGCGATGAAGATGAGGGCAAAAAGAATGGCCTTGGGCAAGTTCTTGCGGGGTTCCCGAACTTCTTCGGCGATGGCACCAGCGCTCTCGAATCCAACGAACGAGAAGCCGATGAAGACCATAGCGAGAAGGAAGGGGCCCGCGAGAGAAAAGAAGTCCGGGCCGGGGGCGAGACCCTTGTTGCCATCAAAGAGAACGCTGATGGAGTTGTGCTGGTGGAAGAAAAGCAACCAGGTGCCGAGCCCGAGCGATCCGATGATTTCGGCAATGATGCTGGCAATCATGAAGACCTTGAGGACCATGCGGCCGGCGAGGTTGACGATGGTTCCCAGAACCAAAACGATGAAGGCAATCCAGGCCTTGTCAATGCCCGTGGGGCTGTCGATACCGATGACATTGGCGATGAAGCCTGCTGCCGCAATAGCAACTGTTGCCATGGCGATGAGCAGAGTCCACATGTAAGCCCAGCCGGCGAACCAGCCAACAGCCTTGCCGCCGAGGCGAGCCGACCACTGATAGATCGACCCTTCAATGGGCCAACGCGAGACCAGCATGGCGAACACGAGGGCGACGAGCACCTGACCGCCGAAGACGAGGAGGAAACCCCACCAGAATGACGGGCCGACAAGGGACAGTGCAACGCCAAAGATTCCGTAGAGGGCAACGATGGGGGAAATGAACGCAAACCCGAAGGCAAATGATGAGAAAAGAGTGAAGTCTCGTTTGAGAGTATGACTCTCGACAGCGGCTGCTGTTTCGGTGGTGGACATGGGAGGTCTCCTTTGACTCTCGCAATGAATGAAGTGGGGGGATTACTTCGACTTAATTCTGGTCTACGAGGGGTTGCCGGGGGAAAATGACGGAGGTTTATTGTATGAAGCTACAATGGGGCATCCGGATTTCTTGTTAAAAGCCGTCTAACGGCGATATTGCGGAACATGAGTTGTATAGATGAACAGTATCCCCACCCCCGTCTTTGGGCTCGAGCTCAGCAAACTCGTTGATGTTGCAGAATTGGGCCTGCGAATTGTTGTTGGCGCCGAATGGGCTCCCTCCTGGGTGGTCAGTTGGGCTCATGCCACCGAGATGACCGACCCCCGGCCGCACCTTCGCGGATCCGAACTCGTGTGCACGGTTGGTTCAGCACTGCTCGACGCCGCGAGTTGCGCCCGGCTCGTTGAAGCTGTGCACGCAACCGGCTCGGCCGGCATCTGTTTGGGTATCGGCGAGGTTCACACCCAAATCCCCCGGGCGCTCGTGAAGGAATGTCGGCGCCTGTCGGTTCCCCTCATCGAGATGGCCCACGGCGTTCCCTTTCTGGCCATCAATGATGTGCTGGCGGATGCCCGCGTGCGAGAACAGACCGGCAGCAGCCAGCGAAATACAGAGTTGGTGAGCCGACTTCTGGCAGCCCTGCGCGAGAATGCCCCGCTCGAAGACATCGTGAAAGTCTCGGCAGAGGCTGTGGGCGGTGCCCTCACTTTCGAGATTGCGAACCCCGCAACCGAAGCGACTCCCGCCGCCGACGCCCCCGCCGCCGCCGCCACTTCGGCCGCCGCCACTTCCGCTTTGCCCTCCGAAGAATCAGACTCCGCCGCAGCCATCTCGGTGACAGCGCCGTCCCTTACAACAGTTTCAATCACGACGATGGAAGGTAACCTCCTTCGCTGGCAAGGACAGGCCCCCGAGCCCGACGCCGACCTGCTCAGCACTATCGGACGCATCCTCGAGATTGCCCGGCAAGAGAAGGCGGACCACGACAACCAGAGTCGCCAACGCGTCGGTCAGCTCTTTGCTTTGGTGTCGGATGGTCTCGCGGACTCCGCCGCGCTCATGCCCGAGTTACAGCAAGCGGGCCTGATCGGCAAAGAGTTGACGGTCTCGGCCTGGCCCGCCGAAACGGCACCGCTTCTCGCCCTGCACCTGCCCGGCACCCTGATTGCGGATACTCCCGATGTGACCTTCGTCGTGACAACCAGTGCGGAGGCCGTCGTTGATGCGGCGCGCGATCTTGGACTGGTGTGTGGTCATGGAAGTCCGGTCGATGTCGCCCACATCTCGCGTGGAATTGGAGAAGCTCGGGCAACGCTTCGCTTGGCGCGGCGCTATGGAAAAGTAGCCGGTCCAGAAAGCCTGACCAGCCTGACCGGACTTCTCGAGCAACAACCGGCGATGAGACTGATTCCTTTTATTGACCAGTTGATTCGCCCCCTGCTAGAACACGACCTTCTGCGTGGCAGTCAATTGATGGACACGCTCCGCACGTTTATCGAAGCGCAGGGCTCCCTACAGGCGACGGCTGAGTCGCAGTATCTGCACGTCAATACCGTGCGCTATCGGCTTCAAAAAATCACAGCCCTTATTGGCCGGAACCCTCTGGAGGATGGCGACCGCACCTCACTCGCCATTGCGTTGTGGGCCTACGACCGCACCGCCCGCTAGGCCGCCTCCAATGACAAACGCCGCGACCCCCATTTCTGGAAGCCGCGGCGAGTGCGTTAAACGCTGTTTTACATTGCTGTGTGAAAAGAGCTGTGTTGCGAAGTGCTGTGATTAGACCGAAGCGAGGATCTGGTCGACATCGCGACCAGGCTGCGTGGGCAGCATGTCTGCGCTGATCTCGGCGCGGCCGAGCAGTTCGTCCATACGACGCTGACGTGCCTTCGGAATGATCGTGACGACCGTTCCGCGCTTTCCCGCACGACCCGTACGGCCCGAACGGTGCATGTAGGTTTTGTACTCATCGGGAGCATCGGCCTGAATAACGAGGTCGATGTCATCTACGTGGATGCCGCGCGCCGCAACATCCGTAGCAACCAGAACGTTAACGCGACCGCTGGTGAGCAACTGCAAGTTGCGCGTGCGGCGGGCCTGGTTCAGGTCTCCGTGGAGGCTGGTGGCGGGGATTCCGACGTCTTCCAACGCATCCGCAAGCTGCTCGGCATAGGCACGGGTACGTGCGAACACGAGCGTCTTACCGGGGCGGCGAACGAGCTGCTCGATAACAGCGGTCTTGTCGCGGTGCTCAACGACCAACACCTTGTGCTCGATCGTGGAGGAGGCCTGGTCTTCACCGGCAACCTCATGAACGGCGGGGTTGCTCATGAACTCCTTGACCAATCCGGCAACACCCTTATCGAGTGTGGCGGAGAAGAGAAGGCGCTGACCCTTCGGGGCCGTCTGACGCAGGATGCGCTGAACGGGCTCGAGGAATCCGAGGTCGCACATGTGGTCGGCCTCATCCAGAACGGAGATTGTTACCTTGGACAGGTCAATCGCGCGCTGCTGAATCAGGTCCTCGAGGCGACCAGGGGTAGCGATGACAATGTCAACGCCACGACGCAGGCCCATGACCTGCTTGTGCTGGGGAACACCACCGAAGACGGTGATCGTGTTCAGGCCAACCGAGCGTGCGATGGGCTGAATGGTGCGGTCAATCTGCATCGCGAGCTCACGGGTGGGAGCCAGGATCAGGGCGCGAGGGGCACGAGCCGGCTTGCGGTCCTTGCCACCATCGTTCTCCATGAGACGCTCGACAACGGGAGCACCGAAGGCGATGGTCTTGCCGGATCCGGTCTTACCGCGACCCAGAACATCCTTGCCGGCGAGAACGTCGGGGATGGTTGCGGCCTGGATGGGGAACGGCGAGGCCGCACCCATTGCTGCGAGCTGACGCGTGATGTTGTCACCAATACCGAGGTCACCAAAGCTGACGCCGACGACATCGGATGCCATGGTTGCCTGAGCTTCGAGACGCTCGAGAACGACGTCATCTTCAGGAGTGAAGCGCGACTTCTCGTCACGGTTGGGGTAGAAGTCCGACGACGTGCGAGGGGCGCGGCCGCCGCTTCCACTGCCGTTGCGATCATTGCGGTCGAAACGGGGACGCTCGGGGCGGTCGCCACCACGCTCGCCACCGAATGACGGACGCTCAGTGCGGTCGTTACCAAAGGAGCGGGCGGGGCGATCTCCGTAGGAGGGACGCTCGGTGCGGTTGGGGCGGTCGCCGTAGGCTGCGGGGCGGTCACCATAAGCGGGACGCGAAGGAGTCTCACCGTACGAGGGACGCTCGCCACGAGGGGCGCGGTCACCATAGGTGGGGCGGTCGCCGCGGGGAGCGCGATCGCTGGTAGCGGGACGATCACCATAGGAAGGTCGCGCGGGGCGATCTCCGTAGGAGGGACGTTCGTTGCGGTCACCATACGCGGGACGTGCGGGACGGTCGCCGTAGGTGGGGCGGTCGCCGCGACCGGCGGATGCTCCGCGGTCATTGCGATCACCGTAGGAGGGGCGGTCGCCGCGAGGTGCAGAAGCACCGCGGTCGTTACGGTCTCCGTAGGAAGGACGTGCGGGACGGTCACCAAAGGTGGGGCGGTCGCCACGGCCAGCGGATGCACCGCGATCGTTGCGGTCACCGAAAGCGGGGCGCGCGGGACGGTCACCATAGGTGGGGCGGTCGCCGCGGGGAGCGCGATCGCTCGTTGCGGGACGTTCACCATAGGAAGGTCGCGCGGGGCGATCTCCGTAGGAGGGGCGGTCGCCACGGCCAGCGGATGCACCGCGGTCGTTACGATCGCCGAAGGGTGGGCGTGCGGGACGGTCACCATAAGAGGGACGTTCGCTGCGACCAGCGGATGCTCCGCGGTCACTGTAGGAGGGGGCATCGCGACGAGCATCGCGTTCGCCGGCATTCCAACGATCCTTGCGGGGAGCGTCTTCCTGGGGGCGGTAACCACGGTGGCCTTCGATGCGGCTACCCGAAGTGGGGCCGGACTTTTTGGCACCGAAACGGGGCTCGAAGTTCTTTGCCGGACGACCGCCGGCGGGCTTCTTGAAATTAGGCATGACAGAGTTCTGGGTTAATTTAGTTGCATGGGCAGCGCACAAACGCGCCGCAAGAACCCGAGCAGTCTTTGGCCGGGACCGATTCACACAGTGATGTTCACCAACAAGATTGTCGGGGAAACCGGCCCACCTGACTTACAAACCCATCCGCGCACAAACGCGCGGTATCAAGAGCCGAC
>CANEXL010000045.1 GCA_947443745.1 Microbacteriaceae bacterium | reverse complement strand
GAGGTTCACGGTCGTGCGAAAGAGCCCCGATTGCGCGTTGTAGTACGTGGCCATCGAGGTATCGAGACGGGCCAACTCGAAGTTGCGAAACCCGGTGTACAGCCCTGACGGAGTCTCGCCCGCGGCGGAAATCGCGGGAGGGTCCATGAGGTTCAGCGCAAACAGTGGAGGCAGAACCTCCCACGGAAACTCGCCACGCTCCCAGTGGTCCGCGATGAGAGGCGCAACGGTCGTGTCGAGAACCTCGCGCAGTCCGAGGAGGGTCTGGCGTTCGGCATCCGTCAATAATGTGGAGAAACCGTATTGGTCGCTCGCGGGATAAATGTTGGTTGGGCTCGGATTGAGACCGGACGTGGGGGCGGCCACTAGCGAGTGACCTCGGCGGCGGGTGACGCCGATGCCGACGCCGATGCGGAACCCAGGCCGAGCAAGCGCACGGCGTTATCCTTCAGAATCTTGGGGCGAACCTCATCTTTGATGTCGAGTTCGGCGAAGTCCTTGAGCCAACGATCGGGAGTCAGGAGCGGGAAGTCGGAGCCGAACATCACCTTGTCTTGCAAAATGGAGTTGGCCTGACGCACGAGGGCGGGGGCGAAGTATTTGGGGCTCCAGCCGGAAAGGTCCATCCACACGTTCGCCTTGTGGGTCGCAACGGCGAGGCCCTCTTCTTGCCAGGGCACAGAGGGGTGCGCCAGCACGATCTGCAGCGCGGGGAAAGCGGCAGCGACATCATCGAGCAACATGGGATTGGACAGGCGCAAACGCATGCCGTACCCTCCGGGAAGTCCGGAGCCGATGCCGGTTTGACCCGTGTGGAAGATGGCGGGGAATCCCAGTTCTTCAAGCGCCGCCCACAGCGGCCAGAACTCCTGTGAACTCGGGTCGAAGTTTTGCACGGTGGGGTGAAACTTGAACCCGCGAACGCCGTGATCGGCAACGAGCATGCGTGCCCGAGTGATGGCGGCTGCCCCTGTGAGGGGGTCGACCGAGCCAAACGGAATGAGCACATCGTTGTTGCGGGCCGCTCCAGCCGCGATGAACTCGCTCGAGACGCCCTTGTGCCTCAGCGCCGTTCCCGCCTCAACGGTGAACACCACCGCGGCCATCTTGCGCTCGCGATACAGGTCGGCAATCGCATCCAGGCTCGGGCGTTCGTGCCCGGCCTTGAAGTACTTGCTGGCCGCATCCGTCAGCGTCTGAGGCAACGAGCTCGTTCCGTCATCATCGATTTCGATGTGCACGTGGGTGTCGATCGCAACCAGTGCGTCGACGTCAATGGCGAGTTCGTAGGCCATGATTATTTGGCTTCCGCAGGCTCGGGGGCGAGCTCAGCAGGGAGGGGCGGGAACTTCTCGCCCACCGATTGCATGGCTGAGCCGAATGTCTCGGCGAACCCTGCGGTCAGGTCGTCGTAGCTCCAGCCGCCCACGCGGTACTCAGTGACGACGGGCTCGGGGTGTGACCAGATCTGAAGGCGGTCACCGCCCACTCCGATGGCCTGACCGTTGACGCCGGATGCGGCATCCGAGGCAAGGAACGCGACAAGACCTGAGACGTCGGCCGCCGTGCCGAAGCCGAGGTCGTGACGGAAGAAGTCAGGCATTGCCTGGCCGGCCTTATCCGCGGCGATGGCAGAGGCGAAGTAGGGAACCGTCTCGGTCATGGCGGTCGCGGCAACGGGAATTACGGCGTTCACCGTGACGTTGGCTCGGGCGAGCTCCATGGCCCAGGTGCGAACCATGCCCACGATGCCGGCTTTCGCGGCGGCGTAGTTGGTTTGGCCAAAGTTGCCGCGCTGGCCGGTGGGGGAGCCGATGCAGATGATGCGTCCGCCCTCGTTGGCCTCGCGCATGTGCACGGCTGCCTCACGCACGCAGGTGAACGTGCCACGTAGGTGCACGGCGATGACGGCGTCGAAGTCGTCGTCGCTCATCTTCCAGAGCACGGTATCGCGCAAGATTCCGGCGTTGGTGACGAGAATGTCGAGGCGCCCAAAAGCGTCGACGGCTCCGGCCACGAGGGCCTTGGCAGTTTCGGTCGAGCCGACGGCGGCGACAACGGCAACTGCTTTTCCTCCCGCGGCGACAATGCTGGCGACCGCGGCATCCGCTACGTCTGCACGCACGTCATTAATAACGACGGATGCTCCCTGACGCGCCAACTCTTGGGCATACGCGAGGCCGAGGCCCTGGCCGCTGCCGGTGACGATTGCTACTTTTCCTGCAAGTGACATGTGTTTCCTCCAAATATGAGCTAAGCCTATATCGTTGAAAAAATCAACGATTATGAACGGTACAAGGCGCGAAGGTCGGCCTTACGAATCTTGCCGCTGGCGGTACGGGGCATTTCGTCGATGAATTCGACGCGGCGAGGAATCTTGAAGCGAGCGAGCCGACCATCGAGGTGGGCCATGACCCGTTCGGCATCCAACTTGGCACCCGGTTGCACGGTGACGACGGCCACCGGAGCCTCGCCCCACTTTTCGTGAGCGACACCAATCACGGCAACGGCGCTCACCTCGGGAAGCTCGATGATGAGTTGCTCGATTTCGGCGGGGTAGATGTTTTCGCCACCGGAGATGATCATGTCCTTGACGCGATCGGCCACGAAGAGAAAGCCTTCGTCGTCGACGTAGCCCATGTCGCCACTGCGAAACCACGTACCGTCGGCGAACGCTTTGGCCGAGGCATCGGGAAGGTTCCAGTAGGCGGCGATGACGTTGGGGCCACGAAGTTGAATCTCGCCAATTTCACCGGGGGCAGCAACCTGCTGATTGTCGTCAACGATGCGCATGCCGGTAAAGAAGTGGGGGAGGCCGGCCGAACCGGCCTTGGTGCGGGCGTGCGTTGGTTGCAGGCTGGTGGCTCCTGGCGAGGTTTCGGTCATCCCATAGCCACCGGTGAACGACAGACCGCGCTTCTCGTACGCCTCGATGACGCGCAGGGGAACGGATGATCCGCCACACGTGAGCTTTTCCAGGGAGGAGATGTCGGTCTTATCCCAGTCGGCGTGTTCGCACAGCATTTGATAGGTCGTCGGCACGCCACTGATGACTGTTGCCTGGTATTTCTCAATGAGGTGCAGAACGCGGCCCGGTTCGAATCCGGCCTCGAGCAGCAGGGTTGCCCCCTTCAAGATGGCGGGCAGAAGACCCATGCCAAACGCTGCCGAATGAAACAGCGGCGAGATCATGAGGGAAACATCCGTGCTGACAATGTCGTAATCGACCAACACGTTCAACGCGTTCCAGGTGAGGTTCTCGTGCGTGAGCAACGCGCCTTTGGGTTGACCGGTTGTGCCCGAGGTGTACATGATGACCGCGGGAGAATCCAGCGCGACATCGATGTCGATGAACTCGGGGGTGCCTTCGGCCACAAGCATCTCAAATTGGGCTACGCGCACGAGGGTCGTGACGTGGGTGTCCTCCAGACTCGCCAGCGTGAGGGAGGCCAGTTCATTCGAGACGATGATGACCTGGGCGCCAGAATCTTTCAAAATGTAATTGATCTCGGGCCCGGCGAGCCGCGTGTTGACCGGCACGAAGATGGCCCCGAGCATTGTCGTCGCGAAGAACGTCTCGAGAAAAGACGGATGATTTTCACCGAGGTAGGCGACCCGTGAGCCTGCCGTTATGCCCAGGCCGCGAAGGGAATGCGCGAGGCGGTTGCTGCGTTCGTCGAGTTGGCGATAGGTCGTGAACTCATCCTGAAAAATGGTCGCAACTTTGTCACCGGACTTCTGAAGCCGGCGGTGAACCCACGAACCTAGACCTTGATTTAACACGGCTTATTCCTCATGCTCGACAACATTGTCTCTCGACCTTACGGCTCTTTGAAGCGCCCTGTTATTTTACATGAAAATTAAGATAGTTGAGAAATAAAACTAAATATCGTTACTTCCAGACACGGGCCATATCCAGGCTTGTGTTGTTCGTTGCGGCAACGTACTTATCCGGGCGCAACACGGCCGTTTTCACTCCGTACTGCGCGAACCAGGGGATCAGAACGTTGTCAACATCCACAATCTGATCGGCGGATGTCGCCGTCGAACCCTTCGCCAAGACCGTGAGGTAACGCGGTGCATAGAGCGCCCACGCGGCCTGCTGGGCATCCGTCATGATCGTGTGGGGGTCGACGCCGATACCCACAACACAGAAGTCTGTTCCGAGGAGGCTGTCGAGTGTGCGGTCGCTACCGGTGTTGTCGGTGACACGGGGCTGGGGCACCATTTTGCCCACGGCAACCTTTTTGCTCGGAGCAACGCTGAAGAAACCGCCGTCATAGTCAGGTTTGACCTTCAGGCCCTTCTTGAATCCGGGCGCCTTGGAAACGATGGGCAGCATGAAGTTGCGCATGATGGTGGGCAACCCGGCCTTGGTCTCAATTAAGTTTCCGAGTGCTACAGACGACGCGGTGACCTTGATGACATGCGGTTGACGCTCGGGCTGGTAGGAGTCGAGCAGTCGATCGCTGACGCCATTTTGCAGGATGTAGCGCAGCTTCCACGCGACATTTGCCGCGTCACGAATACCCGATTGCATGCCTTGGCCAGCCCACGGTGGCATGAGGTGGGCGGCGTCACCGATCAGCACGACGCGGCCATCACGCCAGCGCTGCGCATAACGGATGTGGTGGTTGTAAAACGCGAAATGTTCGATATCGACTTGGTCAGGGGTGACATCCATTGCGCCGAGAAGTTTCCATACGGCCTCGGTCGAGTCGAAGTCTTCTTTTTTCTCGTCGGCGCCAAGGGGAATTTCCCACCGGTGGTGGCCACCGGGCAGGGGAATATCAACGACGGGGCGCACAGGGTCTGACCAGAAGGTGAGAAGTTCGCGCTCGGGCCACGACTTCTTGACCTTGGAGTCAATGACGATCCACGTGCGGGCCTTGGTCTTGCCCTCATTGGCGATGCCGAGTCCGCCGCGCACCGCGCTCGATCCTCCGTCGGCACCAACGACGTACTTGACGCGATATTCAACGTCGGCGCCAGAATCGCTGACGGCCTTAACCGTCACACTGTCGGTGTCTTGCGTGAGGCCAGAAAAGGCATAGCCAAACTTGACGTCCACGTGCTTCGAATAGCGGTCGACGCCGGCACGAAGGGTGCGCTCGAGGTTCGGTTGAAAAATCATGTTGGAGTCGACGTGGCCCCAGGGGCTGTCATCGGCTGGTGACCAGCGAAGAAACTCGAAACCCTTGTAGGTCTTCCAGCGCAGGGCCGTAGTGACCTCCATGTCTTTCTTGGCTTCCTCATCAAGGCCGAGGGCCTGCATGCAGCGAAGTGTCGTTCCGTCAACGGTCACGGCGCGGGCCCGAAAGTAGACGTCCTTGTCGCGTTCGAGCACGAGCGTCTTGATGCCAAAGCTGCCGAGGTAGTTGGCCGTCATAACGCCGGTGGGGCCGAAACCAATGATGGCAACGTCGTAGTCGTATGTCGTCTTTGACATGGGGTGCGCTCCTTGTGTGCCGTCTTTGGCCTCGGGGGATAACTCGTGTGAGAGAATCATATATGTAACGAATGACCCAGATAGATATTTAGGAATGTAACAAGCTCACGAGAGCATGTCAACGCCGTAGCATGGAAGATGCTCCCGTGATGATCAGAGAGGTCCCAGAATCTATGCCTACGTTGACCCCGTCACCGAAGAAAATCGCTGCGAAGACGCCGACCAAGCGTCAAGAACTTGGGGCCCGGTCGCGCGATGAGATTTTGAACGCCGCCGAGAAAATCATGGCTGTTCATGGCTTCGAAGGAACAAGCATCGCGCGCATCGCCAGCGAATCGGGACTTCCCTCCAGCTCGATCTACTGGCACTTCGAATCGAAGGCAGGGGTCTTGGCTGCCGTGATGGAGCGTGGGGCCGAGAGATTCTTCAGCGACTATGGAGCGAACATTGATTTGGTGAGTCCCGTCGTTGACCCCCTCACAACGCTTCGCCAGTCGCTGGGCTTTGCAAAGACCGCTGTCGAGGCGCACCCAGAGTTTCTGCGCATGCTCTTTTTGTTGACGCTCAGTGGCGTTCATGACGAGCGCGTCACGGGTCTTGTTCGTCGCGTGACCGACGCCGGTAAAGATCAACTTGGCGAGCTTATTCGGCACGTTTTTACCCAGCAGGGCGAGGCGATGTCGTTGCGCATCGCTGACGAACTCGTCGACTTTGCGCAGGGCATGTTCGACGGCATGTTCCTGACGACGCAAACGCACGAGAGTGTCTCCTACGATCGCTTGATTGACCAGATGGCGGAGACAATCTTTGCCCTGGGCTCGGCCATCATTCGCCGCGACAGCTAGGGCGCCTTCCGCCCAGATTCATTCGGTGCTTGCGCAGAACGCTTTTGTCGTTTAGTGTCTATCTGGAATGACCAACACAGAACCTGTGGTGGGCATTCGGATGCCACTTCGTGCATCACCACTCGTTCAAAGGAGAACGTGCGTGAGCAAAACCTTCCCCCCCAGCCAGATGGTGGTGGCCGACGATATTCACCTCTCGGTGACCGACGTCGGTTCGGGGCATCCGCTCGTCTGGCTTCATGGCAGCGGCCCCGGAGCCAGCGGAATGTCCAATTTCGGAGGAAATCTCGAGGCATTCGGTGACTTTAGAAACCTTGTCTTTGACCACCCTCGTTACGGTGAGTCTGACCGCCCCCACATTGAGGGCCCGCTCATCCATCACAGTGGTGCCCACATTCTGGCGGCGCTAGATACCCTCGGTATCGACCGTTTTGCGCTCGTTGGCAACAGCTACGGCGGCGGTGTCGCTGCTTGGATTGCGGCCACCGTGCCCGAGCGCGTGAGTGCTGTCGTTCTGATGGCGCCTGGGGGAATGCAGCCGGCTGGCATCACCCTCGGGGAATTGCCCTACGGTCTGCAACTGATCTTTAAGGCCATGCGCGAGGGAGTCGACCGCGACCTCATGGAGGAATTCGTCAACACGATGTTGGTCAACAAGTCCCTCGCGAGCCCGGAGCTCATCGATCAGCGACTCGTGGCGGCAATCCGTAACAATCCCGAATGGGAGGGGATGCCCAACATCGGCGACCTCACCGCGATGGTGCCGAACATCATCGCGCCCACTCAGCTGCTGTGGGGCAGGGAAGACAAGTTCGTTCCCCCCGCATGGTCCATGAATTGGCTGGAGAAGGTTGCCGATTCCGAACTTCACATTTTGCCCCACTGCGGCCACTGGCTTCAGTACGAACTTCGCACCACTTTTAACGACATCGCCGGAGCATTCCTGAGGAGGAACACACAATGAACGAGCGTCCCGCAATCGCCCAACTCGGGCACATTACCCTGTCCACCCCCAACATCGAGAAGAGCCTGTGGTTCTTCAGAGACGTTCTCGGCATGGAGGAGGTTGCCCGCGACGGCAACAAGGCCTACCTGCGCTCCTACCAGGAGCATGAGCACCACTCGCTCGTGTTGGTTGACTCAAACGTTGCCGAACTCGAGCATGTTTCACTGCGCACGGCACGCCCCGAGGACGTCGAACTCTATGCGCGCCAGCTGCACAACAGCGGCGTCAAGGTCGTCGAGATCCCCAAGGGAACCAAGAAGGGGCAGGGCGACGCCATCCGTTTCTTCATGCCTCACGGTGGCCACCCCATCGAGCTGTTCTATGACATCGAAAAGCCCAAGGCTCCGGACGCCATCCAGTCCAAGATTCTGAGCCAGTCGAGCACTCGTCGTGGCTTGGGCGTTCGTCGCATCGACCACGTCAACCTGCACACCGCTATGGAAGAAGTGGGATCGGCCGAGGGTTGGCTCATCAACAACCTCGGCTTCAAACGTCGCGAGGCCATGCAAATCCCCGATGGTCCCTTGGTCGCCTCCTGGACCTCGGTCACCCCGCAGGTGCATGACATCGCGCTCGTGGCCAACCCTCACAACCAGGTGGGCGCTTTCCACCACGTTGCCTTCAACCTCGAGAACTTCTCGGACTCGCTGACCGCCGCCGATATTCTGCGCGACCTCGACGTGCAGATTGACCTCGGCCCCGGCAAGCATGGCATCGGAGCGGCAATGTTCCTCTATGTTCGCGATCCCGGATCGGGTCACCGCATCGAGCTCTACTCGGGTGGCTACTTGATCTTCGCCCCCGACCACGAGCCCACCGTCTGGAACCCCGAGAACTTCGCTCAGGGCCTCACGTGGTATGGCGAGCCCACCCCCATGGATCCCACAGCGTTGTTCTCGCAGACGACGCAGTCGACCAAGAAACTCGTTTAGGCCCTTCATGGCAACGGATGCTGCGCCTGCAGACATGGCGACGGATGCTGTCCTCGAGAATGTGGCGCTCGAGGTTCTGGCCGCCAACTTGGCATCGGCTGAGCGGTCACGGGTCCCCATTGGGCCCGTGACTGCCTCACGGTCGACGCTCACCGTTGAGGAGGCCTATGAGATTCAACTTTTCAACATCACGAGTCGTCTCGCAGCCGGCGCGTCCATTGTCGGCCGGAAAGTCGGGCTGACGTCGCTGGCGATGCAGAAGCAGCTGGGAGTGGATCAGCCCGATTACGGGGTGATTCTCGATGACATGATGGTGCTGGCGCCGGCAACGCTTGACGCCTCGACACTGATCTCACCGCGGGTGGAAGCAGAGTTTTCCTTTCGGCTGGGACGCAATATTCCCGCCGCTCACGCGCTGGCTGGGCCCATGACGCTGGAACAACTTCGTGCCTGTGTCGACAGGGTTTACCTCTCCATGGAGATCATCGATTCGCGCATTACTGATTGGAAGATCACGCTGGCCGACACCATTGCTGACAATGCCTCGTCGGCGCGGCTCGTCATTGGGGAAAGTTCAGTGGCCACCGCGGCGTTGTTCGATTCGCTTCCCGGTGTGACGCTGCAACTGCTCTGCGATGACGAAGTCGTCAGCGAGGGCGAGGGGCGTGCTGTTCTCGGTGATCCCCTCCTTGGGGCTCTGTGGGCCGTCAACAAGCTGGGCGAGCTGGGAGAGGATCTCGCTGTCGGCGAGATTATTCTGGCCGGCGCCGTCCACGCGAGTGTTCCGCTCACGCGAGGTTCGACCTGGACCGTGCGCGCTGAGGGCTTTCCCTCCGTGACGATTCGGACCGCACTCTAATTCGTCCGACCGTTTAATCGAAAGAAGTTGCCATGTCGTTGCGTTGCGCCGTGGTCGGATCCGGAAACATCGGGTCCGACCTCATCAAGAAACTCCAGAGGTCTACCCTCCTGGTACCGACCCTCCTCGTGGGAATCGATGCCGAATCCGACGGGCTCAAGCGTGCGGCGAAGGAAGGGATTGAGACGACCCATTTGGGCGTCGATGTTCTACTGGCTCGGGCATCCGAATATGACGTGGTTTTTGAGGCCACCTCCGCGCACGTTCATGCTCTCAACGCACCGAAATACGCGGAGGCGGGCCTGTTCGTGCTTGACCTGACACCGGCTGCGGTGGGCCCCTACGTCGTTCCCGCCGTCAACCTCGATGTGGTGGCCCAGCAACGCAACCTCAACATGGTGACGTGTGGCGGGCAAGCGACCGTGCCGATTGTCGCCGCCATCAGCCGGGCCGCAGTGGTCGAATATGCCGAGATTGTCTCCACAATCTCGAGCCGCGCGGCCGGCCCCGGAACGCGCGCGAACATCGACGAATTCACGGTCACCACCTCGGATGCCCTTCGCCGCGTGGGTGGAGCCAAAGCGAGCAAGGCCATTATTGTATTGAACCCCGCGAATCCGCCCATCATGATGCGCAATACCGTCTTCGCTGCGGTACCGGCCGACGCGGATCCGCAGGCAATCCTCGACTCGATTGAGGAGATGGCCGAGGCCGTCAAGCGTTACGTTCCCGGGTACGCGCTGGTGAGCAAACCCCAGATTGATCGGGGAGCAGGACCGGGCGGAACCACCAAGGTCTCCGTCTTTCTTCAAGTCTCCGGTGCCGGCGACTACCTGCCTGCCTACGCGGGCAATCTCGACATCATTACGGCCGCATCCGTCGCAGCGGCAGAACGTTACGCCGAGCTCAGAGACTAAGGACACATCACCATGACACTTTCTTTTCGGGAACCGATGGCATCACCCGTGGTTGGTTCCGACACCAGCGTTGCTCCCCTTGCCGGCAGTGACATTCTTGTCTGCGATACGACACTGCGTGATGGAGCGCACTCCATTGCTCATCAGTTCTCCTCCGCCAACGTGCGCGAGATTGCCCGCGGGTTGGATGAGGCGGGCGTGAACGTGATTGAGGTGACGCATGGGGATGGCCTCGGCGGGTCATCGTTCAACTACGGATTCTCGGCCGAGTCGGACATTGAGCTCATCACGGCTGCCCGGGGTGTCATCAAAAATGCCAAACTGGCGGCGCTGCTCCTGCCCGGTATCGGTACTCTCGATGATCTCAAGCGTGCTCACGATGCCGGCATCGACCTCGTGCGCGTTGCCACGCACAGCAGTGAGGCGGATATTTCACTGGAGCACCTTCATGGTGCCAAGAAACTGGGGCTTGAGACCGTGGGCTTCTTGATGATGAGCCACATGGTGGGGCCGAACCGCCTGGCCACCGAGGCCGAGATCATGCGCGATGCCGGAGCCGACACGGTCTATGTCGTGGATTCCGCGGGAGCCATGCTGCCCCATCAGGTTGTCGAAAGGGTCGAAGCTCTGCGCGAGCGTCTGGGTGACGACATGCCGATTGGCATGCACGCCCACAACAATCTCGGTTCCGGAGTTGCAAATGCGCTGGCAGCTGCGGCTGCGGGGGCTTCAATTGTGGACGGCTCGTGCCACGGTTTGGGAGCGGGGGCGGGCAACGCGGCCACCGAAGTTCTGGCCGCCGCCCTTGACCGTTCCGGAGCCCGCACGACCGTGCACACGCTCGAACTCATCGATGTCGCCGAAGATATTGTGGCGCGCATCTGTGCCGGCAAACTCCCGCAGCTCGATCGCGGAAGCCTCCTTCTCGGCTACGCGGGTATCTACAGCTCGTTCCTGCTGCACACCCGTCGCGCCGCCGAAAGGTACGGCGTTGCCGAGGCGGAGATTTTGCTGGAGCTCGGGCGCCGGCGCGTCGTCGGTGGTCAAGAAGACATGATCATCGACGTTGCCATCGAGCTTTCCGGAGTCTCGCTCCCCGACTAATCTCGCCCTCAAAACTTTCCCCTCACCCGTGGGGAAGTTCCAGTTTTATCACACGCATGACATCACGGAATACAATTCAACCGGTCGTGTTCGATCGTTCTCAAAGGAGAGAAACTCATGGCACATCCTCCCATTCCTGACACGCGCAAGCCCCGTCCGCGTCCTGTTATCGCGCCCAAGCTCCACCATGCGACTTTCATGACCATGGATGTTGCGGCGATGGTGGCCTGGTACGAATTGGTCTGCGGCCTGCGTCCCATCTACTTTGCTGATCACGCGGCATGGATGACCAATGACGAAGCGAATCATCGCATCGCCCTCCTTCGTCTGCCGGGAACCATGCCTCCGGTCAACAAGCCTCACACGGCCGGGCTTCACCACACCGCCTTCGAATACGCGACCTTCGACCAATGGCTCGATAACTACGAGCGCCTGCGAGATGCGGGGATAGTTCCCACTTTTTCGCTCGATCACGGCATGACAATGTCGATGTACTACCAGGATCCCGATGGCAACGGCGTCGAAATCCAAGTCGATAACTTCTTGGATTGGAGCCTGTCCACCGAATGGATGTGGGCCTCCCGTGAATTCTCGGCCGACCAAGTTGGTCCGCAATTTGACCCCGAGAAGCTGGTCGCCGCACGCGCAAAGGGCCTCCTTCACGCAGAGATTCACTCGCTGGCGTACGCCGGCAAAATGCGTCCCGACAGCGAAAAGCCCATGGACTTCATCGATGTCTGGCCCGCCCGCATTGCCGCCCACCCCGAGTTCGCCGACGGCGTTCCCTTTCCCCCCATGCCCCCCGCTCAGAACTGACGAAGGAGAATCTCATGCGTCTTGGAAATCTTGGAGGACGAGCCGTTCTCATTCGTGACGCCCGTGCTCTTGATGTCGAGAAGGCGAGCGGCGGCATATTTTCGTCACGAACAGCCGACATTCTCGACCGCTGGAGCGAATTCGCGTCGTGGGGAGCATCCGCTGATTACAGTGACAGCGTTGCCTTCGACGAGCAGGACCTCGGCGCACCCATTCCTGAACCCAAACAAATCTTTGCCATCGGGCTGAACTACCATGACCACGCCCAAGAGGCGGGCCTTCCGTCCCCCGAGCACATCATTGTCTTCACGAAGTTTCTGTCGTCTCTTGCCGGTCCCAACGTCACGGTTGAGTTGCCCGGTGAAACGGTTGACTACGAGACCGAGCTGGTGGTCGTAATTGGCGAGAAAGCCCACAAGATTGATGTCGCCAACGGGTGGGACTACGTGGCCGGGCTCAGCGTTGGTCAAGATTTGAGCGAGCGCACCATCCAGCGTCGAGGCCCCGCGGCTCAGTTCAGCCTGGGAAAGTCGTTCCCCAACTTTTCCCCCTTCGGGCCGGCCGTCGTCTCCCTCGACGAACTACCCCAGAAAGACGGCTTGCGAATTGGCGCCACCCTGACGGGCCCGGACATCGATGGCACTCTTGTCGTTCAAGACGGCAACACGAGCGACATGATCTTCTCGGTGCCGCAGATCGTTGCCGATTTGTCCCAGATAGTGACGCTGTTACCGGGGGACCTCATCTTCACGGGAACGGCGGCCGGTGTCGGCATGGGCCGGGGCATCTTCATGAAGCCCGGATACCGTCTCACCAGCACTGTCGACGGCATCGGAACGATGACCAATACCTTCGTCGCCTAGCTGATGACAGACGCTAATGACATCACCGCCGAGATTGCCGCCCTCGAAGACCTTCGGTGGCAGCTTCGCATTGCGCGGAAAACCGATGCCCTCGAGCCACTGCTGCACGAGGGTCTGGTCTACATCCATTCCACGGGGCACGTTGATGACAAGGCGTCATTCCTCAGCGGATGCCGCGAGGGCCTGGTTGAGTATCACTCCGTCGATTACGTCCTCACGAACCAGCTCGTGCATGGCGACACCGTCATCGTCTCCGCGCGGATGAAGGCGAGCCTGACCGCTGCCGGTGCCTTGCGCGATGTTGACAACGAGATGACGTCGGTGTGGCTTCGAACAGAAAGCCCGAGCGGCCGGCACTGGCAACTAGCCCTGTGCCAAGCCACCCGGGCTCTATAGCTGTTTCTGACTACCAGATGATGCCCGTGTAGTTCTCGGCCAAGAACGCCATGCCGTGCTTGGAGTTGACCACCGTGCGTAGCTGACCGAGCTGCGAGCGGTAATCGAAGTCATCCTGCGTGGGGTTGTCGCTGAAGAAACGGTGCAACATGTTGGTCATGTACATCGAGAAGTTCTGCGTGCGCCAGATGCGGTCGAGAGAATCCTTGCTGTACTCATCGATTCCCTTGGCGTTGCCTGTGGCAAAGAACTCCAGCAACGCGGGCGACAAGTAGGCGATGTCGCCGAAAGCCGAGTTGAGACCCTTGGCGCCGGTGGGCGGAACGATGTGCGCTGAGTCGCCGACGAGGAACAGGTTTCCGTAACGCATGGGCGAGGAGACCCAGCTGCGCATGGGGGTGATGCTCTTCTCGGTGATCGGACCCTCCTTGAGAGTGAAGCCGGGGTGGCCCAAGCGAACCTGGAGGGCTTCCCAGATGCGCTCATCCGACCAGTTCGCAATGTCGTCATCGGGGTCAACCTGCAGGTAGAGGCGCGAAACGGTGTTAGAGCGCATGGAGTGCATGGCGAAACCGTCTTCGTGCAGAGCGTAAATCAGCTCATCGGTGGAGGGCTCCACGTTGGCCAAGATACCGAGCCAGCCGAAGGGGTAAACGCGCTCGTGGTGGGTGATCTCAGATTCCGGGATGCTGGGGCGGCTGATGCCGTGGAAGCCATCGGCACCGATGATGAAGCGCGCGGTGATGCGGACATCCTGACCATGTTGCGTGTACGTCACGCTCGGGGAGTCGGTCTCGAGATCGTGAAGGGCAACATTGTCGCATTCGTAGTTCGCGGAAAAGTTTTCCTTGTCGTGAGCCACGAGGAGGTCCTTCATGACCTCCTGTTGGCCGTAGACCCAGACGCTGCGGCCGATGAGGTCGGCGAACGGAACGCGGTGCTTTTCG
>CANEXL010000044.1 GCA_947443745.1 Microbacteriaceae bacterium | reverse complement strand
GTAAAGGCCATCGGCATTTTTGAGGGGGATGATGATCTCTTCACCGAGCGTGAACTGGGTGGTCCAGGCGGTGGTGTTATTTTCGACGCGCAGCTTCTGGTCGCGACGAATGAAGTGCTGGTGCGCGTTGCGGGTGTGCGCGCCGGGCAGCAGGCGGGCCTCGGCCAGCATCTGGAAACCGTTGCAAATACCGAGGACGGGAACACCCTTGTTGGCGGCATCGATGACCTCGGCCATGATGGGCGCGTGGCTGGCAATGGAACCCGCACGCAGGTAATCGCCGTAGCTGAAACCACCGGGGAGCACGATGGCATCCACATTCTGGATGTCGTGGTCACCATGCCACAAAACGACAGGCTCGGCTCCAGCAAGACGCACGGCACGCTGGGCATCGCGCTCGTCGAGCGAGCCCGGGAAGGTGATGACGCCGATACGCATTACGCGCCTTGCTCGGTGATGCTGACGACGTCTTCGATGACAGCGTTCGAGAGGATTTCGTCGGCGATGGTCTTGACGGCGGCCAGGGTCTCGGCAGTGACGGGACCCTCGACGGTGAGTTCGAAGCGCTTGCCCATGCGTACGCCCGAAAATTGGGTGTAACCAAGGCGGGTCAATGCCCCGGCGACTGCCTTGCCCTGGGGGTCAAGAATTTCGGCTTTAGGCATAACCTCGACGACGATAATGGGCATGAGTTACTCCAGCGAGTTCGCGAGCGACAGGGGATTCTCCCATTGTACCGGCCTTGTGCAGCCCCTGATTCCGGATGCTGTTGCAGATTGAGCGGCCTCGACTCGTGCCTGCGTGGCACCGGATTGCGTGGTTTCGACCGGTTTCTGCGTGGCCCCAGATTACGTGGTTTCGACCGGTGTCTGAGTGGCTCTAGATTGCGCATGCTGGTGCCGGATTGCGCAGGCTGGTGCCAGTGGCGCCATCAATCCCTCAACCCGCCAACGAAGTGCCAAGGGCATAAAAGGCCCGCCGCCAGGCGGACATTCTTTCACCTGTTGCTCCCCAAGACCTGCGCGAGGCGGGGCGTTCTCGCCGGTGCGCAGCGAGTGGTCGCGTTTTGTGGCCCTAGCGGGGCTGAAGTCCATCGACCCGTCATGTTTCGTGGGTTGAGCAGCCCCGGAGGCCGCGAAACGTGACCGGTCAGTTTGTGGTGAGCGCCAATAGGCCGCGAAACGTGACGACTCGATGTTGTGGGGGGGGGGGCAGGCGGGTCAGCTGGCGCTAGCCGTCGTGGCGCTAGCCCTCCTGGCGATTGCCGCGGGATGGCGAGGGAGTTACGCCAGGCGCAGCAGGGCGTCGCGCACGGCGAGCATACCGAGGTGAAGTTCGGCGAACGAGGTGGTCAGCGGAGACAGGCCAATACGCAGGCCATGGGGGTCACGGTAGTCGGGGATCACGTCGACCTCCCACAAAGCGGCGTTGACCTCACGCATGGCCGGGTGGTTCAGGGTTACGTGGCCACCCCGCTGCGATGCCTCGCGGGGAGTAGCCAGGGTGACGCCGAGGGACGCGAGCAGCGCATCCGTGATCTCAATCGCAAACTCGGTCAGCGCAATGGACTTGGCGCGAATCGCCGCAATGCCCACCTCCGCAATCATGGCGATGGGGTCGTGCATGGCGAGCATGCCAATGACCGGGGGTGTGCCGGTTATATACCGCCGGATGCCCTTCGCCGCCACATATTCGGGTCCCATTGCGAAGACATCGGCGACGCCCATCCACCCCTGAAGGGGTTGCTCGAGGGTGTCTTGCAGGCCGGCGCGCACGTAGCCGAAAGCGGGTGACCCGGGGCCGCCGCACAGGTATTTGTAGCCGCACCCCACCGCGAGATCCGCTCCCCACGCGTCCAGCTCAACCACGACGGAGCCGACGGAGTGACTCAAATCCCAGAGAATGAGCGCGCCAGCGTCGTGCACGAGCTTCGTAATGGCGGGTCCGTCGGCCATGAATCCCGAGCGGTAGGCCACATGGCTCAGCAGTACCAGCGCGGTCTTCTCGCTCAGCACGGCGGCGACCTGCTCGGGTGTCACCCCGGCAGAAGTATCGGCGGCGATCCACCGCAACGTCATGCCGCGCTCGGCCGCGATGCCCTCCATCAGGTAACGGTCCGTGGGAAAGTTATCACTGTCCACGACAATTTCGGTGCGTCCGCCGCGCCCCGCGGGAACCGCCAGCCCCGCTTCTGCAGCCCGTCGCGCATCCTCGGGAAGAGGCGCAACCGCTGCCCGCGCCAACTTGTACAACAGCACACTGGTGGAATCGCCCACAAAAGTCTGGCCGGGAGCGGCTCCTAGTGCGGCGGCACCGAGCGCATCGCCGAGGTCCATAGGGAGTTGCATCCACTGCTCATCCCAGCTGCGAATCAGGCGTGTTCCCCAGTCGGCGCGCAAGAACTTTTCGATGCGTTCGAAACTCGCCAGTGTCGGTCGCCCGAGCGAGTTGCCGTCGAAGTAGGCGACGGGCATGCCGGGAGTGTTCGCTGTGGTGACCGCATCCGTGCCATAAAAGCGCTCGCGGTAGGAGGCCAGCGGGTCGGCCGCGTCGAGGGCGTGCGCCCGAGCCAGAAGTTCGTCGGCGGTCGAGTCATTCATACGTTCTCCAGATTACGGTCGTCATGGTCGTCATGTTCGAGTGGTTCGAGTGGTTCGAGTTCTTCAGCGTTCACAACGCGCGCGTGCGTCAGCCAGTCGGCAAAATCTACCGAACCAGCAAAATTGTCGGTCACGCCCGGCCCCGGTACAAAAGTGACCCTCCCGTTCCCCCGGGAATGATCCACAACGAGAGAGTCACCAGACGACGCAGCCCCCCACCACGTCGTCATCGCGACGATAACATCATCCACCGACATTCCCGCATCCTGCAACGCCCGCACCTCGCGCGCATTCACGCCAGGAGGCAGCTTGCCGTTGCCCAGATCGGTGCCATAGATAACGGATCCCCCGAGAGCCACGAACCGCCGCAGATTATCGAGCGCAATGCCACGCGAAACGGCTTGCCGAGCATCCGGGGCGCCATACCCATGGATGTCAATCGTGCTCATCCACTGTTGCCCGTGCGCCACGGCCTGTTCCAACAGGGCATCCGAAACCGCCTCCGTAAATGGGGTATGGGCCAATACCTCGATGTGGGCGGCAATCGCCCGCGCGCACTGACCCGCCCCCTCGACATGAGCAACAATGCGCAGTTCGGCATCACGAGCACTCTCAACGATTGCCGCCAGAGTGTCGTCGTCGAAGACAGGGCCCGCATCCGAATTCAATGTCACTTTGATAACGGATGCCCCCACCGCCACTTGCTCCGCAACGGCCGCCTGTGCATCGGCGATTCCCGCATCCGCCACACTGTGCACCTCGCGCACCGCCCCCTCCGGCGCCCAGCTCCGGTCACTCGGGTACCCGCCAACTGCCGTCAGAAAGGCACCCGCAATCGAGATTTCCGGATACGGATTTACGCCTGATTGTGCGGCTCCGCTCAGGGAAGCCGTCCGCCATCCTGCCGCAACCTCGGGAATCCAGCCCAACTCCTGAACGCGCCCAAGCCCGCCCGCGAGCAGCAGTGTCGGATCAGTCAGCCCGAGGTGAACATGCGCATCGCCCAGCAGCGGCAGGCGCGTGCCGACCTCGCCCGTTGCAATCACCCACACGCGCGAGGCGCGCTCGAGCCAACTCATGTGAGCCCCTTCCCGGCAGACCCCAGCATCCTCACGAGTCGAACCTACTTACCGATCTCGGTGCGCACCGCGAACAGCTCAGGAAAAAACGTCAGCTCGAGCGCCTTTTGTAGGAAGGGCGCCCCGGAGCTTCCGCCGGTCCCCATCTTCATGCCGATGATGCGTTGCACCGTGCGCAGGTGCCGAAAGCGCCAGAACTGGAAGTTCTCCTCGAGATCCACCATCTCCTCGCACGCCTCGTACGCTGCCCAGTTCGTCTCGTGTTCGTCATAGATGTGAATGAAGGCGGGCATCAACTCCTCGCTGAAGACCCACGCCTTGGTGACATCGCGTTCCAAGACGGATGCGGGAATCGCGTGCCCCTGACGGGCCAGGTACCGCAGAAACTCGTCATACAAACTGGGGGCTTCTAGGGCGCGGCGGAGGAGAGCCTGGGCATCCGCATCGCTATCAAAGACGGCCAGCATCTTCTCGTTCTTATTGCCGAGCATGAACTCAATGGCCCGGTATTGGTACGACTGGAAGCCGCTGGAGTTGCCCAGCATTCCCCGAAATTGCGCGTATTCGCTGGGCGTTAGCGTCGCCAGCACCGACCACTGCTCGGTCAGTGTCTTCTGGATGTGCTTGACCCGCGCCACGCACTTGAGCGCCTGAGGGAGGTCGTCGGCCTGCAGGTACGCGAGGGCGGCCTCGAGCTCGTGAATGACGAGCTTCATCCATAACTCGGTCGTCTGATGCTGGATGATGAACAGCAGCTCGTCGTGATGTTCCGGCACGCTCAACGGCTTTTGCGCCGCGAGCAACGTGTCGAGATCGAGGTATCCGCCATAGCTCATGCGGTCTGTGAAGTCGGTGACAACCGTGTCTTCGATGGCCCTTGTATTGTTTTCCACGCCCATGGAATGCCTCTCAGCTAGAAGACATCACACTATCCATTAGGTGCCCGTCTTCGTCAGGGCTGAGCCAGAAATACTTTCATAACGGGCGGATGCTTCACGGCAACAAGTCGAGAAGGTCTGATCTCGCCTTCATCGCGTGAATAACGAGTTCGTTCCCACTGTCAAAGGTCAGCACTACTGTCTCTAGAAGGCGCCCCTTGGTATCGAATCCAAGGCGGAGTTGTCGCCCGGGACTGTCGTCGTCGAGATCCTCGACCCAGACAGGCCACGCTGCCGCTTGGAGAATATCTTCGGCGTCGATGCCGTGTTTGAGGGCGGAAGCGTGAACCTTCACGCCGCGTATTCGGCTAAGGCAGCGCGAATCGCTTCGGATCGGGTCTTGTTTTCCTTTTCAGCCCGAGCATCAATCAGTGCGAGCTCATCTGCCGTAAGGCGAACCGCGACGATTTGCGTCGGTGCAGCCCCGCGGCCCGGGCGACCGCGACCACGCTTCTTTAGCGCCTCGACATCGAAACCACTCCCGGCCTCGGAAGACCATTCCGAAATCTGTTCCTCGGTAACAGGAACGCCATTGATTCTTTCGTTCTCAGCCATGACAATATCGTATAACGATAATGGTATTTCGTCGAGAACTATTTAAGATCGAACCCTAACCGCGTGCGGAGAGATGCTCGTGAATACCGAGCCATGCGCCGTTGCGGCGCTCCAGGATGATGCTCTCGCGCTCGGTCACCGACTCCGTCACGCCCTCCATGGTGAGGGTCGTGTCGACATCGTGGCTGAAGACTGCAGTATCGCCGAAGACCTGGATGCGGCGATTGCTCGAGGAGCAGGAGAGAACATGGAAGCCAGCTTCCTTCTCCCACTCGTCCCACAGCTGCTCGTAGGCGGCGCGGGACTCGACGCGATCGGGTGTCGTATAGAAGAGGAACGTTGCTTCGGGAGCAAAGCCAGCGAAATACGCATCGCGTTCGTGGTTCCCGAAGTGGGTGATGATGGCGTCGACGGCCGCCAGCGCCTCAGCTGCCTCAGCAGTCAGGGATTCGGCAGCGATGTCGGCACCGGGGCCGTCGACGTTACTCATGCGTTTGCGTCAGCCTTCTCGCGAGCCTCAGCCTTGGCGTACACCTTGGCTGCGGTCGAGGAGTGGTCGGTCACGATTTCTGCCAGAGGAGTGTCCGAGGAGGCGACACCGCGGGGGCCATCCTCGCCAAAGACTCCGCGAGACTCCGGCCAGATCCAGAGGGCACCGAGGTACAGCACCACTGCTGAAACGACGGCCGCGATCAAGGAGTAGTCCATGCCGCCACCCAGTTGACTGAGCGGTCCCACGATGACGGGCGGGTAGTAGGCAAACATGAGGCCAATCACGGCCGCACCAATCCAGGCCACCATGCCACGCCAGTTGACGCCGGCGGTGAACCAGTAGGCCCCACCGACTTTGCCCTGGTTGAAGACCTGTAGGTCGCGGGGCTTGAAGTATCCGCGGCGCACAATGAAGCCGATGGCCATGATGACCATCCAGGGAGTCGTGGTCACGATGATGGCACCGATGAACGCGTTGACGGCACCCAGCAGGTCGAAGAACAGGCGACCAGTGAGGATGAAGGCGAACGCGATAATGCCGATGGTGATGGTCGCTTGCACTCGGCTAAACCGCGGCAGTACCGACGAGAAGTCGAGCCCGGTTCCATACAGCGAGGTCGTTCCCGTGGAGAGACCGCCGATGAAGGCAACGAGCATCAACAGCACGGCATACCAAATGGGGGATGCCTGAATCAGCGCAAAGACATAGTCGGCTTGGCCGGCGACAATCGTTGCGGTGGCCACACCGAAGATGAACGGGATGAGCGTGAGCAGCTGACCGAGGAACGTTGCGAGCATGAGCTTGCGAACCGGCGTTGCCTTGGGGATGTAGCGCGACCAGTCGCCGAGGAAGGCACCGAACGAGATGGGGTTGGACATCGCGATCAAGGCCGAGAGAACGAAGGTTGGCCAGAAGCCACCAAGCGCGAAGGCGTCGGGACCGGGGTTGTACGAGGCATCGAACGTTCCGGAGAAGGCGACGAATGCCATCAGGATGAGGGCGGTGTTGGCGATGACCGCGGTCTTGTTCACGAACAACATGAACTGGAAACCGTAGATGACGACAACGATGACGAGCACGCCGATGACGCCGTAGACCAGGGTGCGGAGGCCGACCGAGTCTTCGATGCCGGCGAGGCGGTTGAGGGCGCCGACGAGGGCGTCACCGCTGACCCAGACTGAGATCGAGTAGAAGGCGATGGCGGTCAGCAGCGAGAGGAACGAGCCCACGACGCGGCCGCGAACACCGAAGAACGCCCCCGAGGAGACGGCGTTGTTCGTGCCGGTGCGGGGACCGAAGAGGCCCATGGGCATGAGGAACACGGTGCCGACGAGGACACCCAGCACGACGGCCAGAACAGCCTGCCAGAAGGAGAGACCGAGCACGATGGGGAACGTGCCGAGCAGAACGGTCGCGAACGTGTTGGCGCCACCGAACTGAATGCGCAGGAGGTCTACCCACGTGGAGGTGCGATCCTTGTGAGGGATCATGTCGATGCCGTGGACTTCAACATCCGTGACTTTGGGGCGTGAATTGAGAACGGTAGCGGCGGCGTCGTTGTCGCCATACTCTGAGGGGGTCATTGGGGGACCCTTTCGTTTTGGTCGGCGGGGGAACCGACGGTACTGAACATGTTGAAATGACAGTAGCGTTTTTCGACACTTAATTGCTAGCTGTGAAAGAATAATTTACTATGACGAAACATTTGGTTATTGACCTGTCTGTGCCTTTGAACGCCCAAACCCAGGTTTACCCCGGCGATCCGGTACTTGAGTTCTCAACGCACAGCACAATTGAGCGCGACGGGTTTCACCTGCTGAACGTTTCGATGGGCTCGCAAACGGGCACCCACGTCGACGCCCCGTTCCACTTCAGCGAGACCGGTCTGAAAATCGATGAGGTGCCCTTAGACCGTTTCGTCGGCACCGGCGTCATCGTGGATGCGCGCTCGGTCGGCGCTCGCGGCAGCATCGGCTGGGACTTCATCGCCCCTGTCGCCGATCAGATAACGCCCGGATGCATCGTCATCTTGCACACCGGATGGAGCGAGCATTACGGCACCCAGGCCTATTTCGAAAACCCTTACCTTGACGCGGATGCCTGCCGCCGCCTCATCGAACTCGGCGTGCGCACGTTCGCGATCGACGCCATCAACATCGACGAGACGCCTGATGACACGCACCCCGGGGTGGGGTTTCCCGTGCATCACCTCATTGCCGACGTCGGCGGAGTCATCTGCGAAAACCTGACCAACGTGGCCGCCATCGGTTTCGACAAGCCGTTTATCTCGCTGCTACCGCTCGCCTTTGATGCCGCCGACGGCGCGCCAATTCGCGCCGTCGCCATCCAGCTTTAGCGGCTCTGGCCGCCCGCCCTCGACCACGGTTTGGTCAGTGGAGGGTTGGCCGGCGGAAGTCTGGTTACCCAAACTGCTCGCCCAGCCTCTCCTACTTCAGAGCCGGGTTTACTTCAGAGCGAGGTGCGACTCGGGGAGCTCCCCGAGCGCGAGGCGGGTCACAACGTCGGTGAAGACGGTGAGGCCGGATACGAGGTCGGCATCCGTTGTAAATTCGCGTTCGTTATGCGAGATTCCATCGGCACCGCTCGGCACAAACAGCATGACCGTGGGCACGATTTCTTTCATGTTGGTGGCATCGTGACCGGCGAGCGTGAGCACGCGATCGTGGGTGAACCCTAATGTTTCCGCAGAGCTTCGCGAGAGTTCGATTCCGCTTTCGAGGAACGGTCCGCTCTCCCAAATGCTGGCGCCCACTTCTTCGACCGTGACCCGGCATTCGGCCTCGATGAGCGCGATGGCATCCTGAAGGTGCGCATACGCCTGAGCGAGTAACGACGATTCGCGCGCACGGATGTCAATGAGAAACCGCACCTCACGCGCCACGGTGACGGGGGAGTTCGGGGCGACATAGAGCTCGCTGATCGAGGAATGCACGGCCTCTTCCTCGAAATTCTTGAGGAGGTCGTTCACCGCCACAATCACCTTGGCGGCACCCAGAACGGCATCCCGGCGGTCTTTCATGCGGGTGGCGCCGGAGTGCGATTGCTCCCCACGCACGACGATCTCGTACTTGCGCGCCGACCACGTGGAGGAGACGAGACCGATGGTGGTTCCGGCATCGTCCATGCCGCGACCTTGCTCAATGTGAATCTCGGAGTACGCGGCCAGCGGCGGAGGACTAAAGGTACCGACTCCGTTGATGGCGTGCAAAGCTTCGGCGACCGTGACACCTTGGGCGTCCTTTGTCGCGAGGACCTTGGCCAGGTCGAGTAGCCCCGTGAAGACACCGCTACCCATCATGCTGGGCTTGAAGCGGCAGCCTTCCTCGTTGAACCAGTCGACAACCGCGAGGTTGAAGGTTGGGGTCGTACCCTCGGCGACGAACCGGTCGCGTGTGCGAATGGCCGCGTGAGCGGCCGCCAAAACACCGTAGGCGCCATCGAAGCGCCCGGCCAGTGGCTGGCTGTCCAAATGTGAGCCCAAAAGAACGTAAGGCGCACCGGGAACCATTTCGAGCAGACCAAAGATGTTGCCGATGGGGTCGATGTCTACGGTGAATCCGTTGGAAATCAGCAGTCCCACGAACCAGTCGCGCGTCTGCCCGTCGGCCGCGGTGGCCGCCTGACGATCAACGCCGCTGTTGGCGGTGGCACCGAAGGACGACATGGTGACGAAGTCGGTGAGGAACGAAGCATCCGTTGATGTCATGCTCACGTTCTTAGGCCCAGTCCCGCTGCAGTTCCATGGTGGAGCAGTGCAGGCCGCCACCGTTTTTGAGAATCTCACGGAACGGGATGGCCGTGATGTCGATGCCCGCTTTGTCTTCGAGCATCGCACGGGTGCGCGGCAGATGATCGGGCATGATGACCTTGCGGGGCTCAAGCACGAGCATGTTGCAGGCCCACTCCTCACTGCGGTCGACCTCGAGCGTTTCGATTCCGAGGTCCCACATGGCTTTCATGTAGTCGTAGGGGGCCAGGCGGGGGTTCACGAGGGCGAGGTTGTCATCCAACATCACCGAGCACATGTCGAGGTGAATGAGGTAGCCGGGCAGGTTGACCTGCTTGAGGGTGATGCCCTGCTCCTCGAGAATGCGCCCGAGCTGGCGGCCACCCTCGGGGTTGCAGCGAACGGATGTTCCGAAGAACGCGAGGTCCTTGCGCACCTTGACGAAGCTGCCACCCTCGGCGAGTCCCTCGCCGGTGATGGTTCCGAGAATGGGCATACCGGCGGCGGCGACGGTCTGGGTGATGGACTGTTCCTCACCGCGACGCATGCGCGGGGCAACGCGGCCGATGATGGCGCCACCGGGAATGGTCACCAGGGGATCGCGCGTGTAGACAGCCTTGGTGAAGGTCTCACCGAGTTCGGGGGCGAACACCACCTCGACGCCATTGGCTTCGAGCGTGTCAACAAAGCCTTGGTATTGGGCATCCATCAAAGCCATGTCGGGCGCATCGCGGCCGGTCCAGTACCAGCGGCGAGCGGGATCCACCAGGGCACCGAGCTCTTCGTCGTATTGGTCTTCGGTGATTTTGGCCAGCCCGCGACTAGGGCGACGCATCAAGACGCTGCGCAACTTTCCGATTTCGTCGGCGGCACCCCAACGACGACCCCAGACAGACTCAAGTTCGCCGTGTTCGGTGAAGGCAGGAGTGGGTTCCGGGCCCATCAGGGCATGAAACTTACCGTCGGATAACTCCATGGTCGAGTCGATTTCGATGCTCATTCGAGGCGTCCTCTCAAAAAATAGTTGCTTGTTAAGCATATTATGTTGTGTCAACAGCAACATGCTAGCGTACCTGCCAGAATAGGGATGTCTTCGTCTAGTTTTCCAGGAGTAAACATGCGTCCGATGCCGGTCGAGCCCACCAATCAGCGCGCAGCCATTGGCAGCCGCCTTCGCGCCGCCCGTCACGCGCAGCAGTTCACGATTGACCAGCTGGCCGTGGCAACCGGGCTCACCAAAGGGTTCATCAGCCGCATCGAGCGCGACATGACGTCACCGAGCGTGGCAACCCTTGTGGCCCTCTGCGAAGTTCTCAACGTCAGCATCGGGGATCTCTTTGCCGTGTCTGCCGGTGAGCTCGTCACAGCGGCTACGGCTCCGCGCATCAACCTCGGCGGGATTGATGTCAATGAGCGCCTGCTCACTCCTCGCGGTGAATCCCGCGTTCAAGTAGTGCGCTCGACCGTTTCTCCCGGCGGCACCGGCGGGGACAAGTTCTACACGGTGAACTCCCCCGTGGATGCCGTTCACGTTTTGGCGGGATCCCTCACGGTGGTCTTCAGTGATCGCAACTTCACGCTCGCCCCGGGCGACACCCTCACCTTCGACGGCCGCGAACCGCACACCTGGCACGGTGACGCCGTGACCGAATCTGAACTCATCTGGGTCTTGGCTCCTGCGGCCTGGCAGGGCTCTGTTTAAGCGGCCCAGCGTTGCGGGTGCCGTTTTCACTCCTCAATCCGGATCCCATTTGGTGTAAAAAGAGTGGTATCTTTGTGGTTTTCAGAGTAGTCTCGAGAGTCAACGGCTGAAATTTGGAGGGCACCATGACCGTCACTACCCGCGTTATTGCAGCTCACACGCGAACGATTAAGCTGGACATTCGGGAAATAACCCGACGGTTGAACGGCTCTCTGGGTGCCACGTTGGTTGCGTCGCTGTCAGGCACGAAGGACGTAAAACTTCCCTATCGCTGGGCGAAAGCCGATGGGCCAGCGCCAAAAAACGAGGCAATGCGCCGGCTTCAATTTGCTTACGAGCAGTGGACCAAGCTAGCTGAGGTCGAAGGTGAGCACGTGGCTCGGGCCTGGTTTATCGGTGCAAATCCTTGGCTCGACTATGACACACCAGTCACGGCGATTCGCGAAGAGAGATTCAAAGAAGCGGCTACGGCTGTTCAAGCAGTCATCGATGACTCCTTTTCCGGTTGACCCGGGTTTGTGCCACCTCCGGCCTTGAGCTCGTTCGGAGCCCTGCGAACGGTAGTTATCGTATTGCCCGCAGCTCATTTGGGCCGCTTGCTCCTCCAGGAAGAGGACCAGAACCTGATGGTTCGTTCGAGCTCGGAAGCTGGAGCCGGTTCGACACTGTTGGGCACACGCTTTACTCGACCGATGACCGCCTCACAGCTTTCATGGAACTTCTGGCCCCGTACTGCACTGAAATCAACGGTGTTCGTCGCGCACTGCAAAAAGACGCTGACGATATGGGTATCTCGCTTGACAACTACTGGACCATGATTCTTGCCGACTGGGATGAAGCCGGCACCATGCGTGCTCGCTGGCTACCCAGAGTCTGGCGTGATGGCCGCATGATCTACAAGGTCGTTTTTCCTGCGGGATGGTGGGTTGACATTACGTCAACCCACACGCTGGCTGCGTTGTCATTGCATCTCGAGACGGAGCTTGCTCTCATTGGCGTCACGGGGACTCTTACCGTGGCACACGTCACCGGCGACAATCGTGCAATTACGACCTTGATTGCGAGTTGGCTTCGCGATAACGTCACGCTCTTCGACGGCACCCAACCCATTGGCATTCGCTTCACGTCAAAGCACGGGCACCCCGCTGGCAGTAAGGGAACGTGCTGGGCATATTGGATGCGCGCAATGGATGCCGGGTTGCCGGAGTTGGTAAGGGTTCGTGCAGAGGAACCCATCGCTGAGAATGATCAAGACCTTAAAGCGGCTCAGAAGTTCTGCAAAATTCAGACCCGATAAGTTCATTACGGCGCGCTCAGCTCTAGGCCAACGCCACCACAGGCAGCTCAGGCTCCGCGCTCAACCGAATCAGATTGCCCCACGGGTCATCGACGAACAGCGTCTGACCGTCGTGGCGCACATCGTGCCCGAAGGTCACGAGGCGCTCGGATGTCTGCAGGAGGGCATCCGTGGTGGGAACAATGACATCAACTTGGCCGAGGCCCAGCGTGCGCTGACGGCGCCCAGCACCGGCGCTGTTCCAGACGTTGAGGCCCATGTGGTGGTGGTAGCCACCGGCGCTCACGAATAGGGCGGAGGGACCATAGGCGGCCGTCTGCTCAAAGCCAAGCTGCGTGACGTAGAAGTCGTGCGCCTGCGCAATGCTGCCAATCGACAGGTGCACGTGCCCCACGGTGACTCCAGCCACGCCAGCCGCGCCAGCGTCGCCCCTCCGGGGGTCATCCACGAGTTCGGGGCTCAGGTGCTCCTCGAGAAACGTATTGGGGTCGAGGTACAGGGTCGCCATTTCGACGGAGCCGTGGGTCCAGCTCCAGGCCGTGCGGTCGCGATCCCAGTACAGCTCGATGCCGTTACCCTCGGGGTCGTTGAAGTAGAACGCCTGACTCACGAGGTGATCGCTGCTACCCGTGAAGGTCGAGGGCGCCTTGGTGGCCACAGAATAAACTGCCGCCGCCAACGCCGCCTGCGTCTCGAAAAGGATGGCGGTGTGAAACAGTCCCGCCTGGCCGGGAGCCGCGTGCTGCAACTCGGGGGCGTACTCAAGGTTCACAATCGGAACCCCAAAGCGCCCCAGCGTAACCGTCTCGCGCGTCTGGCTCAAAATATCCAGGGTCACGACATCCTGATAATAAGAGGTCATCACATCGAGGTTCGCCACGCGAAGCGTGACAGTGCCCATGCGGGTTGCGGGCTCAAGAATGTTCGTGCTCATGCAGAAGTAAACGCGCGACAGCCTTTTTTATGCCCGGATGCTCTCACCGAGTGAGAAAGTTTCTGCCGCAACCACAACCGCAACCGCAACCGCAACCACAACCACGACCACGCCCACATCCCTGGCAATGAGCCCGGCTAGTGCCCCTCGAGGTTTTCGACATCGTCGAGCACCTTTGCCAAAGCCGGCCCCTTATCAAGGGCAAAGAACGGCATCAGCACGTGGGCCACGGGACCGATGGTGAGGGCATAGATGACGGTGCCGATGCCAACCGTGCCGCCGAGCATCCAGCCACCGGCAAGCACCGTTATCTCAATCGCTGTTCGCACAAGCCACAGCGGTCTGCCACTTCGCTTCACCAACCCCATCATGAGACCATCGCGCGGCCCTGCCCCGAGCCCGGCCCCCACGTAGAGCGCGATCGCGAGCCCGTTGAAGATAACGCCAAAGATGAAGAAGCCAAGGCTCATCCAGATACCGGATGCCATAGGCAAGAACCCCAAAAAGAGGTCGAGGGTCAGCCCGATAATGAAGAGGTTCAGCACGGTGCCAATGCCGAGCTTTTGGCGAAGGGGAATCCACAGCAGCAGAACTCCGGCACCGACAATGATGATGACGATGCCAAAAGGCACCCCGGTCATCACAGAAAGGCCCTGGTGAAAGACATCCCACGGGTCGATACCGATGAGGGCGTGAATCATGACGGCAGCCGAGAAGCCGTAGATGACGAGCCCAATGACCACCTGCGTGAGCCGTCGCCACAGGGGAGCGCCGCCGCCGGGTGGGCGCTCGAAGATCATCTAGCCGAGCATCCGCTGAATGAGTTCGCCATAGCGGGCGGATGTTTGCGCCACGATGTCGGCGGGAAGC